>NZ_LJHP01000008.1:0-330517 GCF_001295965.1 Blastomonas sp. AAP25
GGGGGGGGGAGTATAATGAATTCAAGGCACGTTCCTGCCTTCGCGCATGTCCTGCGCGAAACGGGGCAGCGCAATCCGAAACTCCGTATCGGGGCCGGCATCCTCGCGCTGTCTGCTGCGCTGGTTCCGGCGGCGCCGGCTCATGCCTATACCATCACCATCTCCTCTGGCTCGCGCGCGATCTATCTCCAGGTCGGTCAGGGCGGCTATTCAGGCACGCACTCCAATGGCGGCACCCCCGGCAACAATGGCACGGTGAACACCGTTTCGGTCTCGGTCCCGGCGGGCGTCGTCGCATCGGGAACGGCGCAGCAGATGACCTCCAACAGCACGGTATCGCAAAGCCCGATTGACGGCTTCGTCTTCTGCACCCCTCCCTCGCAGGTCTATATCGGCGCATGGTCTCGGCCCGGCGGCACGAGCTCTGGCGTCGCGACGCTCACCGTGACCACGCCTGCCAACCTCACCAGCGGTTCGGACACCATCCCCTTCAGCCAGATCAGCTGGACCATGTCGGGTATCGGCGACACCGTCTTCCAGTTCCCCAATGGCAGCTTCACCGGCGGAACCCAGACATTGGCGACCTTCCCGGCGAACACCTGGAAGGAGCAGTGCATGACCTTCCAGTACGCCAACTCGGTGCTTCCGGCGGCGGGAACCTATACCGGCCGCGCGGTCTACACCCTGTCGCTGCCATGATGCGCCTGTTCGCCCTTGCCCTCGCGTGCTGCCTGAGCGCCGCGCTGACCGCCCCTGCCCTTGCGCAGACGGTAGCCGCGCCGGACCCCGGCGTGCGCACCTTCCGCGTCGACGACAGCGGGACGGTGGTGCTCGATCCGTTTCTGGAAATGCAATGGCAGCCAAGCGGGCCTGCCGGCGCATCCAACATCGTGTCGGCGAGCACGCGGGTCAGCGTCCAGCTTAATCTTGCGACCTGGGTCGGCCAGGTGGGCCGCATCTACATGACCCTGCCGCGCTCCAGCGGCCCGACCGTGCGCGCCAGCTGGCGCACCGGTGGCGGCCTGCTGGCGGGATCGCTGATCTCGGGCGAGCGTGCGTTGGTCTATTCCGGCCCGATCGGTTCGCCGATCCTGCGCGATATCATCGACCTCAGGCTCGAGGTGGACAGCGCACGGCTTGCGGGCCCCGAATCCCTGTCGTTCGGCTTTGAGATAGAGTTGGCCCCATGACATCCAGCATCGTGACCGCACCTGCGCGCCGTCTTGTTTTCCTTGCTTTCGCAATCGTTTGTTGGCTGGCGCCGCTGCCTGCCCAGGCGGGGGACTTTGCGCTGTCGCTCGCCCCGCCCAGATTTGAACTGGCCGCCAATCCCGGGCAGACCGTGCGCGGCGTCGCCGAACTGGCCAATGCCGCCGACACCGCTGCCGACCTGCGCTTCGAAACCGCCGAATGGGATCTGACCCCCGATGGCGGCGTGGTGCTGGGCAACACGCTCAAGCCCGATTCCTGCCGCCCCTGGGTGTCGATCGAGCGCCGCCAGACCGTGCTGCAGGCCAAGGGCCAGCTGCGCTATCGCTTCGAGGTAACCCCGCCTGCCGATACGCCGCCGATGGAGTGTCGCTTTGCCATCGTGATCTCGAGCAACGAACAGCGCCTGTCGCCGGCAGATGGGGTGAGCGTGCCGGTGGTCGCCCAGCTGGCGCTGATCGTTTATGTGACGGTGGGCGACATCAAGCCCAATCTGCGCATCGTGAAGGTGGACGTCGCCGACATCAACGGCACGCCGACACCAGTGCTGATGGTCGAGAACACCGGGCTTGCGCATGGCCGCCTGTCCGCATTTCTGCGGGGCAAGGATGCCAAAGGCGTCCTGCGCGAGTTCGCCCCCGCCACGCTGCCGATCCTGCCCGGAGAAACCCGGCGTATCGCACTCAACGTCGACAAGGGCGGCGACGCGATCGAGGCGCGCGAGCAGCCAGAACAGCCGGGTCGAGAGGCCGATCCGATCGCGTTCCCCCTGACGATAAGCGGCACGATCAATGATTCCGTGAGCTCGTTCCAGTTCGACGGTGTGTTCGAACCCTGATGCCACACGATGCGCGGTGACCGATCGGCATATCCTGCACGCGGGCGGCTGCTGCGACCGGCGCTGACGCTGATCGCAAGCGTCGCAGCGTCGAGTCCGCCGCTGCTCGCCCAGACGGCACAGGAAAGCGCGCCCGACGAAGGCGCCGCGGACCAAGCCTATGTCGACCGGCTGATCGATGGCGGCGCCCTGCCTGAACAGACCAAGGCGGGCGAGGACAGCAACATCAATCGCAAGGGCAACCTGCGCTCGCTGGTGGTCGAACTGGGCGGTTCGCGCATCGTGCCCAAGGCCCGGATCGAGGGGCTCGATGTCTCCGCATTCGATCAGGTGCAGGAAGAGCTCGGGCTCACGGTTTCGGGCCGCTACCAGACGATCAACTACGGCATGCTGGGCATCGACGCGCAGCTGCGCACCGGCACCGCGGCGCGCGCCTTCACCGCCTCGCAGGGCAGCGGCTTCAACGGCGCACTCACCTTGTCCAGCACTGGCCTGCCTCTCGGCAATGGCTGGGTGGTTGACAGCAGCGTGGGCAATGTCGCCACGCAATCGATCGACCTGCTGCGCCGCCAGCAGCGGTTCTTCATCCCGACATCCCCGTTGCTCGGCGGATCGGTGCAGTTCAACAGCTTTGCCCCGCTCTGGGTGCTCACCGCAGGGCTCGATCCGGAGCCTGTTGCCAGCTTCAATCTGGCGGTGGGTGAGCCCGGGCTGCTGGGCGGCATCCGACTGGGCAATTTTTCCAGCCTGTCGGGCCTCAGCATGACCGCAGGCGGCCAGGCCGATGTGGGTCCGGGCGTATCGCTGGGCTTTCAGGCCATCGCGGTCGATGACAGCCGCGATCCCTTTGCGATCATTCTGGCCACCGGCCCGTCGCAAGGCCAGGACCGCCTCTCGTCGCAGGGCGCGCTGGCCAGCGTCAAGGTCGAGAAGGATGGCTTCCAGCTGCAGGCCAACACCATCTGGTCGAACCTCGGCGGCAACCCGGACCCCAATTTCGTGTTCCGCGAGACCGGCAAGGCGGGCGGTTTCTGGCTGGACGCAAGCCTGCGCCGGGGCCGCGCGGCGCATAGCGGCGGCTTCTATTACTTCGATCCCGGGCTGGCCTGGGGCACAGCGGCGATCGTCAACAACGCCTATGGCGCCTATTACCGCTTTTCGGTTTCGTCGCAGCGCTGGCGCTGGACGGCGAGCGTGGATGCGGTGGAATCGGTCAACGGGCAAAGCTCCAGCGGCATCCTGGCCAATGTCGATGTCCGGCGGCAGCTGACCTTCCGCATGGCAGCGGGGCTCAACACCACGCTGCGGGTCGCCAACGGCCAGACCGCCAGCCAGCTGCTGGCATTTTTCGATCTGGCCTCCGATGTCGGAACCACCCGCATCGAGGCAGGGTGGAGCCACGATCCAGCATCGGACTTCTACCGCATCGGATGGAACCAGAACTGGACGCTCCCGGCCTGGCTTCCCTCGGGCAGCAGGCTGAGCACCCAGCTGTCGTTCGATCACCGCCGGATGCTGCAGCAAGTGATCGTGCCGGGCGATCCTGCCGGGGTCGAACGCGGCAACAGCATCGGCATCGGCATCAGCGGCGGCGCCAACCCGTTCACCGGTATCACCGTCGATGCGACGCTTGCCTATCGCAGCAACGCCAGCCGCTCGGCCCAGTCGCTGTTCGGCCCGGTCGATTCGACCGGAGGCGTGCTCGATGTGCTGGCATCGCAGCAGGACCAGGCGTTCTCGGCGACGCTGGTGGCCACCGCGCGGCTGTCGTCGAGCTGGACGCTGACCGCATCGTTCACCGATACGCGCTCGAGCCTGCTCAGTCGCAACGGGCTGATCGGCCAGGCGACCTCTCCGCTGGGCTTCACGCCCGAAGAGATCGCCCGCATCCAGCGCAGCTCGTTCCGCCTGCAGGCCGGATCGATCTCGCTGCAATATGTGTTCTCGGGCGGGCGCGCGCAGGGCGTGCTGGGGCGGCCCGAATATCCGGTGGGGGGAACGGGATCGCTGCGGGGCCGCGTGTTCCTGGATGCCAACGCCAATGGCGTGCGCGATGCCGACGAGCGCGGCGTGCCCGATATCATCGTCATTCTCGATGGCCTGCAGGCGGTGCGCACCGATGCGATGGGGCTCTACCGGTTCGATGGCGTCATCGACGGTCGTCACCAGGTAACGGTCAACGCGGATGCGCTGCCTTTGCCCTGGTCCATTGTCTCCGACCCAGCCACCAGTCGCAACGGCAACTATGCCGCAGCCATCGCCATGCAGGTGCGATCGGTGACCGAACTCGATATCCCGGCTATTCGCGAGTGAGCGGCTGACCCATTTCGAGCAGGCTGTCGTGCCGCGCGAGGCTGACCAGCCTCAGCCCATGCGCCGCGGCCTGATCGGCTGCGAGCGTCGATGCAGCTGAGATCGTCACCAGCAACGGCGCCCCTGCAATCACCGCCTTTTGCACCAGCTCGAAGCTGCACCGCGCGGTGAGCAGGATGAAATGGTCGCCGACGTTCAACCCCTGGCGCGCCGCGGCACCAAGCAATTTGTCGAGCGCATTGTGCCGGCCGATATCCTCTCGCACCAGCAGGATGCTGCCATCGGCTGCGCACAACGCTGCAGCGTGCGCGGCGCGCGTTACCTTGCCCAGGATCTGCCAATCGCCCAGTGCACCTGCCGCGCGGAACATGGCAGCGGGTTCGACGTCCAGCGTCGCTGCAACCCGGGCGAGCGGACGCATCACCTGTTCCAGGCTTTCGATCCCGCACAGCCCGCAGCTCCCCTCTGCCAGCCGCAACCGCGCCCGCTCGATCAGCGGCGCAGCGTTGGCGACCGCGAGCTGCACGCGCAGCACCCATCCACCCGCCTCGACCGGCGCGGCAAAGGCCGAGACCATCTCGGCCGGTGATGCTATCAATTGTTCGGACAGGCAAAAGCCCATCGCATAGTCTTCCAGATCCGATGGCGTCGCCATCATCACCGCATAGCCAAGCCCATTGATCTCGATCGCGATCGGCGCTTCCTCCACAAGAGCACGCTCAATATCGCGCGGGGGCGATCCATCCGCGAAATGCTCGCGCAGGCCGAATGGTCGCGCGCCTTCAACCATGCGTTGGTTCGAGGCCTGCGATCGCCGCTGCTGCGACCGGCTCGAGCGCAGCATCGCTCTGACGGCGCAGTCCATCGATCATCCGGGGGTTCCAATAGGCGCGGATATGCGCGGCCACTGCGCCGACCGGATCCTCGTCTAGCGCGAGATTGCGCGCGATCTGGTTGGCCATGTGGACCAGCTTGTCATCGGTATACGCACTCACTCGGCCGGCTCCATCGCGCTGTCATGCCCTGCGATGCGGCGCGATTGCGTCGCCTGCGCCTTATAGGCCTCCTGCCAGTCGCTGGGTCCGTTACTAGGCGCGACCTGCACCGCCGTCACCTTGTATTCGGGGCAGTTGGTGGCCCAGTCGGAAAAGTCGGTGGTCACGACATTTGCCTGCGTCGCGGGGTGGTGGAAGGTCGTGTAGACCACACCTGGCGCGACACGGTCGGTCACCACCACCCGCAGCGTCGTTTCGCCGGAACGGCTGGCGAGCCGCGCCCAGTCGCCGGTACCCAGCCCGCGATTCTCGGCATCGACCGGGTGCATCTCGAGCACGTCCTCCCGGTGCCACACGGTGTTGGCCGTCCGCCGGGTCTGCGCGCCGACATTGTACTGGCTCAAGGTCCGCCCGGTGGTCAGCAGCAGCGGAAAGCGCGGGCCTGTGCGCTCGTCGGTGGGCACATAATCGGTGACCACGAACCGTCCCTTGCCGCGCACAAAGCCATCGACATGCATGATCGGGCTGCCATCGGGCGCAGCCTCGTTGACCGGCCATTGCAGCGAGCCTTCCGCATCGAGCCGGTCGTAGTTGACCCCTGCAAAGCTGGGAGTCAGCCGCGCGATCTCGTCCATGATCTCACGGGGATGCGTGTAGTCCCACTCGAGCCCGATCGCGCGCGCGAGTTCCTGTGTCACCTGCCAGTCCTCGAGGCCATTCAACGGCTCCATTACCTTGCGGACCGGCTGGATGCGGCGTTCGGCGTTGGTGAAGGTGCCGTTCTTCTCGAGGAAGGTCGATCCGGGCAGGAAGACATGCGCGTAATTGGCGGTCTCGTTGAGGAACAGGTCGTGGACAATCACGCAGTCCATCGCTGCCAGCCCTGCCGCGACATGATGCGTGTCCGGGTCGGACTGCAAGATGTCCTCGCCCTGGATGTAGATCGCCTTGAACGTGCCGTCGGTGGCGGCATCGAGCATGTTGGGGATGCGCAGGCCCGGCTCCGGATCGATCGCAACGCCCCATTCGGCCTCGAACAGCGCGCGCGCCGCGGGATCGGAGACGTGCCGGTAGCCTGAAAGCTCGTGCGGGAAGCTGCCCATGTCGCACGCGCCCTGCACGTTGTTCTGCCCGCGCAACGGGTTCACGCCCACGCCGGACCGCCCGATATTGCCCGTCGCCATCGCCAGGTTGGCAATCGCCATCACGGTGGACGAGCCCTGCGAATGCTCGGTAACTCCCAGCCCGTAATAGATCGCGCCGTTGCCGCCGGCGGCAAAAAGCCGCGCCGCACCGCGCACCGTCTCGGCATCGACCCCGGTGACGGCCGCAAGGAATTCGGGGCTATGACGCTCCTCGGCAACGAACTCGGCCCAATGGCTGTATTCGTCCCAGTCGCAGCGCTCGCGGATGAAGGCCTCATCCGCCAGTCCTTCGGTGACGATGACGTGCGCGATCGCGGTCAGGATAGCCACATTGGTTCCCGGGCGCAGCGGCAGGTGATAGTCCGCCGAAATGTGCGGCGAGCGCACGAGGTCGGTGCGGCGCGGATCGATGACGATCAGCTTTGCGCCTGCGCGCAACCGCTTCTTCATCCGGCTGGCGAACACCGGGTGGCCATCGGTCGGGTTGGCGCCGATCACCAGAATGACATCGCTGTGCTCCACACTGTCGAAATCCTGCGTGCCGGCGGAGGTTCCGAAGGTGGTCTTGAGCCCATAGCCGGTGGGCGAGTGGCAGACCCGCGCGCAGGTATCGACGTTGTTGGTGCCGAAGCCTGCGCGGATCAGCTTCTGCACCAGAAACGTCTCTTCATTGGTGCAGCGGCTGGAGGTGATTCCGCCCAGCGCGTTGCGGCCATACGTGTCGCGGATAGTATTGAGGCGCGCGGCGGCATAGCCCAAAGCCTCGTCCCAGCTGACCTGGCGCCAAGGCTGGTCGATGGTCTCGCGGATCATGGGTTTCTGGATGCGTTCCTGGTGCTGGGCATAGCCCCAGGCGAAGCGGCCCTTGACGCAGCTGTGGCCGCGATTGGCCTTGCCCTGCTTCCACGGCACCATCCGCACCAGTTGCTCGCCGCGCATCTCGGCGCGGAAGGTGCAGCCGACGCCGCAATAGCCGCAGGTGGTGACGACCGAGCGCTCGGGCTTGCCGATAGCCTTGACCGTCTTTTCCTGCAGGCTGGCGGTCGGGCAAGCCTGGACGCACGCGCCGCACGAGACACATTCCGACGACAGGAAGCTGTCCGATGCCAGCCCGGCGGACACCTTGCTGGCAAAGCCGCGCCCGTCGATGGTCAGCGCCAGCGTGCCCTGCACCTCGTCGCAGGCGCGCACGCAGCGCGAGCAGGCGATGCACTTGGCGGGGTCGAAATCGAAATACGGGTTGGACACGTCCACCGGCGCTTCAAGATGGTTTGCGCCCTCATAGCCATAGCGCACATCGCGCAGGCCGACCGCGGCGGCCTGGTCCTGCAGTTCGCAATCGTTGTTGGCGCTGCAGGTCAGGCAATCGAGCGGGTGGTCGGAGATATACAGCTCCATCACCCCGCGCCGCAGCTTTTCGAGCCGCGGGGTCTGGGTGTGGACGGTCATGCCCTCAGCCACCGGGGTGGTGCACGATGCAGGCGTGCCGCGCATCCCGTCGATCTCGACCAGGCACAGCCGGCACGATCCGAACTGCTTGACATTGTCGGTCGCGCAGAGCTTGGGGATCGATCCGTCCGCCAGCGCGGCAGCACGCATCACAGTGGTACCCGCCGGAACAGTGACTGCGCGGCCGTCGATCAGGCAGGTGACTTGGGTGTCGCTCGCCACCAAAGGCGTGCCCAGATCGGTCTGCCGTTCATAGCCCATGGCTGCACTCCTGGAAGCTGGTCATTCCGCCGCCACCTGCTGCTGAGGCTCGGCACCGAAATCTTCGGGAAAGTGGCGCAGCGCCGATAGCACCGGATAGGGCGTGAACCCGCCCAGCGCACACAGCGATCCGAACTTCATCGTCTCGCACAGATCCTCGATCAGCGCGATCTCGTCCGAAAGAGTGCGGGGAGCCTTGGCGGCATTGCGCATCTGCGGGAGGTGCTCGACCGGATCGGCAGCGCGGCCCGAGCGGCTGCGGATGCGGTCCATCACCTCGACCCCGCGCACCGCGCCGATGCGGCACGGCGTGCACTTGCCGCAGCTCTCGGCTGCGCAGAACGCGAACGCGAACCGCGCTTGCGCGCTCATGTCGGCGGTGTCGTCGAACACGGTGATCCCGGCATGACCGATCAGCGCGTCGGCAGCGGCGAAGGATTCATAATCGAACGGCAGATGGAATTCGGATGGCGGATGATAAGCACCCAGTGGCCCGCCAACCTGCACCGCGCGCACCGGTCGGCCCGAGGCCGTGCCGCCGCCGATATCCTGGACCAGTTCGCCCAAGGTGATGCCAAAGCCGATCTCGAACAGCCCGCCATGGCGGATGTTGCCCGCGAGCTGGATCGGCATGGTGCCGCGCGAGTGACCGAAGCCGATGTCCGCATAGGCTTGCGCCCCATTCGCAAGGATAAACGGCACCGCCGCCAGCGTCAGGACATTGTTGACCACGGTGGGCTTGCCGAACAGCCCTTCGAGCGCGGGAAGCGGCGGCTTGGCTCGCACCTCGCCGCGCTTGCCCTCGAGCGAATTGAGCAACGAGGTTTCCTCGCCGCAGACATAGGCCCCTGCCCCGACGCGGACCTCGAGCACAAAGGGGGCGATCAGCTCTGCGCTCAGCGCCACCGCCGCTTCCATCTTGGCGATGGCGTGCGGATATTCGCTGCGGATATAGACATAGCCCCTGTGCGCGCCGACCGCGTGCGCGGCGATTGCCATGCCCTCGATCAGCATGAACGGGTCGCCCTCCATCACCATGCGATCGGCAAAGGTCGCGCTGTCGCCTTCGTCGGCGTTGCACACGATGTATTTGAGCGCGCCCGGCGCGTTGGCGACGGTCTTCCATTTGATCCCGGCGGGAAAGCCCGCACCGCCGCGTCCGCGCAGGCCCGAGCGGGTGACCGTGTCGATCGTCGCCTCCGGCCCGATCGAGCGCGCCCGCTCCAGCCCGTGCCAGCCGCCGTGCGCGGCATAGTCCTCAAGGCTCAATGGCCGGGTCTTGCCCGCCCGCGCGAAGGTGAAACGCTGCTGCCGGGCGATGAAGGTGTGATCTTCGATTGCGCCCAAGGCCTTGGGCGAGCTGCCCGCAAGCACTGCAGCCACGTCGCCGGGCGCAAGCGGACCGAAGCCCATCCCGTCGATCTCGGCGAGCGGCTCGAGCCAGTGCATCCCCCAGGACGACACCCGCTCCACGATGCAGCCAGCCTCGGCAAAGGCCCGCGCCACGGCATCTGCCCCGCACGCGATCGCCAGCGCATCGTCGGATATCCGCACCAGCGTCATGCCATGTCCGCCATCAACTGGCCCAGCCGCGCCGCATCCAGCCGGGCGTGGAGAGTATCGCCCACCATCGCGTTGGGGCCGACGCTGCAAAGGCCAAGGCAATAGACCGTCTCGACCTTCACACCCGCAACATCGGGCAGATCGCGCACCAAAGCCTCGACCCCGCGCGCCTGGCAGGCTTCGGCGCGGCAGAGCTTGACCACCTTGCGCGGCTCGGGCGCGGAGTGGAAATCATGGTAGAAGCTGACCACGCCGTGCACCTCGGCGCGGCTGAGGTTGAGTGCCTGCGCGATCGTGCGCACCGCCTCTTCGGGGACATGGCCCAGCACCGCCTGCACATCGTGCAGGATCGGAAGCAACGGCCCTTCACGGCCCGCATGGGCGGCGATGATAGTCTCGATCCGTGTCATGACCGCGCAACGATGCGAGCGCAGCCCGATCGGGTCAAATCAATAGATCCGAACAGTGATAGGATATTTCTATCAGACTTGCTCCGAGACCAGATCACGCGCGGCGGACAGTCCTGCCTGCACCACCGCGCTGAGCGGGCTGCGGTTCATCACCACCAGCCCGATCCGCCGGGCATCGCCTTCGTCCGCGATCGGCAGGAACCGTGCCCAGTCCAGCCCCTGCAGCAGCTCGCCATAGCTGTGCGGGATGATTGTGCTGAACCGGCCCGACCGCACCATATCCAGCAAAACGACATAGCTGTCCGCCACCGCGCGTGGCACGATCGACGTGCCCAGCGCTGCCATCCGCGCATCGAGGATGCGGCGAAACTGCATCGACTGGTGCAGCAGGCACAGCGGCGTTGAAGCAATCATCTGCCAGCTCGCCTCGGTGACCGCAGCATCGATCCCGTCGGCGCGGGTGACGAAGAGATAGCGCTCGGCATCGAGCGCTATCGACAGCGTGTTGGCAGGCGGCTCGTGGTCGAGATAGGTCAGCCCCGCATCGCATTCAAACGCATGCAGCGCCCGGTCGATCTCACGCGAGGTTGCCGACCGGACCGACAGGCTCAGCCCCGGATTGCGCCGCAGCAGTGCCTCGCCGAACCGCCCGGTGAGCGATTGCGCGGCGGGGATCGCCATGAGGCTGAACTCGCCGCCCAAAGGCGCGGCACTGGCCGATAGCGTACTGGCCATGCTGCCCACCGCACCCAGGATCTGCTCGGCCCAGGGCAGGATCGCCTCGCCATGGCTGGTCAGCCCGGCAAAGCGTCGGTCGCGCTCGACCAGGCGATGGCCGAGGTCGGCTTCGAGCGCGGACAGTCCGGCCGAAAGCGTGGGTTGCGATACGCCGCACTCCTCCGCAGCCCGGGCAAAGTGCCGCTGCCGCGCTATCGCCACGAAGTAGCGCAGCTGCCTCAGATGCATTCTCCACTCCCCCGTTTAGCCGCGGCCCTTCGATAGCCATATCCTATCAAGCGGCCGGCCGCCAGCATCCTGCCCCTTTGGGCAGCCGCAACGAACGAATTGACGAATTCACCGCGCCCGTCCATTTTTGCTCAGGTGCAACAGAGGAATTACGTGCATGCATTTTGCAGTCGGGCGTCATCGCAGCAAGTATCTGGCGGTTTTTCTCGCAACGACCGCGCTGATTACTGCCGCTCCTCTGCAATCCGCGCCAATCGATGCCTCGAAACTTGACGACGCCGCGCTCGCGGCTGCGCTCGGCGAGGCACGCGGGCGCAGCAAGCCGCTGCTGTGCGACGAGCTCGTGCCGCTGACCGCCGAAGCGCTGAAGCGCGCCGCCGCGCCTGCCAATGCCGAGACCTTCGCGGCCGGCAATGCTGCATTGTGGTGCGCTATCGAGGAAAAGCGCTACGCCGACGCGTCCGCGGCGATCGAGCTGACCGAGGCGAAGCTGGGACGGCAGGAAGCGTTTGACCGGGTGGCGATCTCGCTCGATTCCTTCCTGTCGCGCCCCGAACAGGCCATCGCGCGGATCGATATCCTCGCCAAGACAGGTGGCGGAGAGGCGCTAACCAGCATCCCGCCCGAGGTGATCTACGATCTCAGCAGGGCGGCCACGACGGCAAAGCGACCCGATCTCAAGCTGGCGCTGTGGTCGTCGATCTATTCGGCGCGCTCGTTCGGCCAGCTCGATCCCGAAGTGATCGGCGGAACCGGGATCAACCTGCTGCAGGCCAAGGCCGATTCCGGGCTGCTTTCGGACAAGGACAGCGACCTTGCCGATCTGGTGACCAATGCCGGCGCCTATGCCGCGCTGCTGTCTCAAAGGCGCTATGCCCCGCTCTGGCCACATCTGGAAGAGCGGGCGGGCGACAATCTGGCCGAGGTGCTGAAGCTGGACGTGCAGATCAACGCCGAGCGCTTCAAGGCTGCCCCCAACGACACCGAGCGGTTCGCGGGCCTCATCTATTCGCTGCTGCAGAGCGGAAATCTCAAGCCCGCGATCGACGCCACCGAGCCGTTCCGTGAGGACGGCATGGACTATTCCGAGATCAACGAACAGATTGCCTGGGCGATCAACTCCATGGCCATCGCCCTGCGCGCCAGCGGCCGTCCCGAAGAAGGTCTCAAGGCGCTCGACGCACTGGCCTCGCTCGATCCTGAGCAGCATTCGTGGGTGGTGAACTTTGCCATTAACCATGCTGCCGCCCTCGCCGGAGAGGCGCGACATGCCGAGGCACTCGCCTCTTATGACCGCGCGCAGCCGATTGCCGAAAAGCAGGGGTCCCCCTTCGCCCGCGCCATCATCACTGGCCAGCGCGCCTGTTCGCTGCACACCCTCGGGCGAACGGACGAAGCCGCCGCGATGCTCAAGGCGCTCGAGGCGGTGCGTCTGGATGCTGTCCAGGGCAGCATCGGCTCAGCCATGTGCGTGGGCCGCGATGATCTGGCGATCGCCTGGGCGCTGGAGGCGCTGGCCGACGACACCCATCGCCCCGTCGCCATCGCCGCGCTGCAGCCGCGCTATATGGAAAATACCCCGCCGGCCTGGAACGACCCCGAACCAAATCTGCTTCTCGCGAAAAGCCCCGAGCTTGCCGCGGCGTTCGAAAAGGTGGCGCGGGTGGTGCCCGAGCGGTTTGCACCGCTGGGCGGTAAGCCAAGGCTGGGGCCAAAGCCCGCCTCGAGCCAGCCGTGACGAGCAAACCGTCCGCTACCTACAGCATTGTCAGTAGACGCAGATTTTTCAACTGATAAGGTGCGCGCCATGCTCCGTGTCTTCAAGCGTATCGCCCTCGGCCTCGTCGCCCTGATTGTTGTCGTAGCCATCGCGCTGGCGGTGTGGGAGCCTTTGGTGGCCGAGGAGGGCAAGGCGCCCCCGGTGCGCAGCTACGATGTCGAGATCGTCCGCGACGATTTTGGCGTGCCCCACATCTTCGGCAAGACCGATCCCGATGTCGCGTATGGCGTGGCCTTCGCGCATGCAGAGGATGACTTTGCAACGCTGCAGGAAGTCGCCGCGATGACGCGGATGCGCAGCGGCGCGATGACCGGAGCGGACGGCGCCAAAGTCGATTTTGCCGCGCATCTGCTCGACATCCGCGGGACCGTGGATCGCAAATATGCGCAGCTTCCCGCCGATATCCGTGCGCTGCTCGATGCCTATGCCGCCGGGCTCAACCATTATGCCGACAAGCACCCCGACGAGGTCCGGCTGACCGGGCTGTTCCCGCTCAACGGACAGGATATTGCCGCCGGGTTCGCGCTGCGCTCGCCATTCTTCTTCGGGCTCGATTCGGTGCTCGGCGCGCTGGTCGAGGGCAACGACCTGCCGATCGAGGGCGGGCCGCAACTGACAGGCAAAGAAGTCGCGCGCGTCACCCCGATCGGCCCCGAGCCCGACATGAACGGATCGAACGCCTTTGCCGTGGCCCCAGCCCGCTCGACCGACAACGTCACCCGGCTGATCTCGAACTCGCACCAGCCCTGGCGCGGCGGCGTCGCCTGGTACGAACTGGTGGTACATTCCGAAGAAGGCTGGGATTTCGCCGGCGCGACCTTCCCCGGATCGCCCTATCCGTTTCTGGGCCACAACAAGACCCTAGGCTGGACCAACACGGTCAACCGCCCCGATCTGATCGATGTCTACAAGCTCGAACTCAACGACGACAAGACGCAGTACAAGCTCGACGGCAAATGGCGCGATCTGGAAGCCCGGCAGGTGTGGCTCAAGGTCAAAGTGGGGCCGTTCACCCTGCCCTATCCGCAGACCGTCTATCGCTCCACGCACGGCCCGGTGATCCTCAACGCCAAGGGCGCGTTCGCCATCCGCTATGCGGGGATCGATGACCTCAAGATGCTGGAGCAGTATTTCCGCATCAACAAGGCGCGCAATTTCGACGAGTGGAAGGCCGCGATGGCGATCCAGGGCGTGCCTGCGACCAACTTCATCTATGCCGATGCGGCAGGCAATATCGCGATGGCGTACAATGCGCTGTTCCCCGCGCGCAAGCCCGGGGCGGACTGGCGCGGCGTGCTGCCCGGCAACCGCAACGAGCTGATCTGGCAGGGCCATCTGCCGTGGGACAAGGTCCCGCTGCTGGTCAATCCGGCCTCGGGCTATATCATGAACGCTAACAACACGCCCTATGTCGCGGCTGGCCCAGGCGACGAGCTGGAGCCCGAGGCCTTCTCCCCGCTGATGGGGATCGAAAGCGACATGACCAACCGTGCGCGCCAGGCAATCAAGCTGTTCGAGGCGGCGGGCCAGATCGATGCGGCCACGCTCGAGCGGATCAAGTACGATGTCGGCTATGACAAGTCCGATTATGCCACCGGCTGGATCGCGGCCCTGCTGGCGGTCGAGCCCGAGGGTGACGAGCGGATCACGCAGGCGCAGGCGCTGCTCCGCGCGTGGGACTGGCAGATGGACGGCAAGGGCAAGGGCGACGCGCTCGCGCTGATGCTGATGCGTCCGGCAATGCGGCAGAGCTATCGCCGCCTGCCGCTGCCCGATGCGCGCGAGGAACTGACCGCCGCAATCGAGCACCTCACCAAGCATTTCCAGTCGCTCGACCCCAGGCTGGGCACCGTGCTGCGACTGCGTCAGGGCACGATCGATCTGCCGATGGATGGCGGATCGGACACACTGCGTGCCGCCACCTTGTGGGATGTTGACGAAAAGGATGGCCGCTTTGCCGTACGCCATGGCGACAGCTTCATCCAGTTCGTCGAATGGACCGCCGATGGCGCGGTGTCGTCGCGCTCGATCCAGCCTTTCGGCGCCGCCACCACGCGGCCGGACAGCCCGCATTATGCCGATCAGGCCAAGCTATTCGTCGAACACAAGACCAAGCCGGTCTATTTCACCCGGCAACAGCTGATGCCGCATGCCAAGCGGCGGTATCGCCCATGATTGCCGCTTGAAACGGGGCTCGCAGAGCTTATGGTTTCAATCAGCAACGTGTGGCGGGTCCGGTCCCTGACGGACCCGCCAACGCAAACGACCAAACAAGCAGATCACGCTCCCAAGAGAGGTTCCTTTCCGATGTTCAAGCCCTTTCGCTCGCTTATCGCCGTCTCCGCGCTGGCGCTGACGGTCGCCATCGCGCCCGCTTATGCCCAGCAGGCCGCGCCTGTCGCCGAACTCGTCAAGACGGTCAACATCCCCTATCAGCAGTTCAAGCTGGACAACGGCCTGACCGTGATCGTCCACGAGGACCGCAAGGCCCCGATCGTCGCGGTATCGATCTGGTATGACGTCGGCTCCAAGCACGAGCCCAAGGGCAAGACCGGCTATGCCCATCTGTTCGAGCACATCATGTTTAACGGATCGGAAAACGCCAAGGGCGACTATTTCGAATATCTCAAGAAGCTGGGCGCGACCGATTTCAACGGCACCACCTGGTTTGATCGCACCAATTATTTCCAGACCGTTCCCAAGGCCGGGCTGGAAGGCGCGCTGTTCCTGGAAAGCGACCGCATGGGCCATCTGCTCAACGGGATCACCCAGGAAAAGCTGACCAACCAGATCGGCGTTGTGCAGAACGAAAAGCGCCAGGGTGACAACCAGCCTTACGGCCTGGTCGAATACAAGCAGATCGAAATGCTGATGCCGACCGAGCATCCCTATGGCCACTCGACGATCGGATCGATGGCCGACCTGCAGGCGGCGTCGCTCGATGACATGAAGAAGTGGTTCACCGACCATTACGGCCCCAACAACGCGATCCTGGTGCTGGCCGGCGACATCAACGTCGCCGAAGCGCGGCCGCTGGTCGAGAAATGGTTCGGCGATATTGCGCGTGGTCCCCAGGTGGCCAAGCTCAATCCGCCGCTTCCCACGCTCGATGCCGTCAAGGTTGCCGAGATGAAGGACAAGGTTCCGACCGCGCGGTTGTACCGCTTCTGGTCGGTGCCGGGGCTCAACGATCCCGACTTTGCCGCGCTCGATGTCGCAGCCACGGTGCTTGGCGGACTTGCCAGCTCGCGGCTCGACAACATCCTGGTGCGCGAGGAGCAGACCGCAGTCGCGGTGACGGCATCCACGCTGCCGTTCGTGCACGGCAGCGTTTTCGAGGCCTATGTCGACGTCAAGCCGGGCGCCGATATCGAGGCCGTCTCGAAGCGCTTCGACGAGATCCTGGCCGATTTCATCGCCAAGGGCCCGACCGCAGACGAGGTGCAGCGGGTCGCGACGCGCGAGGCGGCTGGCCGCATCGCGGGGCTGGAACAGGTGGGCGGCTTTACCGGCAAGGCGGTAACGCTGGCCGAAGGCGCGCTGTATTCGAACGATCCGGCCTTCTACAAGACGCAGCTCGACCGGCTGGCGGCGATGACGACTGAGAAGGTGACCGCAGCGACCACCAAATGGCTCACCCGCCCGGTTGCCAAGCTGCACGTGCTGCCCGGCGAGCGCGACGCCTATGCCGATGACGCAGGCGGCAGCGCCGGCCAGGCCGAAGGCGATGGTCCCGCCATGCGCGCACCGCTGCCGCGCACTGGCGTGCTCGCGGCCCCGGCCTTCTACTCCAGCCTTGCCAGCGATGCGATGGCGGCAGGCGCTGCCAGCAAGCAGCCGCTCGCCGCGGTCGATCGCACCACCTTCCCCGAAGCGGGTGCGGTGCCCGATCTCGACTTCCCCGATGTCGAGGAAGCGACGCTCTCGAATGGCATCAAGGTGCGGTTTGCGCGCCGCAGCGCGGTCCCCGTGGTGCGCGTCGCGGTCAGCTTCGATGCCGGCTATGCCAGCGACCCGAAGGATGCGCTGGGCACCAACAGCCTGATGATCGCGCTGCTCAAGGAAGGCACCCGCACGCTCAACTCGATCCAGCTGGCCGAAGCGCAGGAGCGGCTGGGCACCAACATCAACGCGACATCGGATCTGGACCGCACCATCGTTTCGATGAGCGCGATGAAGCCCAACCTGGGCGCATCGCTCGATCTGCTCGCCGATGTCATCCGCAACCCGGCCTTCGATGCCAAGGAGCTGGAGCGCGTGCGCGTGCAGCAGCTCACCCGCATCCAGGCCGAGTTCAGCGAACCGCAGGGCATCGCGCTGCGCAACCTGCCGCCTTTGCTGTATGGCGCAAGCCACCCCTATGGCGTGCCGCTCACCGGCACCGGCGATCCTGCGGTCGTCACCAAGCTGACCCGCGATCAGCTCGCCGCCTATCACAGCCAGTGGATGCGACCCGAGCGCGCCTCGATCTTCGTCGTCGGCGACACCACGCTCAAGGACATGCTGCCGATGCTCGAGCAGCGCTTCGGCAAATGGCCGTCCAACCGCATGGCGCTGATGCAGAAGGATTTCAGCGCTGCCATCCCCGCCGGCCAGGGCCGCATCATCCTGATCGATCGGCCCAATTCGCCGCAGTCGTTGATCCTGGCGGGCCAGGTGCTCAACGCCAAGGGCACCGACAACCTCCTCGCGCTGGAGACCGCCAACGACATCATGGGCGGCGATTTCCTTTCGCGGATCAACATGGACCTGCGCGAGACCAAGGGCTGGTCCTATGGCTCGCGCTCGCTGATCCAGCGGCCCAAGAACGACGTGCCGTTCCTCATCTTCGCGCCGGTGCAGACCAACCAGACCGGACCCTCGGTCAGCGCGATCATCGATCAGATGAACGGCTTCATCGGCGACAAGGGCGTCACGCCCGAAGAGCTCGACCGCACGGTGAAGGGCAGCAGCCTCGAGCTCGCCGGGACTTATGAGCGCTCGTCCTCGGTGCTCTCGCAGATGCAGTCGGACGCGCTGTATGGCCGCCCGACCAATTACGCCGAGAGCCTGGCGGCGCAGTATCGCTCGATGGATGCCGCAAAGCTCAATGGCGCGATGCGCGAGGCGCTGGATCCCAAGACGCTGACCTGGCTGATCGTGGGTGACGCCGCCAAGATCGAGGATCAGCTCAAGGCATTGAACATGCCGATCGAAGTTCGCCGTGCTGCCCCGGCAGCCGGAGACAAATAAGCCGTAGTTACCCTTCAACCAACCCAAGAGAGGACTGAACATGTCAGTAGCTGGACAATATGATTGCGTCACCAAATCGCCGATGGGCGACCAGAAGTCGGTTCTGACCGTCAACGTCGACGGCGACAGCTGGACCGGATCGAACGCCGGCCAGATGGGCGCGCTCGACATCACCGACGGCAAGGTCGACGGCAACACGCTGACCTGGACCATGGACATGAAGGTGCCCATGCCGATGAAGCTGGAAGGCACAGCCACCGTCGATGGCGACACCATCACCGGCCAGGTCAAGGCAGGCGCCTTCGGCACCATGGCGATGACCGGCACGCGCAAGGCATAAGCCCAAGCAAGCGAAAAGCCCTTCCCTCGCAGACGGGGGAAGGGCTTTTTGCATGGGTAGATGCAGCAGCCGCGGCCGCGCGCACTGGAAAACCCTGATTGCCCACCTAGATGGGGATCAGCATCATTTCACGGGGATCTTCAACATGCGCGCTTCCATCGCCCTTTCGCTCGCCGCTCTCGCCCTCACCGCCGGAACCGCAGGTCTGGTGGCCGCATCCCCGGCGATCGCAGCCGACGCCGCCAAGGTCGCGATCGGCAGC
Source organism: Blastomonas sp. AAP25 (assembly GCF_001295965.1). Lineage (NCBI taxonomy): Bacteria > Pseudomonadati > Pseudomonadota > Alphaproteobacteria > Sphingomonadales > Blastomonadaceae > Blastomonas > Blastomonas sp. AAP25. Next base: position 18,764 of record NZ_LJHP01000008.1, read on the forward strand.
AAGGCACCCTTGTTCACCACTACGGGCGCCAAGGCCGGCAAGGCCTACAAGCTCAACCTGGCGAGCGAGCTCAAAAAGGGCCCGGTCGTCCTCTATTTCTTCCCCAAGGCGTTCACCAGCGGCTGCACTGCAGAGGCTCATGAATTCGCGACGCGGATGGACGACTTCAAGAAGGCCGGTGCGACCGTGATCGGCCTGTCCGCAGACGGCATCGACGAGCTCAAGAAATTCTCGACCGAGGCATGCCAGAGCAAGTTCGCCGTGGCGCAGGCCACACCGCAGATGATCCAGGCCTATGGCGTGGGTCTCGCCGGACGTCCCAACATGACCGGACGCACCAGCATGGTCGTCGCCCCCAATGGCCGGGTGACCTTCGTCCACAACGACATGGACTATCGCGATCACGTCAAGCTGACGTTGGGCGCTGTGCAGTCGATGGCCAAGGCCAAAGCCAAGAAGGGCTGATGCCTTTTCCCGCGTGACCCGGTGATGGTCCCGCGCTAGCGTCCCGCCATGACCTGGCAGACCGAAATCGATGAGCTGAACCGGCGGCGCGCGCTCGCCGAGGATATGGGCGGCGCAGAGAAAGTCGCGCGCCAGCATTCGCGCGGCAAGATGGATGCGCGCGCGCGGATCGACGGGCTGCTCGACCCCGGCAGCTTCCGCGAGATCGGGAAGATCGCCGGGCGCGGCAGCTATGATGCCAATGGCGAGCTGACCGGTTTTGCCGCTTCCAACTTCATCTTCGGGCGCGGCGATATCGACGGCCGCGCAGTGATCGCCAGCGCCGATGATTTCACCGTCCGCGGTGGCTCCGCCGATGCAGCGCTGCACCGCAAGTTCGTCCAGTGCGAGGCGATGGCACACGAACTGCGCCTGCCGCTGGTCCGCATGATCGATGGCACCGGCGGCGGCGGATCGGTCAAGACGCTCGAAACGATGGGTTATACCTATGTGCCGATGGTGCCCGGCTGGGACCACATCGTCACCAATCTGGAAACCGTGCCTGTCGTCGCGCTCGCGCTGGGGCCCACCGCGGGCCTGGGCGCAGCACGAACGGTCGCCAGCCATTATTCGATCATGGTCAAGGGCCTGTCGCAGCTGTTCGCCGCAGGACCCGCGGTCGCCGCCGCGATCGGCGAGACGGTCGACAAGGAGCAGCTGGGCGGCACCGAGATCCATTGCCGCAACGGCGTGGTCGACGAGGAGGTGGAGAGCGAAGCTCAGGCCTTTGCCACCGCGCGGCGTTTTCTGTCCTACCTTCCGTCCTCGGTCGACACGCTTGCCGCGCGCGCAGCTTGCAACGACCCGGTGGATCGCCGCGAACAGGCGCTGCTCTCCACCGTCCCGCGCAGCCCGGCGCAGGTCTATGCGATGCGCCGCGTGCTGACCCAGGTGTTCGATGCCGGCAGCGTGTTCGAAATGGGCAGGCGCTGGGGCCGCGCGGTAATTACCGCCTTTGCCCGGCTCGATGGCTGGCCGGTCGCGGTGCTGGCGAGCGATCCCAGCTTTCTGGGAGGATCGTGGGAGGCCAAGACCAGCGAAAAGGCCGAGCGTTTCGTCAGGCTTGCGGACCAGTTCCGGCTGCCGATCGTGCATCTGGTCGACAATCCCGGTTTCATGATCGGCGCTGATGCCGAGCGTGCGGGCACCATCCGCTACGGCGTCAATGCGATGAACGCGATCTATCGCGCCACGGTGCCGCTGGCATCGGTGATCGTGCGCCGCGCGTATGGCATTGCAGGTTCGGCGATGTCGAACGCCGAGCGGTTCCAGTATCGCTTTGCCTGGCCCAGCGGAGACTGGGGCTCGCTGCCGATCGACGGCGGGGTTGAGGTTGCATACAAGTCGGAACTTGAGGCGAGCGATGATCCGGCGGCGCATCTCGAGGCGATCCGCGACCGGCTCAACAAGGTACGCAGCCCATTCCGCAGCGCGGAGCATTTCGCGGTGGAGGATATAATCGATCCGCGCGACACCCGGCCTCTGCTGTGCGAGTTTGCGGAGCTTGCCTGGGCGAGGCTCAACGGTGCAAGGTTGTGAAACGGGGCGCAAAACATCGTTAAACCGGCGTCTGCCACGTTCGGCAATGATCGCTTAAATCCGCATCTGGCAATCTCTAGCTGAAATTTAGCCGGAAAGCGTGTCACCATGATCAACAACAGCTCAGACCCTGCCGGTTCGCCCGTCATGCGGACGGTCTACATACGCGCATCGACCCAGACCAGCGCGATCGTGCCGCCCGCGACCGATTCGGCAAGCAGCACGTCTCCAGATGACGGCGTGATCAGCATGGTCAGTCGCCCGTCGGCTTCAAGCCCCACGGGTGCGCGGCTGATGGCAATCGATGGCGGCGATCGTTCGGATGCGTCGATGGAGGTTTTCGCCTGGCAGACAGCGCAGACGATGCTGGCCGATCCGATGCAGGCGAAGCGCAGCCAGGGAGCGCCCGGCGCGGAGAGTGTCAGTGGATTGCTGGGCAACCGGTTCGGCTGACGATAGGCGTAATCACACCGGTAAACATTGACCCCGGCCGCTCCGCCCAACATGGCGGAGCGGCCGGGTCGAGCATCAGCCCACGGTCGCGCCGCTGAGCGAGCCCAGAATGCCGAATACCTGCAGCAGCCAGATGATCACGCCGATCACGACCACGGCGTTCAGGATGCTTTTGATCTTGCCATCCATCGGGATGTAATTGTTGATCAGCCACAGGCCGACGCCAACTGCTACGAGAACAAGAATAAGGCTGAGAATAGGCACGTTGACGTCTCCCTTGGTGACGAAATCTGCCGTAGTTGCGGGAGTAGATCAGGTGACCTGTCCCGCATCCGGCGCGTTTCGATTTGAACAACACCCTTACGCCGCAAACGACGAAGCGTTGCAGACGCGCGTCAAAAGAGAGTTTGCTCATGTGGCGAAGACCCCGCGCACAATGGCGCGAGCAGGTCAGCTGTTCTTGTCGGCGCGGCGTCTGCCGAAGCGCAGACCCCGTTCTAGCCGCGCGCGCAACTGGGTATAATACGCGTCCAGGAATGCGCGTTCGTCACCTGAAGGCGCGCTCCAGCCGATCTTGGCGCAGATGGTGGCGGCCACCGTTTCCATCGCATCGGGATTGGCGGTGCGCAGCACCTGTTCGAGCATCTGAAGCTCGTATTCGCCATAGACCGAAAGCTCGTCATCCCCGAAGCGATAGCGATCGGGCGGCAGGCTCGGTGCGTCCGCCGCCGCAGCGCCTGGCGTCACACCGTTGGTGACCACCGCGCCCAGCGTGGACCGCGGGGCTTCCACCACCCAGGTCCCGGCGATCAGATCACCGCAGCGCAGCCGGTCCTTGTTGAGCAGCGGGAAGACCAGGAAGATGCCCACCCAGATGATCCCCGACCACGCGGCAAATTCGCTCAGCGTCCCCTGCACCCCGCCCGATGTCATGAACATCAGCGGCAGGAACATCTCTATATCGCGCAGCAGGTTGCGCGCGATCACCGCCTCCGCCGTCAGCCGCCCGCCGTCGCGCGAGGCCACGCGGATGCCGACCGCGCGCTTGCCCCAGGTCGCGGCCCGCTGGCCCAGCTCGAAGAAAAGGAAATACGCGTTGCGCGCCAGAAACAGCCCGATGATGAACAGCACCACCAGGAAATTGACGAACCCATCCGAGACGGCAGGCAGTCCGGCGGACGAATAGGCCCAGGCGAGCAGCGCCAGCGTCAGCACAAAGCCCAGCACAAGACCGAAAAGCGCGGCCAGATCGATGAAAAGCGCCCCGATCCGCGCGCTGGCAGGGGCAACAGCGACCGCCAATGCGACGCCTTCGGGCGTCACCAGCGTGCGTTTCAGCTTCGGATCGGTGCCGTGGCTGCGGCCCGGCTGCGCAGCGCGCGCCATCAGCTGCGCCTCGGACGGAAAGCGAAGAAATAGGCCAGCCACAGCGCCAGGATGCCATAGCCGATGGCATAACGGACTTCGGTCGCCTGGACGAGCTGGCGGGCAAAGCCTTCGAGCAGCCCGGCGCAGATCAGCATCACGATGACGCCTGTCATCACCTGCGCCGAGGTGCGCCCCGACTGGCTGAGCGCCGCCAGATGGCTGCGCTTTCCGGGAAAACCGAGCGCACGGCCGATGTGCAGCCCGGCTGCGCCTGCCAGCAGGATCGCCAGCAGCTCGGTGGTGCCGTGGATCGACAACCAGCCGACGAACTCCACCGTCAGCCCGCGCGAGGCGAAAACCCACAGCATCGCCCCCAGCGTTGCGGTGTTGTAGATCAGCAGCAGCACAGTCGGCACGCCAAACGCAAACCCCAATGCAAAGGCGAGGATCGCAACCTGGGCGTTGTTGTTGAACAGATAGGCGGCGAACACCGACAGGCCCTCGCCGTCCTGCTTGCCGAAAAGCGTGCCCGCCAGAGCCTCGCGCGAAGCACCGGGAACGCGCACGTCGCTGAACTGTGCTGGTACCAGCCGGTAGAACCATTGCGTGTCGGCATCGACCAGCATGAAACCCAGCACCGCCCCGATCACCATCGCTGCGAGCGCAACCACGATGTCGAACCCGATTGCGCGCACCGCGCGGCTGAGGGCGCCGCCAAAGAAGCTGCGGCACCAGCCGCCAAAGGTGGTGCGCGTGCCGTAGACGATGAAATAGGCGCGCAGGGTCAGCGATTCGAGATAGGCGATGAGCCCGGCATCGAGCGAGCTTTCGCGCGCGATCGACAGGCTGGAGAGCAGGTTGCGATACAACACCGGCAGCGCCATCACGTCATCATCGGCGAGCCGCTTGAGCCTGCCCTTTTCCATCGCGGTGATCATGCCATCGAGCCGCACCCAGTCGGCCTCTCGCTCCAGCCGGAAGCGGTCGCTGCGCAGCACCGCAGCGGCAACCGCCTGCTCGCCGCCGGGATTGGTCACCTGCCCGTTCACAGCTGTCCCCGCCGCTTTATCTTGAGATAGGCGTTCATCAGCCGCGTGCCGATCTCGTCATGCCGCCCCTCGATCACCTCGATCCCCAGATGCCTGAGGCGTGTGATCACCATCCGACGCTGCGCGAGCAAGCCTGCCGCCGCGACGCTCTGTGCCACCTGCTCGCTGGTCTCGGGTGTCTGGTCTACAAGCGCGAGCAGCTCCTCGTCCTCCATCGCGACGAACAGCAGCAGGTGCCGGTCGATCAGCCGCCCCACCGATTCGAGCATCAGCTCGGCGCTGGTCGGGTCGGTGAAATCGGTGAAGACGACGATCAGCGAGCGGCGCTGTAATTGCGCGGCCAGCGTCGAGAGCGCGAGCGTGTAGTTGCTCTCCTCGAACCGGTAGTCGATCTGCGCGGCTTCCGATTGCAGGCGAAAGAAGTTGCGGCTGCCCGAGACGAACGGCGTGGTGCGCTCTGGCCGCGCGGCGAAGGAGAACAACCGCACCTGATCGCCCGCCTTCAAGGCGACATAGCTGGTCAGCAGCGCCGCAGAAACCGCGCGATCGATCCGCGGCAGGCCCGCAACCGGCTCGCACATATCGGAACCCGAATCGAGCGCAAAGACAATCTGGTTGTTGCGCTCGGTGTCATATTCGCGCGCCAGCAGCTTGGAATGGCGCGCAGAGCTCTTCCAGTCGATCGCGCGACGGTCGAAGCCCGGCTGATATTCCACCAGCGCCTCGAATTCGCTACCCTCGCCGCGCATCTGCCGCGCGAGGATGCCGAAGATCGCTTCCTTGAGGAACACCTGCAGCGCCGGCGCACGCACCGCGGCAATATCGGGCAGGATCGCGACGCTTTCGCCGCTCGCCTGGCTGGCCTGCCGCCAGCCAAGCCCCATCGGCCCTTGCCAGCGGATCCACAGCCGCTCGATCACCAGCGAACCGCGGCGCACCGGATGCAGCGCAATGCTGCCCGACAGGTCATCGGACGGGCCCGAGGCGGTCAGCCCGCCATCGCCGCGCCCGCTCGGCACCAGCCTGGTCTCCACCGCGATGCTGGCCTCCGCCCGGCGCACCGGCGTCCGGGCCGAAAGCTCGGCCTCCACCCCGATCACCACAGCCTGCCCCAGCTCGCTGCTCGCAGGGACCACCAGCCGGATTTCGCGCGCGCGGCCCGCGACCAGCGCATCGAGCGCGGCCAGCAGCAGCATGGCCGCCGACCAGGCCGGGCCCAGCGCCCAAAGACCCGGTGACACCGCCGCCAGCAGCACCGATAACGGCGCTCCGCCCGCAATCAGCAGCCCGGCGCGCAGACTGGGGTAGAACGCAATCAACGCGGCGCCTCGGTGCGCTCGACCAGCTCGGCGACGATCGCCTCGACCCGGCGGCCCTCGATCTCGGCGGCGGGCGACAGCAAGGTGCGGTGGCGCAGCACCGAGGCGGCAAGCTGCTTGACGTCATCGGGGATCACATAATCGCGGCCCTGCAGCGCTGCGCGCGCGCGCGCGGCATTGGCGAGCATGATCGCGGCGCGGGGCGATGCACCGCTTTCGAAGTCCGCAGTCTCGCGCGTCGCGCGCACCAGCCGCACGATGTAGGCGACGACATCCTCGACCAGCCTCACCTCGCCCACCGCCGCGCGCGCCGCGACCAGCTCGTCGCCGCTGACCTGGGGCTGGATGGCGAACGCCGATGGCCGCTGTGCGCCGGTGCGCTTGCCGTATTCGGCGACGATCCGCGTTTCTTCCTCGGCGCTGGGATAGCCGACCAGCAGCTTGAACAGAAAGCGGTCGAGCTGCGCCTCGGGCAGCGGGTACACACCCTGCTGCTCGATCGGGTTCTGGGTCGCCACAACCATGAAATGCGGCGACAGCGCGTGACGGGTGCCGTCCAATGTGACGCTACGCTCCTGCATCGCCTCGAGCAGAGCTGCCTGGGTCTTTGGCGGGGTGCGGTTGATTTCATCGGCGAGCAGCAGATCGGTGAAGATCGCGCCGCGGGTCAGCGTGAACTCGCTGGTCTGGAAGTTAAACAGGTTGGAGCCGATGATGTCGCCCGGCATCAGGTCCGGCGTGAACTGGATGCGCCCGAAATCGAGCGACAGGCACGCGGCAAAGCATTGCGCCATGAAGGTCTTGGCGGTGCCCGGGGGCCCCTCCAGCAGCACATGGCCCGACGAGAACAACGCGATCAGCATGTGGTCGATGGTGTCGTCCTGGCCGATGATCGCCTTGGCCATCTCCGCCCGGATGCGCCCGCCCAGCGCGTTGATATCGGCAATGTTCATCCCAAACGTTCCTTTTTCCAGGCATGAAGAGCGCGCGCCGCCGCGACTATCGAGGGGCGGTCGCGCGCGGCGCGCATGGATGCGCTCAATGTTTCGTAACTGCGGCCCTCGGCATCGGGGGATACCATCGCCAGGCGTTTATCGACCTGCTGATGCGACATGCCCGCAGGCAGACCAAGCGAGCGCGCCGCGCGTTCCCGCACCAGATCGGCATAGGCAGGCGCGGTCAGATGATCGCGCCCCAGCCGCCGCATCAGCCCGGCGCCGCCCTTGACCAGCGCGGTCTTGCCGAAGCCGAAGGGCTGCGCCTCGGCCAGCGCAGGGCCGAAACGGCAGAATGCCATCCAGCCGAACGCGATCGCCGCCAGCGCCAGGCTCACCACCGCACCCACAAACGGCGGGCGGAAGGCGACCGAGAGCAGGTTTTCAGATGTGCCGAGGCCATTCTGGGTAAGATCGAACACCACGTCTTGTTCGTTCCTGGCTCCCGCCACATCCAGTATCTGCAAAGCTTGCGCCGCAGTCTCGCGACTGGCGAGGCCCAGATTGTTCATCAGATCGGCGTCAGCAACAATCACCGTGCGGTACAACGGCCCCCCGAAACCGTTCATAGTCTGCGGTTCAGCTACGGTCTCAGGCGAACTTGGCAAGCTACCATCATCGATCACGGCGACGCGCGCCGCACCGGTTGCGGGGTCAGCCAGCACCGTGCGCAGACCTGAGCCGCTAATCGTAACCCTTGATTTGAGCGCTGCTTTCAGCACAGCAGCCTGTTGTGCAGGCTTCTCCAGGTCGATCGGTGGGAGCGAGGTGAACTGGCTGTCGAAGCCTTCCAGCCGCGTCCTCGCTTGCACAAGCTGCGACAGGACCTGCGGCGCCTGCAGTGCAACCGAGGGCGATTCCAGCCGCACCCACCCGGTCCTCAATCCCTGTTCGGGAGTCGCCTGCCATTTGGGCAGAATGATCAGAGTAGGCCCTAAGGTGCGGCGTTGGTTGACCATCGCTGCCAGCTCTTCGGGGTCGGCGCTGAGCTCTGGCGTCACGATCAGCAGGCCCTGCTGCTGCAGCGAATTCGGGCTGCGGCCATAGCTGACCTTGGTGCCGGTCTGTTCGAGCAGCCGCCCGAGCGCCGAATAGCCGATCGCGCTCACCGAGGCGCCGTGCGCCGCACCGTTGTTGCCCGATCGCAATGCCCCGCCCGCGCCGATTGCGTAGAGCAGCGCAAGGAACGCGGCAAAACCGATCGCCACCATCAGCAGCACGGTTCCGCGCGCGAAGGGATTGGCGCTACCGCCGCTTGCGTTGCCAGCTGCCATGTCAGCCCCCGTCCAGCGCAAACGCGCGATAGGCTTCGCGCGAGCTGTCCCACGCGCTGCGGTCGAGCGGACGGCGCGCAAAGAAGCTCGCCTCGACATGCCCGGCGATGATGCCGAATGCGCTGCTTGCGCGCGCCGAGAGCGCCTCGACCGCACCGATTTCGCGAGCGGTGGTCGATGGCCGCAGCAGTTCGGGGCGCTTGGCGGCGATGTCCTCGATCGAACGATACAGCAGAAGATGCGCGGCTTCGTCGAACCGGCCCTGCGCCGCGAGCGCATCGGCCTCTTCGAGCAACCGCCGCGCCACGGCCTGATCGGGTACCCAATCGGGGACCGCGGCTGCGCGCCGCTCGCGCCAGTCGGCAATGTAAGGGGCAAGGATCACCCACGCCAGCGCCGCCACCCCGATCACCAGCGCGACCAGCAGCAGCTTGCTCAGCACCGGCCAGGCTGCGGCCAGCAGGCGGACCACGGGCTCAAGCACTTCGCCCAGCCAGCGGGTCACATCGCCCCACCATTCGGGCGGCGGTTCGGGCGGTTTGGCGAAGCTGGCGGAAAACTGGATATCGCTGTCCCCGCGCACCTGATCATAGGCCGCGTCAAAGCCTTCTCGGCGGGGTGCGGAAAGATCGGGGCCGGTTGTCACACCCGGTTTGATCGCAGATGCCGCCCGGCGGAGCAAGGCGATTTGCAGCGCAGGGCGGTCGCCCGCCGCACGATCGCTGTGTCCCGCAGCACTGGACGTGATGCCTCTGAGTGTTAGGCTGCGGTCAAGAAGACTTTGAGGATTCGGGCGCGCGGGACCAGACAAAGGGGAGAATTTCCATGGCCAGTCAACCGGCTGACTTCAGCATTTCCAACGTATTTTCGAATACCTTCGGCGTCATCGCGCGCAATGCACCGCTGTTCCTGGGGTTGTCGCTGATCATCGTCGGCGTGCCCCAGCTGCTGATCGGCCTGGTGCTGGCGCCTGAAACCGCCGATCCGCTGGCGCTGATGAGCTCGCCGGGCGCGATCTTTTCAAGCGTGATCGGCTATATCGTGTTCCTGTTCCTCTCGATCGTGCTGCAGGCCTCGCTGATCGTCGCCTCAGCCAATGATCTGGCGGGCAAGCCGGTGAACTTCGGCGAGTGCGTCAACCGCGCGATCGCCAAGTTGTTTCCGCTGATCGGGCTGGGCATCGTCGTCGCCATCGGGGTGTCGATCGGCTTCATGTTCCTCATCATCCCCGGGATCATCCTGTACCTGATGTGGATGATCGCGGTGCCGGTGATGATGGTCGAAAACCTGGGTGTGTTCGAATCCCTCAGCCGCAGCTCGGCGTTGACCAAGGGGTCGCGCTGGAAGCTGCTGGGGCTGATCATCGTGTTCATTGTGTTCAGCATGATCATCGCCATCCCGATCGGCGTGATCTCGCTGATCAGCGAAAGCCTCTCGCTGGTCAGCAGCGCGCTGCTCAGCACCGTCAGTGCCGCCGTGGGCGCAGCGGGTATCGCAGCGGTGTATATCGAACTGCGCGGATCGAAAGAGGGCACCAGCAGCGACCAGCTCGCCAGCGTGTTCGCTTAAGATCCTGCCTTTTGCCTCGTCATTCCCGCGCAGGCGGGAATCCCGCTTCCTGGCCAGCGCGGCTCAGGAAAGCGGGCCCCCCGTGTTCGCGGGGGTGACGATAAAGCGAAATGTCACTTCTCGCTGCGCGCCAGCAATGCCACCAGTTCGTCTTTCCAGAACTTAGCCCAGGTGTGGGTGCCGTGGCCGCGCGTGTCGTCGGTCGCCTGGATCAGCAGATACTTGCCATCGGGCAGCCGCTTGCCGAAGCCTTCCGCCACGCCATAATCCCAGGGATTGATGAAATCGTCCGAGGAGTTGATCCAGGTGACCGGCATGGTCATCTGCTCGACCGTCGCCGAAGGGTCGTAATTGCGCGAGGATTCGATCTGGTAGATCGTGTCATTGGCATCGATGCCCTTGATCGAGGCTTCGATCCGCTGCGTGATATAGGCATCCGCAGCATCCCGGGTGGGAAACGCCTTTTGCAGATAGAGCGGCGCGAAGCCTGCGACCTGCAACAGGCTGGCGGCGACGCGCAGCCCCATCATCGGCGGGCTGGCATAATTGCCGCCGTTCCATGCCGGATCGGCCTTGATCCCCTCGATCGCGGCCTTGCGCCACATGCGGTTGTGCCCGGCGATCGGCATCGGCAGGCACGCCATCGGCATCATCGCCTGGACAAAGCCGGGATCGACCTGCCCCCAGGTGAAGCCGTGCATGCACCCCATCGAGGTGCCCATCACCAGCCGCAGCCGATCGACCTTGAGCCCTTCGACCAGCATCCGCCGCTGTGCCTTGACCATGTCGGTATAGTCATAGGCGGGGAAACCCATCTTCAGGCCATCGGACGGCTTTGACGATTTGCCATGGCCGATATTGTCGGGGAGGATGACGTAATACTTCGTGATGTCGAGCGGCTCGCCGGGTCCGAACAGCGCATTGGCGAACTGCGGCTGGAGGAACTGCAGCCCGGTGCCGCCGGTGCCGTGCAGCACCATCACCGCATTCGTCACCCGGCCCGAAGCGTCCCGCCTGGGCGTGCCCAATGTCGCATAATGCATCCGCAGCTCGGCCATCGTTTCGCCGCTGCCGAAGGTGAAATCCCTGAGGATGACATCGCCCTGCTGAATCTTCGCCGCATAATCGACCGCCACCTGTCCGGTGGTCGGTCCGGGCTGCGCCGCCAGAGGCACTGCCATCGCCGAGATCGCCAGTGCCACCACCAAAGCCTTCATTCGCATCGCAAACCCCTGTTTTTGCTGTCAGGCCTGCAGCATTGCAGCGAGCGCGCGTGCTGGCAATCGGGATGTTATCCTGCGGCGCGAACCCGGTTGCGGCCGCCGCGCTTGGCGGCGTACATCGCAGCATCAGCCTGCGCCAGCGCCTGTTCGAGCGAGTCTCCCGTCTCCAGCGGCGCGACCCCGATCGAGATCGACAGGACGACCGGCGTTCCATCTGCGGTGGCGACCTCGAGGCCGGCGATGGCCGAGCGTGCCCGCTCAGCGATGACGATACCCAGTTCCTCGGGCATGGCCGCCAGCAGGACGGCGAACTCCTCGCCCCCGACGCGGCCGAGCAGATCGTTCGGGCGCAGCGCGGCCTGCAGTGTCCTGGCCACGAGGCGCAGCGCATGATCGCCTGCGGCATGGCCGTGCAGATCGTTGATCGCCTTGAAATGGTCGATATCCGCCAGCAGAACGCAGGCGGGCGCATCGTCGGCATAGTCGGACGCCTGGCGATAGAATGCCGCGCGGTTGAGCGTGCCGGTGAGATGATCGATATCGGCCTGCGCGCGCAGCACCGCCTGGGTTGCCATCAGTTGCTGGTTCAACCTGCGGTTCACTTCTGCCTGGCTGGCCAGGATATAGGTGACAGGGCCGGAGATGATCGCCGGGCACACGGCGGCAAAGGCCCAGAAGGGCCATGGGATATGTTCACCGGTCAATATCGCCATTGCCAGCATGGACACCAATGTGACGCCCACACTGAACCCCATAGCGATCAGGACTTTGTGCCACTGGGTCATGTAACGCCGCGTAAAGCATAAGCGTTAACGCCGCCCAAATAACGGGCGGAAAACGCGGTGCGTCAGCGGCGGGCGCCACCGCGCAGGCGTTTAGAGCGGTACATCTGGCTGTCCGCGCGCGCCAGAACCTTGTCGGCGCGGTCATCGGCATGGATGAAGGCGTGGCCAAAGGTCGCCGAAAGACAGGGTTTGCCGCCAGAAAACTGCGGTCGGCACGCCTCGATTCCCGCGGTCAGTTCGGCGATCTTCTGCTCGACATCATCGTCGCCGATGGTGCCGAGCAGCAGCGCGAATTCATCGCCACCGATCCGCGCGACGACATCTGTAGAGCGGACATTGGCCAGCAGAACGTCCGCGACAGTGCGCAGCGCCTCGTCGCCCCCGGCATGGCCATAGGTATCGTTGATCGCCTTGAGGTCGTCGACATCGATGAACAAAAGGGCAGAGCGAGTGCCAAAACGCTGGCAGTGCGCGATCGCCAGCGCCACCGCCTGTTCGAAGTGCCGACGGTTGTACAAAGGGGTCAGCGTGTCGCGGCAGATTTCGTCCTCAAGCACGCGCACCCGCGCGCTGAGCCTGGCGTTCTGCTGCTTGAGATCGGCGCAGAGCAGCGCAAGCTGTTCATGGCTCATCGCCATATCAGCCTGGGGTGCAAAGGCACCCTCGTCGCCCTGAACGTCGTTCATTCTCATCTGATTTTACCTGGAAGCCCCCGGATGCGATCCTCACACATGACATAGCAACTATGACGCAACGCAGCATGATGAAAATTGAGGAAACCATGTATAATCTGTGCACAAGCGGGACAGGATGGACCGCTCGACTGGCCTGCCCAATTTCCTTTTCATGGCGATTGCGGGTGCGGGTCTTTGGCTTTAAGACCCTGATCGAACCAGCAAACCTGCGGAGAGAAATGCGTGGCCGAGCCATCCCACAAGCCCGACCCGGTGCCGGTTGCGCCCCCGGTCGCCATTGTCATGGGCAGCCAGTCCGACTGGGAAACCATGGCAGGGGCAGCGGCAGTTCTGGACGAGCTCGGCGTCGCGCATGATTGCCGCATCGTCTCGGCCCACCGAACCCCCGAAAGGCTGGTGGAATTCGCCAGAGGCGCTGTCGATTCAGGCTTCAAGGTGATCATCGCGGGCGCCGGCGGCGCAGCACACCTGCCCGGCATGGTGGCCAGCATGACCCGGCTGCCGGTGCTGGGGGTGCCTGTCTCCAGCAAGGCATTGAGCGGGCTCGACAGCCTGTTGTCGATCGTCCAGATGCCCGGCGGCATTCCCGTCGGCACGCTGGCGATCGGGCCTGCCGGGGCCAAGAATGCAGGGCTGCTGGCCGCATCGATCCTGGCGACAAGCGACGCAGCGCTGGCCGAGCGGCTCGATGCCTGGCGCAGCGCGCAGACCGAATCGGTGGGTGAACGCCCGGTATGAGCAGCATCATACCTCCTGGCAGCACTATCGGCATCATGGGCGGCGGGCAGCTGGGCCGGATGCTCAGCATGGCGGCGGCGCAGCTTGGCTATCGCTGCCACATCTTCGCGCCTGAAGAGACCAGCCCGGGCGCGGAGGTTTCCGCCGCCAGCAGCTGCGCGGACTATTCCGACGATGCTGCGCTATCGGCTTTTGCCGCGGCATGCGATGTCGTGACCTATGAGTTCGAGAATGTTCCGGTCCCGCCGCTCGCCGCGATCGCGGGCAAGGTGCCGCTTCGCCCCAGCCCCAGGGCTCTGGAAATCGCGCAGAGCCGCATCGACGAGAAGCGCTTCTTCACCGATCTGGGCGGTCGCGCCGCGCCTTACGGCTTTGCCGAGACCGCCGAGGATGTCGCAGCCGCAATGGCCATCGCCGGGACGCCCGCGATCATCAAGTCCAACCGCATGGGCTATGACGGCAAGGGCCAGGCGCGCGTCATGCGCGGCGACGATCCAGTTGCGCGCTGGCATGAGGCCGGCGGCGTCCCCGCGATCATCGAAGGGTTCGTCGATTTCGACGCGGAGTTCTCCGTGATCCTCGCGCGCGGACTCGATGGCGATATCCGCTTCTGGGACAGCGCCGAGAACGCGCATGTCGCAGGCATCCTCGATCGATCGAGCGTCCCTGCCAGCGCCGCGATCACCGCGCAGGTGCCTGCGGCGCGCGCGCTCGCCGCCAAGGTGGCACAAGCGCTCGACTATGTCGGCGTGCTCACGCTGGAGTTTTTTGCGACTGGCGACGGACCGGTGTTCAACGAGATGGCGCCGCGCGTCCACAACAGCGGCCACTGGACGATCGAAGGCGCCTTCACCAGCCAGTTCGAGAACCATATCCGTGCGATCTGCGGGCTGCCACTGGGCGAAACCGCGCTCGCGTGCCATAGCGCCGAGATGCACAATCTGATCGGCGAGGACGCAAATCACTGGCCCGATCTGCTCGCCGATCCCGCCAACCATCTCCATCTCTACGGCAAGCACCGCGCGGCACCCGGTCGCAAGATGGGGCACGTCACACGCATTTCGCTTGAGCCCAGGGCAAGGCAACCATGAACCATCCCGATATCTTTCTGGTGCTGGCGCGCGCGCGCAACGGCGTCATCGGCGCCAATGGCACATTGCCCTGGCATCTGCCGATGGACCTGCGCCACTTCAAGGCGCTGACCCAGAACAGGCCGATGATCATGGGCCGCAAGACCTTTGACAGCCTCCCCGGGCTGCTTCCCGGACGCCGCCACATCGTGCTGACCCGCAGCCGCGACTGGAGCGACGAGGGCGCAGAGGTCGTGCACAGCGTCGACGAAGCGATCGCCGCCGCCAACGCGCCGCATGTCGCGGTGATCGGCGGGGCGGAGATCTTCGCGCTGTTCCTGCCGCGCGCCGACCGCGTCGAACTGACCGAAGTGCATGCAGAACCCGCAGGCGATACCGTGATGCCGCCGTTCGATCCGGGCGTGTGGCAGGAAACCGCCAGAACCGACCACGCTGTCGATCCCGACCATCGCGAGCGCCCCGCGTTCAGCTTCGTCACACTGGTCCGCAAGTGACCCAACGGTGATCCGCAAGGTCCTGTTCGGGCTGCTCCTGCTGCTGGCAGCGGGGTTGATCTACGTGGTCACCGTGCTGCCCGGCCGGTTCGAGGCGCAGACCAATGTCGTGACCGACGAGCCGTTGCCAGCGGTCCGCGCCGATGCGACCAAGCTGCACGCGACGCTGCAGATCGCAGATCTGCACGGCGACACCCTGCTGTGGAAGCGCGACCTGCTCGACAAGGCGGCGCGCGGCCATATCGACCTGCCCCGGCTCGAGGCGGGCAATGTCGCGCTGCAGATCTTCTCGTCGGTGTCCAAGACCCCGCGCGGGCAGAATTACGACAGCAACTCCGCCGATACCGACAACATCACCCTGCTCGCAATCGCGCAATTGCAGCCGGTGCGCACATGGTTTTCGGTGCACGAACGCTCGATGTGGCATGGCCAAAGGCTGGAAGCGGCAGCAAAGGCCTCTGATGGGCGCCTGATGCTGGTGCGCCGCGCGGCCGATATCGACCGGCTGCTCGCGGCGCGCGCTGCAGGCAAGCCGGTCACCGGCGCGCTCTATTCGGTCGAGGGACTGCAGAACCTCGAAGGCAAGGCCGAGAACCTCGACCGGCTCTATGGCGTCGGCATGCGGATGGCGGGGCTGGTGCATTTCTTCGACAATGAGTTGGGCGGATCGATGCACGGGCAGGCCAAGGGCGGGCTCACCCCGTTCGGTCGCAAGATGATCCTCGCGATGGAGGCCAAGGGCATCATCGTCGATATCGCGCATTCGAGCCACAAGTCGGTCGCCGAGATCCTCGCCATGGCGCGGCGCCCGGTCGTCTCGAGCCACGGCGGAGTGCAGGCGGTGTGCAAGGTCAATCGCAACCTTTCCGACACCGAAATCCGCGGCGTGGCCGCCACTGGCGGCATCATCGGCATCGGCTATTGGGACGGAGCCTTGTGTTCGACCGATCCGGTCAAGATCGCGCAGTCGATCAAGCATGTCCGCGACCTCGTCGGCATCGGGCACGTCGCACTTGGCAGCGATTTCGATGGCGCGGTGACCACCCGCTTCGACGCCAGCCAGATCGTCCAGGTGACGCAGGCGCTGATCGATATCGGCTTCACCGAGGCGGAGATTCGCGCCGTGATGGGCGGCAATGCACTCAGGATCATCAAACAGGGCATTGAACCCCTGCCCGGCAAGGCCCTATAGGGCAGCGCCATGATCAGGGTAGAAGGCGGCGATCGGCTGCCAGAACGCTTGCGCGGGGGCATCATCGCGCTGGGGAACTTCGACGGATTTCACGCCGGGCATCAGGCCGTGGCGGGACGCGCGATCGCGTGGGCAAAGGCCGAAAGCCGCCCGGCGATCATCGCCACCTTCGATCCGCACCCGGTGCGCTATTTCAAGCCCGATGTCGCGCCGTTCCGCCTCACCAGTCTCGACCAGCGCCAGAAGTTGTTCGCTGAGGCAGGCGCCGATGCGATGCTGGTGTTCGCCTTTGACGAAACGCTCGCCAACACCACCGCGGGCAATTTCGTCGGCGATCTACTGGTCACCCGCTTCGGCGCGAAGGGCGTGGTCACCGGCGAGGACTTCACCTTCGGCAAGGGCCGCGGCGGCAATATCGAGGTGCTGCGCGATCTGGGCGCACTGCTCGGCCTGCGCAGCGAAGCGGTCGGCCCGGTGTCGACTGAAGACGCGGTGATCTCCTCCAGCCGCATTCGCCAGTGCCTTATCGAAGGCAAGCCCGACGAGGCCGAGCGGCTGATGACCCGGCCGTTCGCGGTACAGGGCGTTGTGCAGCATGGCGACAAGAACGGGCGGCTGCTGGGCTATCCCACCGCAAACGTCGACATGGGCAGCTATCTGCGTCCGATGTACGGGGTGTATGCGGTCACCGGCCACCTTGCCGATGGTCGGGTACTCAAAGGCGCCGCGAACCTTGGCATCCGCCCGCAGTTCGATCCGCCCAAGGAACTGCTCGAGCCGCATTTCTTCGATTTCGACGAAGACCTTTACGGCCAGACGATCGAGGTGGCGTTGCGCCACTTCATCCGCCCCGAGGCCAAGTTCGCCTCGATGGAGGAACTGACCGCGCAGATCGAGGCGGACTGCGTGCGCGCGCGGGAATTGCTTGCCTGAAAGCCCCGCGCGCCTTAAGCGCCAGCGTCTATGACTGACCAGACTGCAAGCCCCGCCGCGGACTATAAAGACACCGTCTTTTTGCCGCAGACCGACTTCCCGATGAAGGCTGGCCTCGCCCAGAAGGAACCGGTGATTCTGGCGCGCTGGCAGGAGGCGGACCTGTATCGCCAGCTCCGTGATGCCCGCAAGGGTGCCAAGAAGTTCATCCTGCATGACGGCCCGCCGTACGCGAACGGCGACATGCACATCGGCCATGCGCTCAACCATATCCTCAAAGACATGGTCTGCCGTACCCAGTCGCTGCTCGGCAAGGACGCGCCGTACGTGCCCGGCTGGGACTGTCACGGCCTGCCGATCGAGTGGAAGATCGAGGAGCAGTATCGCAAGAAGAAGCTCAACAAGGACGAGGTCGACCCCGTCGCCTTCCGCGCCGAATGCCGCGCCTATGCGCAGCAATGGGTGAACACCCAGCGCGAGCAATTGAAGCGCCTCGGCATCAATGGCGATTGGGACAATCCCTACCTGACAATGGACTTCGCTGCGGAAGCGACGATCGTGCAGGAGCTGATGAAGTTCGCCGAAACCGGCCAGCTCTATCGCGGTGCCAAGCCGGTGATGTGGTCGCCGGTCGAAAAGACCGCGCTCGCCGAGGCCGAAGTTGAATATGCGGATGTTACGAGCACGCAGATCGATGTGGCGTTCGAGATTGTTGACGCTCCGAATGCGCGTGAGCTTGAGGGCGCGTATGCGGTGATCTGGACGACCACGCCCTGGACGATTCCTGTGAACCAGGCTTTGGCTTATGGGCCTGAGGTTGAGTATCTCCATGTTCAGCTTGGACTAGATGCACACCGTCGCGGAGAATTTAACGAGAATGCTCCGTTAAAGCAGTTTGACGGGAAGCGCGTTGTGGTTGCTGAGCCGCTGCTGATGCAGTTTCTTGAGCGTTACAAGCAGGCTGTGATGACCGATCAGAGCAGCGACACTGAATTGATCTACACGCCCACTGCAAGTTGGAGTCCCCTGAAAGGCGGGTGTTTGGCCGGCGCCACCGCCCGCCACCCTATGCACGAACTCGGCGGTTTCTTCGCCAAGCCCCGCCCCTTCCTGCCCGGCGATTTTGTCACCACCGATGCGGGTACGGGCCTTGTCCATATGTCGCCCGACCATGGCGAGGACGATTTCGACCTGTGCAAGGCGCATGGCATCGAGCCAGTGTTCGCGGTCGAGGGCGACGGGCGCTATCGCGATGACTGGGCGTGGCTCGGCGGCGCGGATGAGCGGCGGATGTCGGTGATCAACCCCAAGTTCAACGCACCCGACGGCCCGATCTGCGAAGACCTGCGCGCGGCAGGAGCCTTGCTCTCCGCCGCAGCATTCCAGCACAGCTACCCACACTCGTGGCGCTCCAAGGCGCGGGTGATCTATCGCTGCACGCCGCAATGGTTCATCCCGATGGATATGCCGCTGACCTATCTGCCTGCCAAGACCCGGGCCGAAAAGGGCTGGGAGAATGAAGGCGGCGCGGTCGATCTCGCGGACGAGAGCCTGTGCGCCTCGCCGACGCTGCGCGAGACCGCGATGCAGGCGATCACCGACACCCGCTGGGTGCCCGCCAAGGGCGAGAACCGCATCCGCTCGATGGTCGAGGGCCGCCCCGACTGGGTGATCAGCCGCCAGCGCGCCTGGGGCGTGCCGATCACACTGTTCGTCAACCGCAAGACCGGCCAATATCTGAAAGACCCCGCGGTCAACGCCAGGATCGTCGCGGCGATGCGCGAGGCCGGTGTCGATGCGTGGAACGACGCCGCCGCCCCTGCCCTGCTCGGTCCCGATTACGACATCGCCGATTACGAGCGCGTCACCGACATTCTCGACGTCTGGTTCGACAGCGGCTGCACGCATGCCTTCGTGCTCGAAAGCGGCAAATGGCCCGATCTGACCCGGCCCGAAGGCCATGTCGGCCCCTGGGCGGACCTGTATCTCGAAGGATCGGACCAGCATCGCGGCTGGTTCCAGTCCTCGCTGATGGAAAGCTGCGGCACGCGCGGCCATGCGCCGTACAAGGCGGTGCTGACGCACGGCTTCACCATGGACGCCAAGGGCATGAAGATGTCCAAGTCGCTGGGTAACACCATCGATCCGCTGACGCTGATCAAGGATTCAGGCGCGGACATCCTGCGGCTGTGGGCGCTGTCGGTCGATTTCACCGAGGACCACCGCATCGGCAAGGAAATCCTCGCGGGGGTCTCGGACCAGTACCGCAAGCTGCGCAACACCTTCCGCTACATGCTCGGCGCGCTCGCCGGGTTCGATGAGGCGGAACGGGTGGCGGTCGAGGCCATGCCCGAGCTCGAACGCTATGTGCTGCATCTGCTTGCCGACATGGACGCGAAGCTGAAACAGGCGGTCGAGGATTTCGACTACAACACGTACGTCCGCACGCTCGCCGATTTCGCCAACAACGACCTGTCGGCGTTCTTCTTCGATATCCGCAAGGACTGCCTGTACTGCGACATCGGCCCCGCGCACCCGCACGGCACCGACAAGCGCCGCGCGTACCGCACGGTGCTCAACGTGCTGTTCGAGGCGCTGGTTCGCTACGCCGCGCCTGTGCTGGTGTTTACGGCGGAAGAGGTATGGACCACGCGCTATCCTGATGCTGGCAGCGTGCATTTGCTCGAGTGGCCTGTGCTGCCAACCCTCCCAGAGGACGGCGAACTCGTCATGCGTTGGGATCGCTTGCGCGATCTGCGTTTGAGCGTTTCCGCAGCGATCGAGCCATTCCGCAGGGACAAGATCATTCGATCAAGCCTCGAGGCCGAAGTGGCGATCAAGCTGAAGGACCCGCTTGCTGCTGCTTCAGCGTCTTCATTGGGCAAGGAAGAGTTCGAAGAACTGCTGATCGTCTCTTCTGCGCAGGTGACTGGCTTTGCAGATGACTCCGTCGCCGAAACCAAGGTTATCGAAGTCACCCGCACCACCAACCACAAATGCGGCCGCTGCTGGCGTCATCTTCCCGAGCTGACCGAGGACGGCAATCTGTGCGACCGTTGCACGGAGATGCTGGCGTGAGCTGGAATATGCCGACCTCCCCTCCCCGTCACCCTGAACTTGTTTCAGGGCCCATTTCTCCCCACGCGGCTTCGGTTGCAGTTGCAAAATGGGTGCTGAAACAAGTTCAGCATGACGACCACGGAAACAGGGAGCGCTTCGCATGAGCCTCACCCGCTATCGCACCGAAGGCGTCGCGCTCGCCATCACGATCCTCGTCATCGACCAGATCGCCAAGTTCATCGTTGCAGGGCCGCTCGCGCTCAAGAGCCGGTTGCAGATCGAGATCACCTCGTTCTTCAACCTGACCTGGGCGGAGAACCGCGGCGTCTCGATGGGCTTCCTCACCGCCGAGACCGATACCGCGCGCTGGCTGCTGGTCGCGCTCACCGGACTGATCGCCACGGTGGTGCTGCTGTGGATGTGGAAGGAACGCGCGCGCGGCGACATTCTGGCGCTGGGCATGATCCTGGGCGGGGCGCTGGGCAACATCATCGATCGCGCACGCCTGGGCTATGTCGTCGATTATGCCGACCTGCATTTCGGCGCTTTCCGGCCCTTCATGATCTTCAACATCGCCGATGCCGCGATCACCATCGGGGTGCTGTTATTGCTTGCCCGCGTTCTGATAATCGGCGACAAGTCGGCCAAATCTGAGGCCCCTACATCAGGGGTTCAGGCTGGTGGGATTAGCGATGGCGCCCCAGCCGCCAAAACGGAGAATGAGCATGTTTAATCCTAGCCGCAAACTGGCCCTGATTGCCGGGATTTCGGCCGCGGCAACGACGCTGTCGGCCTGCGGTTCGGGCGGAGGCATCTTCAACCGTGACCGTCCGGACGAGTTCGCCGTGTCGCGTCAGGCACCTCTGGTCATTCCGCCCGACTTCTCGCTGACCCCGCCCACTCCCGGCGCGGTGCGTCCGCAGTCGGTCTCGGCCAGCCAGCAGGCGCTCGATGCGCTGTTCGGTGGCCCGCAGGCGCGCACCGGAGTCGAAGGCGCAGCGCTTGATCGCGCCGGTTCGCCGGATACCGCCATCCGCTCGCAGGTGGGCGATCCCAAGACGCAGACCACTGACAAGGGCACCACCACCCGCGACATCGTCGCCGCGCCCGAAGGCGATGGTCAGGACGCCAAGGCTTCGATCCCGCAATAAGCGGACGATCACGACAGACACAAAAAAGCCCGGCGATCCAAGGATCTGCC
Source organism: Blastomonas sp. AAP25 (assembly GCF_001295965.1). Classification (NCBI taxonomy): domain Bacteria; kingdom Pseudomonadati; phylum Pseudomonadota; class Alphaproteobacteria; order Sphingomonadales; family Blastomonadaceae; genus Blastomonas; species Blastomonas sp. AAP25. The sequence goes on from NZ_LJHP01000008.1 coordinate 40,246, forward strand.
GGGCTTTTTAGTGTTCGCTTGCGAAGGGGGATCAGGCGCGCGCGCCATCCCCCACGATCGCCACGCCCGCGCTGTTGTGGCGCAGCGCCTTGAGCACGCAATCGACGATGCCATCGGCATCCAGCCCGGCATCGGCATACTGCTTTTCGGGCTTGTCGTGATCCTGGAAGGTATCGGGGAGCCGCAGCGTGCGCAGCTTGAGGCCGGAATCGATCAGCCCGGCGTCCGATGCCATGGTCAGCACATGCGCGCCCAGACCGCCGATCGCGCCCTCTTCCACCGTCACGCACACTTCGTGCGTCGCCAGCAGCTTGCGGATCAGTTCCTCGTCGAGCGGCTTGGCAAAGCGCAGATCGGCGACCGTGGTCGACAGACCCTTGGCGTCGAGCAGGTCGGCAGCCTTCTGCGCCTCTGCCAGTCGGGTGCCCAGCGAGAGGATCGCGACCTTCTTGCCCTCGCGCACGATACGGCCCTTGCCGATCTCGAGCCGCTCGGGCACCTGCGGCAGCGCGACGCCGGTGCCGTTGCCGCGCGGATAGCGGAACGCGATCGGACCGCTGTCGTGGCACGCGGCGGTATAGGTCATGTGGACGAGTTCGGCCTCGTCGGCCGCCGCCATCACCACCATGTTGGGCAATGTCGCGAGATAGGTGACATCGAACGAGCCTGCATGGGTCGAACCATCGGCGCCGACCAGCCCGGCGCGGTCGATCGCGAAGCGGACCGGCAGGTTCTGGATCGCGACATCGTGCACGACCTGGTCATAGGCGCGCTGCAGGAAGGTCGAATAGATCGCGCAAAACGGGCGCATGCCCTGCGCAGCGAGCCCCGCTGCAAAGGTTACCGCGTGCTGCTCGGCAATGCCGACATCGAAGCTGCGATCGGGGTGCGCCTTGGCGAACTTGTCCACCCCGGTGCCCGAGGGCATGGCAGCGGTGATCGCGCAGATGGTCGGGTCGGTATCGGCGAGCTTCGCCAATGTTTCGCCGAACACGTTCTGATAGGCGGGCGGGCCTGCGGCTGCCTTGTCCTGCTTGCCGGTGACGACATCGAACTTGGCGACGCCATGATATTTGTCGGCGGCCGCTTCGGCCGGGCCATAGCCCTTGCCCTTCTGCGTGACGACATGGATCAGGCACGGCCCTTCGGCAGCATCGCGGACATTCTCGAGCACCGCGACCAGCTGGTCCATGTTGTGACCATCGATCGGGCCGACATAATAGAAGCCCAGCTCCTCGAACAGCGTGCCGCCCATCGCCATGCCGCGAGCATATTCGTCGGTCTTGCGTGCGGCCTGGTGCAGGCTCTTGGGCAGCTTGCGCGCCAGACGCTTCAATGCCTCGCGCACGCCGAGGAATTCGCGGCTCGAGACGATTCGCGCAAGATAGCCCGAAAGCCCGCCGACCGGCGGCGCGATCGACATGTCGTTGTCGTTGAGTATCACGACCAGCCGGTTGCCCGCGCGCTCGGCGTTGTTCATCGCCTCATAGGCCATGCCCGCGCTCATCGCGCCATCGCCGATCACCGCGATCGCTTTGCCCGGCGCGCCGGTCATCTGGTTGGCGGTGGCAAAGCCAAGCGCCGCCGAGATCGAGGTCGAGCTGTGCGCCGCGCCGAACGGATCATATTCGCTTTCGGAACGCTTGGTGAAGCCCGAAAGCCCGCCACCGGTGCGCAGCGTGCGGATGCGGTCGCGACGTCCGGTGAGGATCTTGTGCGGATAGCACTGATGGCCGACATCCCAGATCAGCCGATCGGTGGGGGTATCGAAGACATAATGGATCGCAGTGGTCAGCTCGACCACGCCCAGGCCCGCGCCCAGATGTCCGCCGGTCACCGATACCGCAGAGATCACTTCCTGCCGCAGTTCGTCGGCCAGCTGGCGCAGCTGCGTGGGCTTGAGCTTGCGCAGGTCGGCCGGTGTTTCGACGGTATCAAGCAGCGGTGTGGCGGGCAGATTGGTCATTGAGTTCCCTTTCAACCGCGAATCCTAGCCCCATTTGCGGGCTCTGTCGATTGATCGACATGGACAAGCGGTCTGAGTGTAAAGTTTTTTGGACAGTTCCGCAAATGCGGAGTTTCAGTCGCAGTCCGCGCAGCGGCCACGCACCTCGATAACCGGGCGAATATCGACATAGCCTGCGGCTTCCGCGGTCTTGCGGACACTCCGCGACAGGCCGTCATCATCGATATGCGTCGCCGATCCGCACGAATCGCACACCAGAAAGATGCAGTCATGCAGGCACCCGGGGTGGGAATTTGCGATATAGGCGTTGATGCTCTCTACCCGCCGCGCCAGGTTGGTACGCACGAACAGGTCGAGAATGCGGTAGACGCTGTTGGGCGCGACGCGCTTGCCGCGCGCCTTGCTGACAGCATCGGCGATATCATAGGCTGAGGCAGGCTTTTCGATATCGGCCAGGGCCGTGAAAATCGACTCGCGCATGTCGGTCCACTGCTCGCCCGCTGCTTCCAGCGATACGCGCGCAGCATGGGCAAGGTCTGCCCCCTCATGCTCCTTGTGCCTGTGGCCGTGGTCTTTGACGATGGACATCCGCCATATCTACGCGCGGCACCTGCCGGTTGCAATGGCAACGATGTCGCGCTGCGGTCAGCCGCGTACCGGTTTTGCCGAATAGAGTGCAGGAAAGACACGCTTGAGATTGGCGACCTTCACCGCATCCCAGCGCAGGATGTAGGGGTGGTCAGGGTTCTTGAACATGAAGTCCTGATGATAGGTTTCGGCGGGATAGAACGCCTTGTATGGCTCGACCGCAGTGACGATACGCTTCTTCCATGCGCCCGATTTCTCCAGCTCGGCGATATAGGCACGCGCGACCTGCGCCTGGCCCTTGTCCACCGGCACCAGAGCGGTGCGATAGTGGCGGCCGGTATCCGGCCCCTGCCGGTTGAGCAGCGTGGGATCGGCGATCACCGAGAAATAGACCTGGAGCAGCTGGCCATAGCTGACCTGCGCAGGATCATAAACCACCCGCACGGATTCGGCGTGCCGGGTTGCGCCGCTGGACACCTCGTCATAGCTGGCGTTGGCCTTGTCATCGCCATGATAGCCCGAGACCGCGCTCTTGACGCCCTTCACATGGCTGAACACGCCCTCCACGCCCCAGAAGCAGCCGCCAGCAAAGATCGCGACGCGCTGCTTGCCCGGTTCCACTGCTTTCAGCTTGGGCGCCGGAATGATCTTGGCCTCTTCGGCGGCGAACGCTGCGGCGCCACCATCGACGGTGATCGCGGCAACGCCGATCAGGCCGATTGCGGCAAGGGCGGAAAGAGTGCGGGTGCGAAGGGTCATCAGCTGTCGGGATTCTCCATAGCCGCTTCCTGCACGACGGGCGCAGCAGGGGGGCTGGCGTCGGCATCGCGGGGTTGCAGGGCAAACAAGGCGACCGCGCCCAGCGCGAATCCACCCATGAAATTGCGGAACAGGTCCGATGTCAGAATGTTGCTCATCTCGATCTCGTCTTCTTGTATCCGCACGACGATGTTCGTCACCAGGACGTGCGGGGTTACAATCTTGGCAGCGACATAAGCCGCGCCGGGTGCGAATCAAGCAATGTGCCGGATGGCTTTGCTTGGCCCTCCCCAAGCTCGCCTGTTTCGCCTGTATCCGCTGTGAACCACGGCACAGGGGAGTGTTCAGGTCATTCTGCAGGCAGCACGCCCCGTTCGATCAATCGATCAGCCGCGCCCGCATCAGCCCGCGCAGCGAGTTGCCCAGCCAGAAGCCCTGGCCAAGATCCGCCCCGGTCAGCACGGCTTCTATCGCCCTGCCCTGATCCAGCAGTTCGCACCGCAAGACGCCGGGAAGCAGTCCCTTAACGAGCGGCGGGGTGAGCAGCATGCCATCGCGTTCGACGAACAGGCTGGTGAAGCTGCCTTCGGTCAGCGCGCCATCGGCATCCATGAACAGCACTTCGTCCGCGCCGCATTGCGCCTTCGCATCGATGCGGGGTTGGTCGTAACAGGCGCGGTCGGTGGTCTTGTGCGCCAGCCGGATATCCCCTGCCGCCAGCATCATCGGACGGATGACCACGCCCAGCGGCTCGGCCATCGGCGTGGGCGCGGGCCGCATCTCGATCGCGGTATCGCCGCCGGCCGCCAGCAGCAGACGGATGCGCGTGGGCGCGTCGAGATAGAAGCAGGCATGGTTGAGCGCATTGCGCACCGCATGCCGATCGAATGAAAATCCGAGCGCCGCAGCGCTCGCCTTCATCCGCTCCAGATGCAACTCCAGACGGATAATTCCCTGCGCTGGATCGAAACCCATGGTCTCGATGAGATCAAAATTCTTCGTCGCCGCCTTCAAGAACGCCCCCTTGACCAGACACTCGCGCCATTCGTCCTGGCTCTCGGAATCCGCGACCACGCCCGATCCCAGACCCAGCGAGACCTTTTGCGCAACGCCTGCCAGATGCAAGGTGCGAATTGCGACATTGAACGCGGAGTCGCCCGGCGCATCGCCCGCATGCGGGTCGATCCGGCCGATCGAACCGCAATAGATGCCGCGCGGGCCGGCCTCGATCTGGTGCAGCATTTCCATCGCGCGGATCTTGGGCGCCCCGGTGATCGACCCGCAAGGGTAGATGGCGCGCAGGATGTCAAGCGCATCGAGCCCCGGCGCCAGCCTCGCGCGGACGGTCGAAGTCATCTGGTGGACGGTGGGATAGCTTTCGATGCGGAACAGATCGGTCACCGCGACGCTGCCGGGATCGGCAATCCGCGACAGATCGTTACGCAGCAGATCGACAATCATCAGGTTTTCGGCGCGGTCCTTTTCGGATGCCTCCAGCGCGCGCGCGGCCTCGGCATCGCGCGCGGGATCGTGCTGGCGCGGTGCGGTGCCCTTCATCGGGCGCGCGGTGACCTGGCCTTCGCGCAGCGAAAAGAACAGTTCGGGAGAAAGGCTGAGCAACCAGTCCTCGCCATCGAACACCACCCCGCCATAGCCCGCCGCCGAGCCCGCGCGCAGCGCGCGAAACAGCGCCAGCGGATGCCCCGACATCGCGGCCTCGTTCTGAAAGGTGAGATTGGCCTGGTAGATGTCTCCACTGGCGATGCCTTCGTGAACCCGGGCAAATCGCGCGGCATAATCGGCCGCCGCCATCGAAGGGCGGGCGGGCGCAAGATAGGCCTCGCCTGCCCCACCCTGCTGTGCCAGCCAGGCCGGCACCTGATCGGGCGGCATGACGTCATGGCGCTCGAACAACCCGAACCACGCCAGGGTCATCGGCGGCAGCGCCTCCAGCAGCGGACGCAGCCGCGGCTCGAGCGCAAGCCCTGCCTCATAGGCAAGATAGCCCGCCGCATGCAGCCCCTCGCGCCCTGCGGCCTTGAGTTCCTCGAGCAACCGGTCGAACTCGCCTGCGGTCTGCGCGCGCAGGCAACGGACGGGATTGCTGTAAAGCCGGGCGGCGCTGGCGTGTCCGGTGCGGGCGTCGTCGAGAAGGACGAACGGGGCGGCAGAGGGAGCAGGAGAACGGGCGGCGGGGCGGTTCATCCGGGCGCTTCTAGGGCGTGCTGGCGGGGCTGCCTAGGGCTAACGCGCAGCAGGCTGCGTCACCGCACCGATTGCCAAGCGCGCTGCTGCCGAATAGAGCAGCGCTCAACCAGAACAGGAGGGATCGCAGATGCGCAGAGCAAGATGGTGGACGGCCGTATCCGGCCTGTGCGCCGCTTTGTGCATGGCTGCCACCGGACCGATCGAGGCGCGTGAAACCGACGGGGCAGAGCCATCGGTCCCGCCCCCCGCCGCCATGCTCGCCGATGGCGTGCCGCCGATCCCGATGTCGCTTGTGGCCGACACCCGGCCTTATCTGGAATATCGAACCGCGAGCTTTGCCGGGTGGAACCCGCAGGACCGCTCGATGCTGATCACCACCCGGTTCGGCAACGTCGCGCAATTGCACCGGGTCGCGGCGCCAGGCAGCGCACGGCGGCAGATCAGCTTTGAAGAAGAGCCGATCTTCGGCGGGACATGGTCGCCCGACGGATCGATGCTGCTGGTCGAAAAGGACGCCGGCGGCAACGAGGTCTCGCAGATCTATGCGCTGGATTCGGGGCGGATGACGCTGCTCACCGACGGCAAGAGCCGCCACGCGCTGGGGCCATGGTCGGATGACGGCAGGCTGGTGGCCTTTGGCAGCAACATGCGCACCGGGGTGTTCAACGACATCTATGTCATGGACCCGCGCGACCCCAAGTCGGCACAATTGGTGTTGTCGAGCGACAGCGGCGGCTGGGCGGCGATCGATTTCGCGCCCAATGGCCGCGATCTGCTGGTGTTCAACTATGTGTCGGTCACCGACAGCCAGCTGCACCTGATCAATGTCGAAACCGGCACCTTCCGCCAGGTCTCGCGCGATGCGACGCCGGTGGCCTATGGCAATCTCAAGTTCGCGCCCGATGGGCGGCTCTGGGTTTCGAGCGACAAGGATTCCGACGTGCAGCGAATCGGGCTGCTCGATATGGATACCGGCCTGTTCACCCCGATGATCGATGGCGGCCGCTGGGACATCAGCAATTTCGATATCGCATATGATGGCAAGACCATCGCTTATGTCGTTAACGAAGCAGGATTTTCTCGGCTTCACCTCTATGACATCGCAAGCGGTGAAAAGCGGCTGGTCACGGGCCTGCCGCCGGGCGAAATCGGCACGGGGATGAAGTTTGCGCCCTGGGGTACTTTGGGCTTCACCGTCTTTTCCAACCAGTCGCCCGGGGATGCGTATAGCCTCGATCCGGTGACGCTGCAGATCACCCGGTGGACCGAAAGCGAGACCGGCGGGCTGGATCCCGCAAAGAACGTCATGCCAGAGCTGGTCGAGATCAAGAGCTTCGATGGCGAATCGGTCTCCGGGCTGCTCTACCGCCCCGATCCCCTGCGCCACCCCGGCAAGCGCCCGCTGATTATGTCGATCCATGGCGGCCCGGAGGGTCAGGCTACGGCGGGCTTTCTGGGGCGCACCAACTATCTGGTCAACGAGCTTGGAATTGCTCTGTTTTATCCCAACGTCCGGGGATCGACCGGGTTCGGCAAGCGGTTTGTGAGCCTCGACAACGGTCCGTATCTGCGCGAGGATTCGGTCAAGGACATTGGCGCGTTGCTCGACCGACTGGCGAGGCATCCGATGCTCGATCAGCGCCGCTTCGGCGTCACCGGGGGCAGCTATGGCGGCTATATGTGCTATGCCAGCGCCATTCGCTATGGCCGCAGGTTCAACGCCGCAAACTGCATCGTGGCGATCTCGAATTTTGTCACTTTCCTTGAAAATACAGAGGAATACCGGCGGGATTTAAGACGCCTTGAATATGGCGACGAGCGAGTCCCAGCCTTGCGCGCCAAGCTGGAAGAGATCAGCCCGCTCACCCGCGTCGACGAACTGAAAATCCCGCTGCTGGTGGTCACCGGCGCCAACGATCCGCGCGTTCCGGCGAGCGAGGCGGACCAGATCATCGAAGCGATCCGTTCACGCGGCGGCACCGCCTGGCACCTGCTGGCGCGCAACGAGGGTCATGGTTTTCGCCGCAAAGAAAACGCCGATTACATGTTCTGGACCACACTCGCCTTCTGGCAACGCCATCTGCTGGGCGCTAAGGGCCGGGCGACGGACTGATCCAACGGTTCGCGCAGGAGAATAGCATGGTCGCGTCAGTCTTCGATCTGTTCAAGATCGGCATCGGCCCGTCGAGTTCGCACACCATGGGGCCGATGGTCGCGGCCAACCGGTTCGTCGAGCGCCTGAGCGACCGCAGCGTGCTGGAGCGCGTCACCCGGGTCGAGACCCGGCTCTACGGGTCGCTCGCGCTGACCGGGAAGGGCCATGCCAGCGACCGGGCGATCCTGCTGGGTCTTGCCGGAGAAGAGCCGGTGAGCTGCGATCCCGATGCCGCCGACCGGCTGATTGCCGAGATTCGGGCGTCGGGCGAGATATTGCTCGGCAAGCGTCACGCCATTAGCTTCGACGAGGCGGCAGACCTGTTGTTCCTGCAGCGCGAGCGGCTCGATTATCATTCCAATGCGATGACCTTTGCCGCGTTCGACTCGAGCGGGTCGCAGCTGGATCAGCGCGCGTATTTCTCGGTAGGCGGCGGCGCAGTGGTCGATGAGGACGAGACCGGTGGCAATGCGCCGGGCGCAGGCGGGCTGTGGGATCCGCCTCATGTTTTCTGCTCGGGCGCCGAGCTGCTGGCGATTGCCGCCGAGACCGGGCTTTCGATCGCCGAAATCACCCGCGCAAACGAGCTGGCGGCGCGCGATGCCGGGGCGCTTTCGGCAGGGCTGGAAGAGATCGCCACCGCAATGTCCGCCTGCATCGACCGTGGCATCCGCACCGGCGGCGAGCTTCCCGGCGGTCTGCGGGTCAAGCGCCGCGCGCCTTTGATCATGGCGCATCTGATGGCGCGACAGGAGCGGATGCTCTCCGACCCGCTGACCGTGATCGACTGGGTCAATTTGTGGGCGCTGGCGGTGAACGAGGAGAACGCGGCCGGCGGCAAGGTCGTCACCGCGCCCACCAATGGCGCCGCAGGAATTGTCCCCTCGGTGCTGCGATTCTATGATCGCTTCGCTCCGGGTGCCGATCAGGCAGGCGTCGAGCGATTCCTGCTCACCGCGGCGGCGATCGGGTCGCTGTTCAAGGAGAATGCGTCGATATCGGGCGCCGAAGTCGGCTGCCAGGGCGAGGTCGGGGTCGCCTGCTCGATGGCCGCCGCCGGGCTGGTCGCTGCTTGGGGCGGGACGCCGATGCAGGTCGAAAACGCCGCCGAGATCGGCATGGAGCACAATCTCGGCCTCACCTGCGATCCGGTCGCGGGGCTGGTGCAGGTGCCATGCATCGAGCGCAACGCGGTCGGCGCGGTCAAGGCGATCGAGGCAGCGCGGCTGGCGATGATGGGCGACGGCACCCATCGCGTCAGTCTGGACGAAGTGATCGAGACGATGCGCCGCACCGGGCTCGACATGAACGAGCGCTACAAGGAAACCTCGCAGGGCGGGCTTGCGGTCAACGTGGTGGAGTGCTGAGCCGCGCGGCGCGTTTGGCCTCCATCGCCTGCTCGCGCTGTTCCACCGCCCGGTCCCACCAGGGATGGCCGCGATGGTCCGCAGCAACGGTGCGCACCGCTTCGTCTCCGAGATAAAGCGCCAGCCCGCCGGTCTCGGCCAGCATCCTGCGATCCACCTTGAGCCAGCGCGGGCGACAGCTGCGCGGCAGCCAGCGGCCCGCGATCACGATATCCGCGCGGCGACAGGCAGCGGCGAGCCCGCGTTCGGGCACCCGCTCGCGGTTGCGCCCGACCAGGACCGCGTAGCGTCGCTGCCCTGAGCTCAGAGCAAAGCTGCAGAACTCTGCGGAGCACGCAGCCTGCGGCCAGTCCTGCATCGCGGTCGCCCGCCCCTCGAACGCCGCGCTTTCGCTCAGCGTCTGCAGCGCATAGTCGCCGATGCGCGCGCGCAGCACCACCATCTGCCCGCGCTCCCCGGCCACCGCGAGATGTTGCCCATCACTGGTGACAAGCAGATCGGGCACCGGTTGCAGCGCGACCAGAACGCTGGCGACCGCGATCGGCGCCAGCCCCAGCCAGCGCGCACGGCTACGCCACAGGAACATCCACAACCCGCCGGTGACGAACAGCGCAAACACCCAACCGGACATTCTGGGGAACAAGGTGACCGCCCCGGGAGTATCGGACACCGCATGCGCGAGCGCCAGCAGGGCCTCGAGCGCCACGCCGCACAGCCACCAGACTGGTGCTCCCCAGCCCGCAAGATCGAGTACCAGCGCCAGTGCCTCGAGCGGCATGATGACGAACGTCGTCAGCGGAATCGCCACCATATTGGCGAGCGCGCCAAACAGACCGGCCTTGCTGAAATGGTGCAGCGCGATCGGCATCAGCGTGAATTCGATCAGCAACCCGGTGAGGAACAGCATCGCCAGAAACCGCGCCACTCGCCCCGGCCAGGAATAGTCCGCTGCGGCCCAGGCGCGCATCCTGGGATGGTCGTGCAGCGCGACGATGGCGGTCACCGCCGCAAAGCTCAGCTGGAAGCTCGGCCCCATCAGCGCTTCGGGCCAGACCAGCAGCACCAGCATCGCACCTGCTGCGATCAGCCGCGGCGAGACCGGATCACGCCCCAGCGCGAGTGCGACCAGAACCAGCAGCGCCGCAACGCACGATCGGATCGTGGGAACTTCTGCGCCGGTGAGCAGAGTGTAGCCGATCCCCGCCAGCGCGCCCGCCCCCGCCGCCACCAAAGGCAACCGCCAGGCGCGCGCCAGCGGCGGCGACAGCGCCAGCACCTTCAGCGTGACCAGCCAGACCGCACCGATCAGCGCAGTGACATGCAGCCCGCTGATCGAGAGCAGATGCGCAAGACCACTGCGGCGCATCGCCTCGGCATCCTCTTCGGCGATCGCGCCGCGATCTCCGGTCGCGAGCGTCGCGGCAATGCCCCCTGCCCCGCCGCCGACCTGCGCCTGGATATGTGCCGAGAGCCGCGCGCGGAGCGAATCCAGCCCGCTGCTCCCGGCTGCCGCTTGCACGATGCTTGGGCGATCGAGCATGCTGCCGGTGGCGCCCAATTGCTCGAACCATGCGCGCTGCGCGAAACTGTAGCCTCCAGGCAGCGAGGCCTGCGCAGGCGGCATCAGCCGCGCGCGCGCGCTGATGATCGCTCCGGTGCGCGCCTGCGGATCGTCCTTCGCCAGATCGAGGTTCACCCGCACCGTCTGTGGCAGACCAAGCGCGGGTGCGGTTCGCAGCACCAGCCGCACCTGCTCGCGCGCGGGCTGCATCTCGCGCTCGATCACCCGCCCGGTGAGCGTGCCGAACCACGGCGCAGGAAGTGGATCGGCGGCGACTCGCTCGGCGCGCCAGGCCATGTGCGCGGTACCGGCGGCGATCATCAGCGCAGCGACGAACACGCAACGTGGCCCCAGCTCCATCGCAGTCCAGCCGCCCCGCAGCCCCAGCACCGCGAGCGCCACCGCCAGTCCCATCGCGACCACCGCCGCATGCCACGCGCCGCCCGGCAGCAGAAACCACGCGGCAATGCCGCCGCCAAAGGCCACCACGATCCAGGGCGGCAGCTGATCGCGCTCTGCCAGAACAAAGCGCTCCGCCGCCGCGCCGAGACCGACAGGCGGTAAAAAACGGGACAAACTGGCCATTTGTCGCTGCCAGAAAGCCGTGCTAGAGGCGGTCGAAATTGCCATGTCGGGCGAGTTTGAAAGGAAAGCGTAAGTGAGTGCAAGCGGCGAAAATCAGCCTGTTTCGGCAGCCATGGCCGACCGACAGGTCGTCACCCGTTTTGCGCCTTCGCCGACCGGTTTCCTCCACATCGGCGGCGCGCGCACCGCGATGTTCAACTGGCTGTTCGCGCGGCATCACGGCGGCAAGGCGCTGCTGCGGATCGAGGACACCGACAAGGCGCGCTCCACCCCCGAAGCGATCGAGGCAATCTTTGCCGGGCTCGATTGGCTGGGTCTCGACTGGGACGACACCCCGGTGTTCCAGAGCGAACGCGCAGGCCGCCATGCCGAGGTCGCGCATCAGCTGCTGGCTGCGGGCAATGCGTACAAGTGCTTCGCCACCGCAGAAGAGCTGGAGGCGATGCGCGCCGAGCAGCGCGAAAAGAAGCTGCCGATGCGCTATGATGGCCGCTGGCGGAACCGCGACGCATCCGAAGCGCCCGAAGGCGCGCCCTATGTCATCCGGCTGAAGGCGCCGCAGACCGGCAAGCTGACCATCGCCGACGAGGTGCAGGGATCGGTCACCGTCGACGCACGCGAGCTCGACGACTATGTCCTGCTGCGTTCGGATGGCACGCCGACCTATATGCTCGCGGTCGTGGTCGACGATCACGACATGGGCGTTACCCACATCATCCGCGGCGACGATCACCTCAACAATGCCTTCCGCCAGCTCGTGCTGATCCAGGCCATGGGATGGCCCGAGCCCATCTATGCGCATATCCCGCTGATCCACGGCAACGACGGCGCCAAGCTGTCAAAGCGGCATGGCGCGCTGGGTGTCGAGAATTACCGCGACGACATGGGCATCGTCTCGGATGCGATGTTCAATTATCTGCTGCGGCTGGGCTGGGGCTATGGCGACCGCGAGAAGATCTCGCGCGCCGAGGCGGTCGAGCTGTTCAGCCTCGCCAATGTCGGCAAGTCGCCCTCGCGCTTCGATGCCAAGAAGCTCGTCAATCTGAACGGCCAGTATCTACGCGAGATGGATGACGCCGCGCTCGCCGCCCTGGTCGCGCCGCGGGTTGCCGCATTGATGCCGGATGTGGATGCCGCCGCCAGTACCGACCTGCTTGCCCGCGCGATGCCGGTGATGAAGCTTCGCGCGCGCGACCTCAACGAGCTTGCCGATGGCGCTCAGTTTCTCTTCAAGACGCGACCCTTAGGCATGGACGAGAAAGCAAAATCTTTGCTAGAAGGCGATGGGATCGCGATTTTGCAGACAGTATCGCCAGTTCTGGCCGAGACAGCGCCTTGGACTGCCGCCGCTCTGGAGGACAAGGTTACGCAATTCGCCGAGGCTCAGGGGCACGGCCTCGGTACTTACGCCCAGCCGCTGCGCGCCGCCCTGACCGGGCAGGCACGCTCTCCGGGCATTTTCGATGTGCTCGAACTCCTGGGACGCGAGGAATCGCTCGCCCGGATCAACGACGTCACGCGCGTGGCCGCCTGAGGGGCCTCACGCACACCACTAGCTTGCCAAAGAACCGCTTTGAGGAGAACGAACCGTGTCAGACAGCGCATCATTGAAGATCGGCGACAAGGACAGCAGCTATGCCATCCGGTCGGGAACGATCGGCCCGGATGTCATCGATATCCGCAAGCTTTATGCCGAGACGGGTTGCTTCACCTATGACCCGGGGTTCACCTCCACCGCCAGCTGCGACAGCGCGCTGACCTATATCGATGGCGATGAAGGCGTGCTGCTGCACCGCGGCTATCCGATCGGCGAACTCGCCGAGGATTCGAGCTTCATGGAAGTGTCGTACCTTATGCTGAACGGCGAACTGCCCAGCAAGGACGAGCTCGACACCTTCACCTACACCATCTCGCGCCACACCATGCTGCATGAGCAGTTGATGCAGTTCTATCGCGGCTTCCGTCGCGATGCGCACCCGATGGCGATCATGTGCGGTGTCGTCGGCGCGCTTTCTGCCTTCTATCATGACTCGACCGATATCGCCGACCCCGAGCATCGCCGCATTTCCAGCCATCGGCTGATCGCCAAGATGCCGACGATTGCTGCTGCCGCTTACAAGTATTCGGTCGGCCAGCCCTTCGTCTATCCCGACAACTCGCTGTCCTACACCGGCAACTTCCTCAAGATGACCTTCGGCGTTCCGGCAGAGCCTTATGAGGTGAACCCGGTGGTCGAGCGCGCGCTCGACCGCATCTTCATCCTCCACGCCGATCATGAACAGAACGCTTCGACCTCGACCGTTCGCCTGGCAGGGTCCTCGGGCGCCAATCCGTTCGCGTGCATCGCTGCGGGCATCGCCTGCCTTTGGGGCCCGGCGCATGGCGGCGCCAACGAGGCAGCGCTCAACATGCTGCGCGAGATCGGCACTCCCGACAAGATCCCGCACTATATTGCGCGTGCCAAGGACAAGAACGATCCGTTCCGCCTGATGGGCTTCGGCCACCGCGTCTACAAGAACTACGATCCGCGTGCGACGGTGATGCAGAAGACCGTGCGCGAAGTGTTCGAGGCACTCAAGGTCAGCGATCCGGTGTTCGAGGTTGCGCTGCAGCTCGAGGAAATGGCGCTCAACGACCCCTATTTCATCGAGAAGAAGCTGTTCCCGAACGTCGATTTCTATTCGGGCGTGATCCTCTCGGCGATCGGCTTCCCGACCACGATGTTCACCGCATTGTTCGCACTTGCGCGCACCGTCGGCTGGGTCGCGCAGTGGAACGAGATGATCTCCGATCCCGGCCAGAAGATCGGTCGCCCGCGCCAGCTGTACACCGGCCCGACGCAGCGTCCCTATGTTCCGGTCGACAAGCGCTGAGTTTTTGGCGCTGAGCCGATAAGAGACCGAAACGCAAAAACGCCCTCCCGGTCCAACCGGGAGGGCGTTTTGCTGTGTGGGCAAGGAGTGTTCAGACTGCGCCAGCGGCGACGACCAGGCCAGCCATCAACAGCATCAGCACCAGCAGCGCGATCACGAACAGGCTGGCAAACAGGGTCAGAGTTCCCCCGGTTCGATCGAACCGGTAGACCAGCACCAGCAGTGCAAGGATAACGGCGATCAGGACAAAGGCCCCGACGCCGGGCATGGCGTCAGACGCGCATCGGCATCAGGACGTACAGCGCGTTAGATTTGTCGTTTTCGCGGATCAGCGTCGGCGCGCTGCTGTCGGCCAGATGCAGTTCGATGACATCGCCTTCTAGCTCACCCAGGATATCGAGCAGATAGCGCGCATTGAAGCCGATTTCGAACCCGTCGCTAGAATATTCGCCCTCGACCTCTTCAGCCGCGGTGCCGTTTTCCGGACTGGTGACCGACAGCGTGATCTTGTCCTTTTCCAGCGCCATCTTGACCGCGCGGGTCTTTTCGGTGGCGATGGTCGCGACGCGATCGACGCCCTGAGCGAAAGCCTTGGGGTCGATCTTGAGCAGCTTGTCGTTCGCGGTCGGGATCACCCGGCTGTAATCGGGGAAGGTCCCGTCGATCAGCTTGGAGGTCAGGATCGCGCTGCCCAAAGTGAAGCGGATCTTGCTGGCGGACAGGTCGACCTGCACCTTGGCATCGCCGCGTTCGTCGAGCAGCTTGCGCAGTTCGCCGATGCATTTGCGCGGAACGATGACGTCGGGCATCCCCTCTGCGCCATCGGGACGGTCGAGCGTGACGCGCGCCAGCCGGTGGCCATCGGTCGCCGCAGCCTTGAGAACCGGGCGATCATCGTCGGCGACGTGCAGGAAGATACCATTGAGATAATAGCGTGTCTCTTCGGTGGAGATCGCAAAGCGGGTCTTGTCGATGATCTGCACCAGCTCTGCCGCGGCCAGCTCGAAGCTGGTCGGCAGGTCGCCCTCGGCGATCACCGGGAAATCGTCGCGCGGCAGCGTGGGAAGCGTGAAGCGGCTGCGTCCGGCGCGGACCAGCATCTTGCCGTCGGCGGCATCGAGCATCACCTGGCTGCCGTCTGGCAGCTTGCGGGCGATTTCGAACAGGGTGTGCGCCGAAACGGTTATCGATCCGGGGGTTTCTACCGAATAGGCGCTCATCGTTTCGACGATCTGCAGATCGAGGTCGGTCGCCATGAAGCGCAGTGCGCCATCTGCCGAGGCCTCGATCAGCACGTTGGACAGAATGGGGATCGTGTTGCGCCGTTCCACCACCGACTGAACATGGCTGAGGCTCTTGAGGAGCGTCGCGCGTTCGATTGTCGCTTTCATGAAAATCCCCCGAGGCCGGGCGGCCTCAAAACCAAAAGACATGCCCTGCCATAATGGCAGAATCCGGACCAACTTCATTAACAATATTGGCTTTTCCCGCAAGCCGATAGCCGCGGAATTCCGTTTAAACTGTGGAAAATGGGCGCCCGGGCTTGCACGCGCCGCCACTATTGCCGAAACGGGACCGATATGACGCAAAATTCTCGTTTTTCCTGCCCTCCCATGGCTGGGCGCCTGTTCATCGCGCGGCACGGCGAAACCGTGTTCAACGCCGCCAAAAGGCTGCAGGGCGACCATCTCCACACACCGCTGACCCGCACAGGCTTTGCTCAGGCCGATGGCATGGGCGCGGCGTTGGCCCGGGTGCTGGGCCCCCGCCCTGCCCTGTCGCTCCACGCATCGGACACCGGTCGCGCGCTGCAGACACTGGCGGTGATCACCGAGCATCTCGGGCTCGACTGGCACGATGCGGCGCACGACCCCCGGCTGGTCGAGATCGGCATGGGCTGCTGGGGCGGGCGCTATTATGCCGACGTCATCGCCGAGGTCGGCCCGGTGATCGAGGCACCCGAAATGCTGCTCAGATGCGCGCCCGATGGCGAGAGTTATCCCGAGATCGCCGATCGCGTCATCGACTGGCTGGCGGAGCATGCCGCCGACCCCGGCGACCGGCTGGTGATCATGCACGGCATTTCGAGCCGGGTGCTGCGCGGCGTGCTGCTCGGCCTGCCGCCGCACCCGGTGTTCGGCGCCCCGGTCGCCCCCGGACTGCCGCAGGGATCGGTGGTGATGATCGCCGATGGCCGCGAGGAGATCGTTGTCACCGGCACCGGCGGAGGCCATGCGTGAGACGGGGGCTGGCGGCGCTGGCGGCAACGGTCGCCTTGATCGCCGCCGCTCCGCTCCAGGCGCGCGACAGCCTGGGCGTGTTCGACAGCTGGGGTGCGTTTCGCGACCCGCAGGTGCCGCGCTGCTATGCCATATCCCAGCCTGAGACCGTGCGCGGCACCCGCCAGTACCGCCCGTTCGCCAGCATCGGCTATTGGCCCAGGCGCGGAGTGCGGGGCCAGTTTCATCTAAGGCTGAGCCGCCCGATGGCAAGGCGAAGCCCGGTGACGCTGACCATCGGCGTGCGCAGGTTCACGCTCATCGGCGGCGGCGGCGACGCCTGGGCCAGCGACAAAGCGATGGACGCCAGCATCATTGCGGCGATGCGCTCGGCGCGCGAGATGACCGCCAGCGCCGATGGCGCGGACGGCAGAACGATACGCGATGTCTATCTGCTCAAGGGCGCCGCCACCGCGCTCGACGCTGCCGCCTTGGGCTGTGCCCGGGACCGTTGATCAGCGCCCCTGATCAAAGCCGCTTCAGGAACCGGTCGACGCTCTCGTGGCGCTCCAGCCGCGCCTCTTCCTGCGCTTCGCCCTCGCTTTCCAGCGCCGCCCGGATCTTTTCGATCTGCACCTCGGTGAGGTGTTCGATCCCGATAAACGCGTTGCGCGCATCCTGCTGGGTGCGGATCAGCTCGTCGAGCTTGGCCTGCATCGCGGCGGCATCGCGGTTCTGGCTGTTCTGGATGACGAATACCATGAGGAAGGTGATGATCGTGGTGCCGGTGTTGATTACCAGCTGCCAGGTATCGGAATAGCCGAACACCGGCCCGGTCACCCCCCAGACACAGATGATGCCCATCGCCGCAACAAAGGCGAAAGGTTGCCCCACGGCGCGCGAGACTTGGGTCGCAATGAGGGTGAAGAACCGGTCCATGGAAACTCCTGCATGCTGGCGGGGAACAGCTTGGACCGCGGAGGTAGCATTTGGCGGCCCGATTGACTATGTGGCGCGCATGACAACCGACACTTCCCTCGAAGCTTCCGCCGCGACCTCGATGGACATAGCCATCCCCGGCCATATCGATCCCGTTCCCGTGCCGCGCCCGATCACGCCACGCGCCGATGGCCGTTCCGACCTGATGGGGCTGATGCGCGAGGACATCGCCGCCTTGCTCGAGACTGCCGGGCTCGACCGCAAACAGGCCAAATTGCGCTCGAAGCAGCTGTTCCACTGGATCTATCACCGCGGCGTGACCGATTTCGACAGCATGACCGACATCGCCAAGCAGATGCGGCCCTGGCTGGAGGAGCGTTTCGTCATCGGCCGTCCACAGGTGGTCGAGGCGCAGGTGTCGAGTGACGGCACCCGCAAATGGCTGCTGCGCACCGATGACTCGCAGGAATACGAGATGGTGTTCATCCCCGATGCGGACCGGGGCACCTTGTGCATCTCCAGTCAGGTCGGGTGCACGCTCAACTGCCGATTCTGCTATACCGGCACGATGCGGCTGGTGCGCAACCTGACCCCGGGCGAGATCGTCGGCCAGGTGATGCTGGCGCGCGATGCACTGGGCGAATGGCCGAAAGGCGCGATGGACCAGCTCGACGACGAGGAGGACGCTGCGTCCTACACCGCCGATGGCCGGCTGCTCACAAACATCGTGCTGATGGGCATGGGCGAGCCGCTCTACAACTTCGACAACGTGCGTGATGCGATGAAGGTCGTGATGCACGGCGATGGCCTGGCGCTTTCCAAGCGCCGGATCACGCTTTCGACCAGCGGCGTGGTACCCTTGATGGCGCGGTGTGGCGAGGAGATCGGGGTGAACCTTGCGGTCTCGCTGCATGCGGTGACCAAAGAGGTGCGCGACGAAATCGTGCCGATCAACCGCAAATTCGGACTGGAAGAGCTGCTGCAGGCTTGCGCCGACTAT
The DNA here is from genome assembly GCF_001295965.1 of Blastomonas sp. AAP25. Lineage (NCBI taxonomy): Bacteria > Pseudomonadati > Pseudomonadota > Alphaproteobacteria > Sphingomonadales > Blastomonadaceae > Blastomonas > Blastomonas sp. AAP25. The sequence continues at coordinate 58,466 of NZ_LJHP01000008.1, forward strand.
CCCGGCGCGAGCAACGCGCGGCGCATCACCTTCGAATATGTGATGCTCAAGGACAAGAACGACACCGACGAGGATGCGCGCGAGCTGGTCCGGCTGATCAAGGGTTATGGCCTGCCCGCCAAGGTCAACCTGATCCCGTTCAATCCCTGGCCCGGCGCGATCTACGAGTGTTCGGACCCCGAGCGGATCAAGCGCTTTTCCGACATCGTGTTCGAAGGCGGCATCAGCGCCCCGGTGCGCACCCCGCGCGGCCGCGACATCATGGCCGCGTGCGGCCAGCTGAAATCCGCATCCGAGAAGAAGTCCCGCGCCGAGCTCGACCGGCTGGCGGAGGAAAAGCAGGCCGCTTTGGGGTGACAGAACGCCTCTCCCCTACCGCTTGCGGGAGGGGAGAAAGATGGCCCTACCCCGCAGCGACCTCGCTGGAGCGCAATGCGGGCTTCTCGTCGAGTTCGCCCTCGTCCATGATCCGGCGGCGCATCTCGTCGCGCTTTTCGTGGATCGACGCGATGACATGGCCCATCGCTATCCCCAGATCGACCAACAGCGCCTCGGAAAGCTGCAGCGAGCTTTCCAGCGCTTCGGGCACCGCCAGCGTGGCCCCGGCGCGGTAAAGCTCGGCGGCGTGCTCGGTATCGCGCGCACGGGCGATGATGGTGAGGTCGGGAACCCAGCCGTGCACGCGCCGCACGATCTGCACCGCCAGCACCGGATCGTCCATCGTCAGGATCAGCGCGCGGGCATGGCCCAGCCGCAGCCGGTCGAGCAGTTCGGGGCGCGCGACATCGCCAAACACGATCGGGACGCCTGCGCGGCGCGCATCCATCACGACATCGACGTTCGATTCCACCGCTACGAAAGGCTGTTCATGCTCCTTGAGCATCGCCGCGATGATCTCGCCGACACGGCCATAGCCGAAGATCACGGTGCGATCATTGGCGATGTCCGACTGGTCGATCGGCGCGGCATCGCTGGCGCGCATTTCGATTTGTCGCGCCATCGAGTGGCCCAGCTTGGCGAGCAGCGGGGTGATGGTGAGCCCGATCGCGGTAACAATCTGCCAGAATTGCGCGGTCGAGGACTGTATGAGCTGCGCCTGCACCGCTGCTGCCAGCACGATCAGCGTGGTCTCGGACGGGCTCGCCATCAGCACGCCGGCCTCTGCCGCCGTGCCGCGCCGCGCACCTGCGACCCGCAGCAACAGCCCGGTGACCACCGCCTTGACCACCACCACGCCGACCACTGCGATCGCCAGTTCCTGCCAATAGGCAGCGATGACCCGCAGATCGATCGACATGCCGACGGTGATCAGGAACACGCCCAGCGCAAGCCCCTTGAACGGTTCGATCAGGATTTCGACCTCGCCATGATATTCGGTCTCGGCGATGATCAGCCCGGCGAGCAGCGCGCCGACGATCGGCGACAGCCCGACCGATGCGGTGGCTAGGCTGGCGGTAATCACCACCAGCAGACTGGCGGCAAGAAACAGTTCGGGACTCTTGGTGCGCGCGGCCTGCGCAAACATGCGCGGCAGGATCAGCCGCCCCAGCACCAGCATCGCCGCCACCGTTGCGACACCCAGCAGCAGCGTCATCCCCAGATCCGCGCCGCCCACCGCGCCTGCCATCGGTGCCAGCGCGCCAAGCAGGAAGATGATCGGTACGATCGCGACATCCTCGAACAGAAGCATCGCCAGCGCCGCTCGGCCCACCGGCGAGGTGGTGCCCGACATGGGCAGCACCAGCGCGGTGGACGACAACGCCAGCGCCAGCCCCAGCCCGATCGCGCCGCTCCAGTTCTGCCCGGCAAGGTTGAGCGCCGCCCCGATGATCAGCGCTGACAGCAAAAGCTCGGCGGCGCCGACCCCGAACACCAGCTTTCGCAGGCTCCACAACCGCTTGAACGAAAGCTCCAGCCCGATGGTGAACAGCAGCAGGATGATGCCGAACTCGGCATAGGGCCCGATCGATTCCGCATCGGTAATGGTGATGTGGTACAGCCAGGGATATTCATCCACCAGCGATCCCAGCCCCGAAGGTCCGACCAGAATGCCGATCAGCAGGAAACCGATGATCGGCGTGATCCGGAAGCGGGCGAAGGCCGGGATGACGATCCCTGCCGCGCCCAGAATGACCAGGGCGTCGCTGAAAACCGGATTGTCGAGCGGATTGTGCATGGATCAGGTAATGACCGATGCCGCCGCGGCTGTCAGCCTTTAATCGCGCCGTGGCAGCGCTTTATCCGCCGCCGCCGCCCTGCGGCCCGGCAGGCGCCGCCTGCCGTGCGCGCTCGCGCTTGGCAGCGGCCGTGCCGCGTCCCACTGCGCGGTCCCATTCGATGTGATAGAGATCGTAGCGCCGATCGCCCAGGTTGCGCACGGTGCCCTCGCTGCGTGCCCAGCTGAGGTCGTCGAGGTTGACGTCGCTGATGGTGAGCGTCTCGACATTCTCGCTCGCCTCTGCCGCAATGCCATCGCGCGCGAACGGCAGATCGCACGGCGTCAGGATGCAGCTTTGCGAATACTGGATGTCCATGTTCTCGACATCGGGCAGATTGCCGACATTGCCCGACATCACGACATAGCACTGGTTCTCGATCGCGCGCGCCTGGCAACAATAGCGCACGCGCATGTACGCCTCGCGGCTGTCGGTGCAGAACGGCACGAAGATGATCCGCGCTCCTTCATCCGCCAGACGTCGCGCCAGCTCTGGAAACTCGCTGTCATAGCAGATCAGCACGCCGATCGGACCGCAATCGGTCTGGATTGCATCGATGCTGTCGCCGCCCTTGATCTTCCACCAATAGCGCTCGTTGGGGGTGGGGTGGATCTTTTCCTGCGCATGGATCGACCCGTCGCGCAGCGCGACCAGCGCGATATTCTGGATATCGCCGTCATCGGCGCGCGTCGGGTGCGATCCGCCGATGATGTTGATGTTGTATTCCATCGCCATCCGGGTGAGTTCGTCGCGGATGCGCGGAGTGAATTCGCTGAGCGCCTCGATTGCCTCCTGCGGCCCCATCTTCTTCTTGGCGAAGGAGAGCAGCGACATGGTGAACATTTCGGGAAACAGCACGAAATCGGCTTTGTAGTCGGCTGCCACATCGACAAAATATTCGACGTTGCGCACGAACTCCTCGAAATTCGCGACCGCACGCGCCTGGAATTGCACCGTGGCGAGGCGAACGCTCTCCACACCGCGCGGAACGCGGTGGGTCGGCGGCTCGTCTGGGTTTACATAGGGGTTGCGCCACACCATCTGCACCGCATGGCCGCGCGATTGCTTGTCCTCGGGCAGATAGCGGGTGAGGATGCCGACCGGCGCGAAGCCGTTTGCGATCTGGAAGCCGATCACCGGATCGCGCAACTTGCCGTCGATCACCTTGGCGAGGTAATCTTCCGGACTGTCCGTCTTCTTGGTGCGCTTGGCCTTGTCATATCCCGGGATCCGCCCGGCAAAGACGATGCCGTTGAGATCGAGCAGTTCGGCGAGCGCGCGCCGCGCCTCGTACAGACGCTTCCCGATGCGCACGCCGCGCTGCGCCGGATCGACGCACATCTCATAGCCGTACAGCCATTCGCCGGTGGGCACATGGCGCGTGCCGAAGCCGTTTCCGCTGATCTCTTCCCAGTCGTGCGGGGCGAACGCCATCGCCTCGGTGACCCGAGACGAAGCGCAGTAACCAACGATCTCGCCGTCCAGAATGGCGACGAACTGTCCCTGGGGAAAGTTGTTGATCTGCCCGCGCAGCTCACCGAATTTGTACGGTGGCAGGCTGGGATAGGCACGCTCGACGAGTTGCGATATTCCGGGAATATCACCCCGCCGGGCCTGCCGTACCTCCAACCGTGCCTTGCTGCTGCGCTGTGCCATCAACGCCTTACGCCCAGGTGCCCATTTCCGTTTCGAGGTTCTGGCGAATCGCTTCGAAGAACTGCTCGGTGGTCATCCATGCCTGATCGGGGCCGATGAGGATCGCCAGATCCTTGGTCATCGCGCCGCTTTCGACGGTTTCCACGCAAACCCGCTCGAGCGTTTCGGCAAAGCGCACCACTTCTGGCGTCTCGTCGAAGCGGCCGCGATAGATTAGGCCGCGGGTCCAGGCGAAGATCGATGCGATCGGGTTGGTCGAGGTCGCCTTGCCCTGCTGATGCATGCGATAATGGCGGGTGACCGTGCCGTGAGCGGCTTCGGCTTCCACCGTCTTGCCATCCGGGGTCATCAGCACCGAAGTCATCAGACCCAGCGAACCAAAGCCCTGCGCGACAGTGTCAGACTGCACGTCGCCGTCATAGTTCTTGCACGCCCAGACGAACTTGCCCGACCATTTCAGCGCCGATGCGACCATGTCGTCGATCAGGCGATGCTGATAGGTGATGCCGGCTGCGTCGAACTTGTCCTTGAATTCGGCCTGGAAGACCTCTTCGAAGATGTCCTTGAAGCGGCCGTCATAGGCCTTCAGGATGGTGTTCTTGGTCGACAGATACGTCGGCCATCCGCGATCGAGACCATAGTTCATCGAGGCGCGGGCGAAATCGGCGATGGAATCATCGAGGTTGTACATCGCCATGGCGACGCCCGAGGACGGGAACTGGAACACTTCCTCGTCGATCTTGGTGCCGTCCTCGCCTTCGAATACGAGACGCAGCTTGCCAGGGCCGGGGACACGGAAATCGGTGGCCTTGTACTGGTCGCCAAAGGCGTGACGGCCGACCACGATCGGGTCGGTCCAGCCGGGCACCAGACGCGGAATGTTCGAGATCACGATCGGCTCGCGGAACACCACGCCGCCCAGAATGTTGCGGATCGTGCCGTTGGGCGACTTCCACATCTTCTTGAGATTGAACTCCTCGACGCGCTGTTCGTCGGGGGTAATCGTCGCGCACTTGACGCCAACGCCATGCTCGCGGATCGCGTTGGAGGCATCGACGGTGATCTTGTCGTTGGTCTCGTCACGCTTCTCGACCGAAAGATCATAATATTTCAGATCGATATCGAGATAGGGCAGGATCAGGCGTTCGCGGATCCACTCCCAGATGATGCGGGTCATTTCGTCGCCGTCGATCTCGACGACGGGCTTGGCTACTTTTATCTTGGCCATGCGGGATTTGCGCCTTCTTGCTAGGGAGGAATCGTAGAATGGGACGCTCTTAGCAAAGTCCGCCCATGTTTCAACCGTGCAGCACCCGGTCCCGGCGCCTGGGCGTGCGGGCGCTGGTAAGCGCATGAAAATGCTGCGTTGCAACACGGTTCGCCGCGCAAGGCGGGGTTTGGGCGTTGTCACACCCGCCTGCAGCCCCTAAGAGGTCCGGCATGTCGCAAGAATTACTGGATAACCGGGGCAAGGGCCTGGCGAGCTGGAGCATGCCGCCGGTACACCCGGAGGGACGCAAGTTTGCGGTCGCCGCCGCTGCCATGACGCTGATCTTCGCGTTGCTGGCATGGGAAACACTGGCGTGGCCGATGGCCGGGATAACCTTGTGGATCCTCGCCTTTTTCCGCGATCCGGCGCGGGTCACACCGCTCGACGAGCGGCTGGTGGTGGCGCCTGCCGACGGTTTGTGCACGATGATCGAGCTGGTGCCGCCGCCCGTGGAACTGGCCGGGGCCGAAGGCCTTGGAACCGATCCGATGTACCGGGTTTCCATTTTCATGAGCGTGTTCGACGTCCACATCAACCGCGCCCCGATTGGCGGCACGATCCGCCGGATCGTCTACATATCGGGCAAGTTCCTCAACGCAGATCTCGACAAGGCCAGCGACGAGAACGAGCGCCAGCACATCATGATCGAGCGCAGCGATGGCGCGCGCATCGGGTTCACGCAGATCGCGGGACTGGTCGCGCGGCGGATCGTGCCGTTCATCAAGGAAGGCGATTTTGTCGCCGTCGGCCAGCGGGTCGGGCTGATCCGCTTCGGCAGCCGCGTGGATGTCTATCTGCCCCTGGGCACTGCGCCTGCGGTGGTCAAGGGGCAGCGGATCGTCGCCGGCGAGACCATTCTGGCCGTGATCGGCGAGACCCCGGTGCGTGAGGGAATTTCGCACTGATGCCCGGCACCGCCGCCCTCCCCGCCTGCCCTGCGCCGACCAAGGATATTCTGGCATGACCGATCCCGATCCTCTGGAACGCCGCGGACGGCGCGGCCCGATCCGCTATCTTGCCGGCAGGCGGCTGCGGCTGCGCGAGGGGCTGACGCTGCGCGCGATGGTGCCCAATGCGATCACCGCGACCGCTTTGTGCTGCGGCCTCACCGGCGTCCGCTTTGCCATGGATGGCATATGGCCGCTTGCCGCGGGCGCTATAGTGCTTGCAGGCGTGCTTGACGGGATCGACGGCCGTGTGGCCCGTATGCTGAAAGCACAGAGCCGCTTTGGTGCGGAACTGGACTCGCTTGCCGATTCCATTGCCTTCGGTGTCTCGCCCGCGCTGTTAATGTTCCTGTGGTCGCTCAACGAACTGCCGCGGTTCGGCTGGCTGATCGCGCTCGCGCTGGCGGTGTGCTGCGCGCTTCGTCTTGCCCGCTTCAACGCCCAGATCGATCTGGAAGACCAGCCGCACAAGTCCGCCGGCTACATGACTGGTGTGCCCGCACCCGCTGGCGCCGGGCTGGCCATGTTGCCGCTGTATCTGTGGATGGAAACCGGGATCGAGGAACTTCGCCACTATACGGTGGTCGCCCCGTGGATCCTGCTGATTGCGTTCCTGATGATCTCCAACGTCGCGACCTTCAGTTGGTCATCGCTGCGGCTGCGCAAGAACATCAGGCTTGAGGCATTGGCGCTGTTTGCTCTCACCGCCGCGTCACTGCTGACCATGCCGTGGATCACTCTCACCGCGATCTGCGTGGTTTATCTGACCCTGATCCCCTTCGGCATCCGGTCATATTCCAAGGTCAGGCGGCAGCGCGCCAGCCAGCAGGGCTGACCTGAGCGACCATTGCCGCCTTGCGCGGCAGGGCAACGACCGTGCGCGGTGCAAAGTCGGGTGCGGGTGCGGGGTTGAACCGCACCGCCGGACGCATTCCGCCCGTCACGACGCGATCATCTCCCAAGGCGCGATACTGCGCAAACAGCGCGTCGATCCGGTCGACCGAGCCCGTGAGCGATCGGTTGATCGTAAACACGGCAAATGCCGCTGCGCAGGTGAAAAACAGGGCGGTGATGACAGCAACCATGGCAAGTTTTCCTCGGCCTCACCCGCTTGCGGTCCAGACCGGATGCGGGAACATGTGGATAACGTTGTGGACAAGCCCAGGTTCCCAAAACCCCGGTCGGGTGGCGGGTTAACCCTGTTTGTTTGCCCTTTGTTCCACCTACGTTCTGTTCCGTCAAGCGGAAAAATGTCCCCGCGCGCCATAAAATGCTGGATTTCGCTCCGATGAGAGCTTAAGGGCGCGCTCGTCTGTGGCGCAGTGCCGCAGTCAATCCACATGGAAGACATACATACCGGTGCCCCGGCGGCCCTTTGAGGGCATGTCCAGCAGGTTCCCGTCTTCCAGAGGCACAACCGGAAAGGAATTAGCTTATGGCGGCACCTGTCGTCACGATGCAGCAGCTTATCGAAGCTGGAGCACACTTCGGTCACCAGACCCACCGCTGGAACCCGCGCATGAAGCCGTACATCTTCGGCGCGCGCAACGGCATCCACATCCTCGACCTGTCGCAGACCGTGCCGCTGTTCGCGCGCGCTCTCGAGTTCGTGTCGGCCACCGTCCAGGCTGGCGGCAAGGTTCTGTTCGTTGGCACCAAGCGCCAGGCACAGTCGCCGATCGCCGATGCGGCCCGCGCCAGCGGCCAGCATTTCGTCAACCACCGCTGGCTGGGCGGCATGCTCACCAACTGGAAGACCATCTCGGGTTCGATCAAGCGCCTCAAGACGCTCGAAGAGCAGCTCGCCGGTGACACCTCGGGCTTCACCAAGAAGGAAGTCCTGCAGCTGACCCGCGAACGCGACAAGCTGGAACTTTCGCTTGGCGGCATCCGCGACATGGGCGGCATTCCCGACGTTATGTTCGTGATCGACGCCAACAAGGAAGATCTCGCCATCAAGGAAGCCAACGTGCTTGGCATCCCGGTGATCGCGATCCTCGATTCGAACGTCGATCCGCAGGGCATCGCCTTCCCCGTCCCCGCCAATGACGATGCAGCGCGCGCCGTGCGCCTGTATTGCGATGCCATCGCCGCTGCTGCCACCAAGGGCCGCACCGGTGCCGTGGTCGAATCGGGCCAGGACGTCGGCGCGATGGCCGAACCGCCAGCCGAAGCAGCGCTTGAAGAAGCACCTGCCGAGCCGGAAGTTTCGGCTGCCGAATTCACCGGTGCTGAATCGACCCCGGAAGAAACCGGCGACGCAGCTCCGGCTGCCTGATCGGACGGCTTGATGTGATCGGGCGAGCCATCGCTCACCCGCTTACTTCGCAAAACTGACACATGCAGGGGCTACGGGCCGGGCACTGGCCCGCACCTGTGGCCCCTGCAACCATATTTCAAGACAAGGAACATGAACATGGCTGTTATAACCGCTGCTAATGTTAAGGAACTGCGTGAGCGCACCGGCGCTGGCATGATGGACGCCAAGAAGGCGCTGACCGAAGCCGATGGCGACATCGAAGCCGCCGTCGACGCACTTCGTGCCAAGGGCCTCGCCACCGCGCAGAAGAAGTCGAGCCGCACCGCAGCCGAAGGCCTCGTCGGCATCCAGGTCGAAGGCCTCAAGGGCGTCGCTGTCGAAGTGAACAGCGAAACCGATTTCGTCGCCAAGAACGAACAGTTCCAGGATTTCGTCCGCAAGGTGACGTCGGTTGCCATGTCCACCGGTGACGATGTCGACACGCTCAAGGCCGCTCCCTATCCCGATGGCGAAACCGTCGGCGAAAAGCTGACCAACTCGATCGCCACCATCGGCGAAAACCAGTCGATCCGTCGCATCAAGACCGTCTCGGTCGCTCAGGGTGCCGTCGTTTCGTACATGCACAACGCCGTTGCGCCGAACCTCGGCAAGATCGGCGTGCTGGTCGCGCTCGAAGGCGATGTGTCGGCTGACATTCTGGAGCCGCTGGGCAAGCAGATCGGCATGCACATTGCCGCTGCCTTCCCGCTGGCGCTGAACAGCGATGGTCTGGATGCCGAGATGATCGCGCGCGAACGCAAGATCGCCGAGGAAAAGGCTGCCGAAAGCGGCAAGCCCGCCGAAGTGCAGGCCAAGATGGTCGATGGCGCGATCGCCAAGTTCGGCAAGGAAAACGCGCTGCTCAGCCAGCTGTTCGTGATCGACAACAAGACCCCGATCGCCGACGTGGTGGCCAAGGCCGCCAAGGACGCGGGCGGCAAGATCACGCTCAAGGACTATGTCCGCTTCCAGCTCGGCGAAGGCATCGAGAAGGAAGAAACCGACTTTGCTGCAGAAGTGGCAGCAGCCGCCGGTCTGTAAGAGACCCGGCGCCAACGCCCATGAAAACGGCGGGCAGCCTCGCGCTGTCCGCCGTTTGCGTCTCGATCTGGCACCTGCCACCAACCACGCCAGAGCTGGCTGCCAAACGTGCTTGGCAGTCGCGCAACCACTGACTATGGTGCGCGCCACGCGTCGCCCCTGTGCGCCCGATTAGCCTTCATCACCGGAAAAACCATGACCATCCCCTCCTATCGCCGCATCCTCTTGAAGCTGTCGGGGGAAGCCTTGATGGGCGACGGCCAGTACGGCATCGATCCGGCCACGGTGACCCGCATGGCGGGCGAAGTGAAGGCGGCAAAGGATACCGGGCTTGAAATCTGCCTGGTCATCGGCGGCGGCAATATCTTCCGAGGCATGGCCGGCGCTGCCAAGGGCATGGACCGGGCGCAGGCCGATTATATGGGCATGCTCGCCACCGTGATGAACGCCCTGGCCATGCAGAGCGCACTCGAGCAGCTCGGCGTCCCAACCCGCGTGCAATCCGCGATCGAGATGGACAAGGTGTGCGAGCCGGTGATCCGCCGCCGGGCACAGCGGCACCTCGAAAAGGGCCGCGTAGTGATCTTCGCAGCCGGCGTCGGGGCTCCTTACTTCACCACCGATTCCGGCGCGGCTCTGCGCGCTGCCGAAATGAAGTGTGATGCGCTGCTCAAGGGCACCAGCGTCGATGGCGTCTACAACGCCGATCCCAAGCTGGATCCGAACGCGGTGCGTTACGATACATTGAGTTATGACCGAGTGTTGCAAGACAATCTGAAGGTCATGGACGCCAGCGCCGTGGCCCTGTGCCGCGACAATTCCATCCCCATCGTCGTGTTCTCGATCCGCGAACAGGGCAACCTTGCCCGCGTTCTCAGCGGCCAGGGCACGGCAACCACCGTACATCAGAAGGACTGAACCTGTGGCACAGTTTGACAAGAAAGACCTTGAGCGCCGGATGAACGGCGCGGTGGAATCGCTGAAGGGCGATCTGTCCGGCCTGCGCACCGGCCGCGCCAATGTGGCGCTGCTGGATCCGGTGACGGTCGAAGTCTATGGTTCGCACATGCCGCTGACCCAGATCGCCACCGTCTCGGCGCCCGAGCCGCGCATGCTCTCGGTGCAGGTATGGGACAAGTCGAACGTCGGCCCCGCCGACAAGGCGATCCGCTCGGCCGGCCTCGGCCTCAACCCGATCATGGACGGCCAGACGCTGCGCCTGCCCATCCCCGACCTTACCGAGGATCGCCGCAAGGAACTCGCCAAGCTCGCCGGACAATATGCCGAAAAGGCCCGCATCGCGATCCGCAATGTCCGCCGCGACGGCATGGATTCGCTCAAGACCGACGAGAAGAAGGGCGTGATCAGCGAGGACGAGCGCAAGCGCTTCGAGACCGAAGTGCAAAAACTGACCGATGAGATCATCGCGCAGGCCGACGCCGCCGCCACCCAGAAGGAAAAGGAAATTCTGGGTCAGTGATCTTCCGCTCCGGCCCCAAACATTCCAAGGCTGTTCAGGCCAAGGCCGTGCAGGAGGCAGCCTCTCATCTGCATGCAGACGGGGTGCCCGGGCATGGCGTGCGCCATGCCGCCATCATCATGGATGGCAATGGCCGCTGGGCCGCGAAACGCGGCGTTCCCCGCTTCATCGGCCACAAGCAGGGCGTCGAGGCGGTCCGTACCACGGTACGCGCCGCACGAGACATGGGGTTGGAGGCGCTGACGCTGTACGCGTTCTCGTCCGAAAACTGGAAGCGGCCCGAAGATGAGGTGGCCGACCTGATGGGTCTGCTGCGCCATTTCATCCGCGCCGATGTCGACGAGTTCATTGCCAACAATGTCCGGCTCAAGATCATCGGCAATTACAAGGCGTTGGCGCCCGATCTGGTCGAGATGATCGACGATGTCGTCGACCGCACGGCCGCCAACACCGGCACGACGCTGGCCATCGCGCTCAATTATGGCGCGCAGGACGAAATGCTGCGCGCGGTGCAGGCGCTGGCCTGGGCCGCCGCCAGGGGCGAGCTCGACCCCGCAGCGATCCAGACCGCGCATATCGAAGCCGCGCTCGACACGTCCGACCTGCCCCCGCTCGATCTGCTGATCCGCACATCCGGCGAACAGCGGCTGAGCAATTTCCTGCTGTGGCAGGCAGCCTATGCCGAGCTGTATTTCACCGACATGCTCTGGCCAGATTTCGACGGCGCGGCCTTGAAAGCGGCGCTGGATTCGTTCGCCGCGCGCGAAAGGCGTTTTGGTGGCCGCTGACCCCGTCCGCCGCTCGCTGTTCGGCAATGATTTGGCGGTCCGCACCCTGTCCGGCGTGGTGCTGGTGGCCATTGCCGGCGTCGCGTTGTGGCTGGGCGGCGTCGCGTTCTGGCTGCTGCTGATGGCGGGCGCGCTCACCATGCAGCACGAATGGGCGGGCCTGGTCGGGCGGCTGGAGCGCAGGCGGCTGTCCATGCTGGCACTGATGGCCTCGCTGTCGATGCTTTCGCCCTTCGCCGATGGCCCGGGCTTCCTGTCGTTCGGATTCATCATCGGCGGCGCCTTCTTCATCGCCACGATCGATCGCAGCTTCAAATTGGCCTGGGGCGTGTTCTACTGCGCGCTTCCGGTGATGGCGTTGCTGTACCTGCGCCAGCAGGACAACGGACTGCTGCTCGCCTTCTGGACGATGGCGACCGTCTGGGCGACTGATGTCGGCGCCTATTTTGCCGGGCGCGGGATCGGCGGGCCCAAGATTGCGCCGTCGATTAGCCCGAGCAAGACATGGGCGGGGCTTGCCGGTGGCATGATCGCCGCGCTGGGTTTCGCGCTGTTCATGCACACCCAGTTTGCCCTGCCCTATGTGCTGGTACTGGCAAGCGCGCCGCTGGCGATCATCGCGCAAATGGGTGATTTTCTGGAGAGCTGGCTGAAGCGTCAGGCCGGTGTCAAGGATTCGGGAACGCTGATCCCCGGCCATGGCGGCATCCTTGATCGTGTGGACGGTCTGGTCCCGGTAGCGCCGGTCGTCGCACTGCTGGTTGCAGGCAATGCGTTTTGGGCGCTAGGATAGTCTTTCATATGTCGCGACCCAACATGCTCTCCTCCGGCAGGACTGTGCCGCCGCCGTCTGCGTTTCCGCGCAGCATCAGCATCTTTGGTGCCACCGGATCGGTGGGCACCTCGACGCTCGATCTCGTCCGGCTGAACCCCGCCGCCTATCGCGTGGTCGCATTGACCGCGAACAGCGATGCGCAGGGTCTTGCGCGGCTGGCGCGTGAATTCTCCGCCGAGGTCGCGGTCATCGGCGACCCTGCGCAGCACGACGCGCTGGCCGATGCGCTCGAAGGGTCGGGCATCCAGGCCTGGTCGGGGCCGCAGGCGCTGCTCGATGCGGCAGATATCGATGCCGACTGGACGATGGCCGCGATCGTCGGCTGTGCAGGGCTTGCCCCGATCATGCGCAGCCTGCTGCGCGGTCGATCGGTCGCGCTCGCCAACAAGGAGGCGCTGGTCTCTTCGGGCGCGCTGATGATCGAGGCCGCGCGCTCCAGCGGGGCCACGCTGCTCCCCGTCGATTCCGAACACAACGCGATTTTTCAGTGTCTTGCGGGCGGAAACATCGACGAGGTCGAAAGCATCACGCTGACCGCCAGCGGCGGACCGTTCCGCACCTGGACATCCGAGCAGATGCGTTTCGCGCGGCCCGATCAGGCTGTCGCGCACCCCAACTGGTCGATGGGCGCCAAAATCTCGGTCGACAGCGCCACGATGTTCAACAAGGGCCTCGAGCTGATCGAGGCGCACCATTTGTTTCCCGTCGGGCTCGATGCGATCCGCATCCTCGTCCATCCGCAATCGGTGATCCACTCGATGGTCGAATACCGCGACCGCTCGACGCTGGCGCAGCTGGGATCGCCCGACATGAAGATCCCCATCGCCAGCGCGCTCGCCTGGCCGCAGCGGATCGCCACGCAGTGCGCGCCGCTGGATCTGGCGACCATCGGCCAGCTGACCTTCGAGTCGCTGGACGATGAACGCTTCCCCGGCCCCGGCATCTGCCGCGCGGCGATTGCCGCAGGTGGCGGCGCGCCGGCGATTCTCAACGCCGCCAACGAAATTGCCGTCGCCGCCTTCCTCGCCGGACGCATCGGCTTTCTCGATATCGCCGCAATTGTATCGCAGGTGCTGGCAGGTTATACCCCGCCTGCGCCGCAATGCCTGCAGGATGTGCTGGCCATCGACAGTGAAGCGCGGACCATCGCGGCTGCAGCGATCAAGACCTAAGGACTGACATTGAGCGAAAACCCCGGATTCCTGCTGACCGTCCTCGCCTTTCTGCTCGTGCTCGGGCCACTCGTCTTCGTTCACGAGATGGGCCATTATCTGGTCGGACGCTGGTTCGGGGTGAAGGCGGAGTCGTTCTCGATCGGCTTTGGCCGCGAGATCGCCGGCTGGACCGACAAGCGCGGCACCCGCTGGAAGCTGGGGATGCTGCCGCTGGGCGGCTATGTCCAGTTTGCAGGCGACATGGATCCTTCCAGCCGCGCCAATCCCGACTGGGTCGCGCTCCCGGCGGAAGAGCGCAACCGCACCTTCCAGTCCAAGACATTGTGGCAGCGCGCACTGATCGTGTTTGCAGGCCCCGCGATCAACTTCCTGTTCGCTATCCTGATTCTCGCCGGATTCGCCTTTGCCTATGGCAAGAGTGTGACCCCGCCGGTGGTCGCCGCTTTGCTCCCCTCTTCCGCCGCTTCCGAAGCAGGGCTGCTGCCGGGCGACAAGATCGTCTCGATCGACGGCGAGGCGGTCGAATGGTTCGACGAGGTCGGCCGCAAGATTGCCCATCGTCCCGGTGAGCGGATCACCATGCGCGCCGAACGCGATGGTGCAATACGCGAATTCAGCTTCCCGATCGGCGTCGAGATCCAGAAGGATCGCTTCGACAACGAATACCGCATCGGGCGGCTGGGCATCATGTCGGCCAAGCCCGTGGTTCGCCCCGTGTCGCTGCTGGAGGCGCCGGTGGTTGCCGTCCAGCGCACCGGCGACATCGTGCAGCTGATGGTTGCGACCCTGGGCCAGGTCATCACGGGACGCCGCTCGGTCGCCGAGCTGGGCGGGCCGCTCAAGATCGCGCAGGTTTCCGGCGAACAGCTCTCGGCGGGACTGGATGACTTCATCTTCTTCATCGCGCTGATTTCAATTAACTTGGGGTTCATCAACCTGCTGCCAATCCCCATGCTCGATGGCGGACATCTGCTGTTCTATGCGGTTGAGGCGATCCGGCGCAAGCCGGCGAACCCCAGAGTGATGGAATGGGCATTCCGGTCGGGTCTGGCAGCAGTGCTGGCGCTGATGGTGTTCGTTACCGTAAACGATCTGGCGTCCTTCGGCCTGCTGGGCTGAAAGACTGGTTGATTGATTGCGGCGGATGATGCAGGGGTTTGCGCACCGGGGCGGGTTATCGGACGGCATCTACAGGGACCGTCTGATGTGTTTTATGGCTTAGGGTGGGTCTTTTTCCGTGAAATCTGAACAGAAAATCGCCATTGGCGTGCGAGCCCTGGGCCTGTTGCTGGGGTCTACGATACTTGCGGGGACTGCAGCGTTTGCCCAGACCACCGGACCGGTTGCGCCGCCTGCGGCTGCACCTGCTGCGGTTCCCGCACCCGTGCTGCCCCAGGGTCAGCAGATCCGGTCGATCACCGTCAACGGCTCGCAGCGGATCGAGGCGGATACCGTCCGCTCCTATATCCAGCTGCGCGTGGGCGACATCTACACCCAGGTCGCGGCCGACCAGGCTCTGCGCGACCTGTTCGAGACCGAGCTGTTCGCCGATGTCTCGATCCGCAACAACGACGGTGCGGTGGTGATCGACGTCAAGGAAAACCCGGTGATCAACCGCGTGATCCTCGAAGGCAACAAGCGGATTAAGGACGACAAGATCCTTCCCGAAATCCGGCTGTCTCCGCGCCAGATCTTCACCCGTACCAAGGTGCGCGCCGATGTCGCGCGCATCATCGAGCTGTACAAACGACAGGGCCGTTTTGCTGCGACCGTCGAGCCGAAGATGGTCCAGCAGGACCAGAACCGCGTCGATGTGGTGTTCGAAATTACCGAAGGACCCAAGTCCAAGGTCCGCCAGATCAACATTCTGGGCAACGAGAAGTTTTCCGATGGCCAGCTGCGCGGTGAAATGGTCACCAAGCAGTCTCGCTTCTATCGCTTCTTCAGCTCGGGCGATGCCTATGATCCGGACAAGATGGCGTTCGACCAGCAAAAGCTGCGTCAGTTCTATCTGACCCAGGGCTATGCCGACTTCCGCGTGATCTCCGCCGTTGCCGAACTGACGCCCGACAAGCGCGACTTCATCATCACCTATGTGGTCGAGGAAGGCGAACGCTACAAGTTCGGCGACGTGGCCGTCGAAAGCCAGATCCGCGACTTCTCCGAAGAAGGCCTCAAGGCCCAGCTGTCGATGAAGACCGGCGACTGGTACAATGCCAAGCTGGTCGAAGACACGGTCGAGCAACTCAGCGAGACCGCAGGCCTGTTCGGCTATGCGTTTGCCGATGTGCGGCCCAACTTCAACCGCGACCGTGAAACGCTCACCATGGGCATCACCTTCGAGCTCGCGGAATCGGCGCGCGTCTATGTCGAGCGGATCGACATCAACGGCAACACGCTGACCCAGGACAAGATCATCCGGCGCGAGTTCCGTCTCAACGAAGGCGATGCGTTCAACAGCTTCCTGGTCAAGCGCTCGGAAAACCGCATCAATTCGCTCGGCTATTTCCAGGAAAAGTTCGAGATTGAACAGAAGCAGGGCAGCGCCCCTGACCGCATCATCCTGGAAGCGAACGTCGAGGAAAAGGCGACCGGCGAGCTCCAGCTGTCCGCCGGTTTCTCGTCGATCGAGAACTTCATCCTGCAGGCTTCGATCCGCCAGCGCAACTTCCGCGGCAAGGGCCAGACGGTCGGCGCGAGCGTCAACTATTCGCGCTTCTCGCAGGGGATCAACCTCAGCTTCACCGAACCTTATGTGTTCGACAAGAACATCTCGTTCGGTGCGGACATCTTCCGCCGCGATCTCAACAGCTTCAACTTCGTCGGCAACTCGCGCAACACCACCTTCGAGCAGCTGACCACCGGCGCCTCGTTCCGGCTGGGCGTGCCGCTGACCGAATATGTGTCGGCGCTGCTGCGCTACTCGCTGACCGTCGATGACGTGACGCTGGATCGCGACCAGTTCTTCTCCGATCTCAACGGCGACGGCACGCTCGAGTGCGATCCCGTTCGCGCCGGCTTCTTCCTGTGCGACAACCTGGGCAAGCGCACGACGTCGCTGATCGGCTACTCGCTGATCTATGACGATCGCGACAACCGCATCCGCCCGACGCGTGGCCAGAACATCACGCTGTCGCAGGACTTTGCCGGACTTGGCGGCGCGGTGAGCTATCTGCGCACCCGTCTCAACGCCTCCAAGCACTGGCGGATCGGCCGCAGCGGCTTCATCTTCACCGTCGCGGCAGAAGGCGGCCATATCATGGCCTTCGAAAACCGCGGGACCCCGGCACAGGGTATCGACGATATCCGCCTGACCGACCGCTTCTTCCTGGGCCAGCCGCAGATCCGCGGCTTCGACATCCGCGGTGTCGGTCCGCGCGTCATCCGTTCGGGCTTCAATCCGGAAATCGTCAACGGCCAGATCGTCAACACGATCGTGACCGAACGGCGCAACCGGGTCGACGACGCGCTCGGTGGACGGTCTTACTATCTGGCGCGTGCAGAGCTCGACATTCCGCTGGGCAGCGGCGCGCGCGAACTGGGCTTGCGGCCTTCGGTGTTCGTCGATGCCGGCGCGGTATTCGGTGTGGTCCAGCCTCTGCTGCAGACCCCGCAGAACCGCGACCCGGTGACCGGCGCGCTTCAATATCTCACGGTCGATGCCAATGGCGCGATTGCGGTGACCACCAATGCGGTGAACGCCAATGGCCAGCCCAACACCCCCAGCCTTGCCTTCACCGAAAGGTTCTTCGGCGATTCGCCCAAGCCGCGCGTTTCCGTGGGCTTTGGCGTCAACTGGAACTCGCCATTCGGCCCGTTCCGCATCGATATTGCCCGTGCCCTGCTCAAGGAGCCGGGCGACGACACCCGTCTGTTCACATTCAACGTAGGGACTCAGTTCTGATGAAAACTCTTCTGAAATGCACCGCCGCAGCTCTGATGGCATTTGGCACCGTTGCTTCGGGCGTCATCGCGCCTGCCATGGCCCAGACCGTGCAGGGAATCGGCATTGCCGATCAGCGCCGCGCCGTCGTGGAATCGGCTGCGTTCGTGAACGCCAACGCTGCACGCCCGACCACCTACAAGGCGCAGTATGATGCGGCCCAGGCCAAGTCGAACCAGATCCGCCAGCAGCTCGAGCCGCTGGTGACCAAGTTCAACGCCGACGTCCAGGCGCCCAACGCCCAGGCCAATCAGGCAGCCCTGCAACAGCAGCTCGGCCAGATCCAGGGTCTTCGCGAACAGGGTTCGCAGGAAGTCCAGGAAATCCTGCAGCCCGTCGCGCTGTCGGAAGCGTATGTTCTCGAGCAGATCAGCGACAAGTTCGACGCGGCCGTTCGTGCAGCGATGACCAAGCGCAAGATCAGCGTTGTCTTCGAAGTCGGATCGACCCTCGCGCACAACGACGCCTACGACCTGACCAAGGACATCACCGCCGAGCTGAACGCTGCCATTCCCACCGCGCAGCTGGTTCCCCCGCAGGGCTGGCTGCCCCGCGCGCAGCGTGAACAGCAGGCCCGTCAGGCCGCTGCCAGCGGTGCCGCTGCAGCACCGGCAGCGCCTGCCGCGCAGCAGCCCGAAGGCCGGTAATTTCCGGAGCATCGCGGCATGACCGACGGCGAGCATCCCTATGACATCCTGAAGGTGCTGGCGGCGCTTCCGCACCGCTATCCCATGCTGCTCGTTGATCGCGTGGCCCGGCTGGACAAGGACCAGTCGATCCACGCGATCAAGGCCGTCAGCATGAACGAGCCCTTCTTCCAGGGGCACTTCCCTGGCCGTCCGATCATGCCCGGCGTGCTGATCATCGAGGCGCTGGCGCAGGCTGCTGGCATTCTCGCGGTCGAATCGATGGGCCTGGCCGGTTCGGGCAAGCTCGTCTATTTCATGGCGATTGATGGCGCGAAGTTCCGGGTTCCGGTGGAACCCGGCGTGCTGCTCGATCTCCACGCCGAGTTTGAACAGAAGCGCGCCAAGGTGTGCAAGTTCAAGGCGCGCGCGGAAATGAACGGCAAGCTGGCCTGCGAAGTCAGCTTCACCGCGATGATCGCCGATCCGCCCGCCTGATCGGCCGGCTACGCCAAAACCCTTGCTTTCGGGCGAGCAGCCCGTTATGCGCGCCGCTTCCCATTCATCCTGCAGGCTGGTTGGAACCAGCCGTTTGACGAGGACCAAACTTATGAAGACCGATATCCATCCCGACTATCACATGATCAACGTCAAGATGACCGACGGCACCGTCTACCAGACCCGCTCGACCTGGGGCAAGGAAGGCGACACGCTGCAGCTGGATATCGATCCGACCTCGCACCCGGCATGGACCGGCGGCAACCAGCGCATGCTGGACGCAGGCGGCCAGGTTGCACGCTTCAACAAGCGTTTCGGCGGACTGTCGCTCAAGAAGGGCTGATCGCTCCGATCCGCTTCGTAATTATTAAAAGGGCTGCGAACCGATCGGTTTGCAGCCCTTTTTTGTTGCGCTGAACTTTACGGTTCCCCTGCGAAGGCAGGGGCCCATCTCGTGCTCTCTCGAAATCGCGCTTGCCTGTTTAAAGGGGCGCACCGCTCGGGTTTGATGCCGATCCGACAATGGGCAGAGTTCAGGTGCAACAAGATGGGTCCCTGCCTTCGCAGGGGACCATCATACACCCGAGCAATCAGGCTGCCGGCGCGTTTACCGAAGCGATGACCGCGCGCACCGCATCGAGCGCGGCTTGCGCCTGCAATCCATCGGGCCCGCCGCCCTGCGCCATGTCGGGTCGGCCGCCGCCGCCCTTGCCGCCCAACGCCTCGACACCGGCGCGGACAAGATCGACCGCGCTGAACGAGCCGACCAGATCATCGGTGACCGCAGCGGCAAAGGCCGCGCGGCCATCGTTGATCGCGACCATCGCGGCGATACCCGAGCCCAGCGAGGTCTTCGCCTGATCGAGCAGCCCGCGAAGTTCCTTGGGGTCCAGCCCCTCGATGACCTGCGCGATGAAGCTCACGCCGCCGATGCTCTCCACCGCAGGCCCGGCCTTGCCCGAACCGCCGCCCAGCGCCAGCGCTTTGCGCGCTTCGGCCAACTCACGATCGAGCGTTCGCCGCTCGTCGACCAAGGCAGCGATACGAGATTCGACCTCGTCGGGCGCGGTTTTGAGCAGGGCCGCGATCGCCTTGAGCCGTTCGTCACGCCCGACCAGCCATTGCCGCGCGCCTTCGCCCGTCAGCGCCTCGATCCGGCGCACGCCGCTCGAGACCGCACTTTCCGAAACGATGCGGAAAATGCCGATGTCGCCCAGCGCACGGACATGCGTGCCGCCGCACAGTTCGACCGAATAATGCTTGTCGATTGCGCGGCCCATCGAGAGCACGCGGACCTCGTCGCCATATTTCTCGCCGAACAGCGCCAGCGCGCCCGCCTTGACCGCATCGTCGGGGGTCATCAACCGGGTGGTGACAGCCTCGTTGGCGCGGATCTCGGCGTTGACCTCGGCCTCGACCGCGGCGATCTCCGCATCGGAGAGCGCCTTGGTGTGCGAAAAGTCGAAGCGCAGACGGTCGGGACCGACCATCGATCCCTTCTGGGTGACGTGCCCGCCCAGATGGTTGCGAAGCGCAGCGTGAAGCAGGTGGGTGGCGCTGTGGTTGGCGCGCAGCGCATCGCGCCGTGCGACATCGACCACCAGATGCACGGTATCGCCAACGGCAATGCTGCCCGCCTCGACCCGCGCCTGGTGCGCGTGCAGACGGCCAAGCGGCTTTGAGGTGTCATCGACCACGGCCTTGAGACCGCCAAGCGAAGTGATCCGCCCGGCATCGCCCATCTGGCCGCCGCTTTCGCCATAGAACGGCGTCTGGTTGACCAGGATGGTAACGGTGTCGCCTTCGCTGGCCGAAACGATCTCGGCGCCATCGCGCAGCAGTGCGACGACCTGCGCCTCGCCTTCGGTGGCGGTATAACCGGTGAACTCGGTGCCGCCCTCGCGTTCGGCGATGTCGTACCAGATATCCGCCGAAGCCGCCTCGCCCGAGCCCTTCCACGCGGCGCGCGCAGCAGCCTTTTGCGCGGCCATTGCGGTGTCGAACCCGGCGCGATCGACGCCAAGCCCTCTGGAACGCAGCGCGTCTTCGGTAAGATCATAGGGGAAACCGAAGGTGTCGTAGAGCTTGAACGCGGTTTCACCCGCCAGCACTGCGCCCTCGCCGAGATCGGCGGTGGCCTCGTCAAGCAGCTTCAAGCCCTTGTCGAGCGTCTGGCGGAAACGGGTTTCCTCGCGCTCGAGCGTTTCCTCGATCAGCGGCTGTGCGCGACCGAGCTCGGGGAAGGCCTGGCCCATTTCCGCGACCAGGGTCGGCACCAGCCGGTGCATCAGCGGATCGGCGGCGCCCAGAATGTGCGCGTGACGCATCGCGCGACGCATGATCCGGCGCAACACATAGCCACGCCCTTCATTGGCAGGCAGCACGCCATCGGCGATCAGGAACGAGGTGGCGCGCAGGTGATCGGCGATCACGCGGTGGCTGGCCTGGTTCTCGCCTGTGGTATGGGTGCCGGTGGCCTGGCCCGATGCCGCGATCAGCGCCTTGAACAGGTCGATGTCGTAATTGTCGTGTACGCCCTGCATCACCGCAGCGAGCCGCTCGATGCCCATGCCGGTGTCGATCGACGGGCGCGGCAGGTTGGTGCGGCTGCCATCGGCGTGCTGTTCATACTGCATGAACACGAGATTCCAGATCTCGATGAACCGGTCGCCGTCCTCGTCCGGCGAGCCCGGAGGGCCGCCGAAGATGTGATCGCCATGATCGTAGAAGATTTCGCTGCACGGACCGCACGGCCCGGTATCGCCCATCGACCAGAAATTGTCCGAGGTCGCGATGCGGATGATGCGGTCTTCAGGGAGGCCTGCGATCTTGCGCCACAGATCGAACGCCTCGTCATCGGTGTGATAGACGGTGACGGTGAGCTTGTCGGCGGCGAGGCCCCAGGTCTTGTTGACCAGGGTCCAGGCGTGGTGGATCGCCTCTTCCTTGAAATAATCGCCGAACGAGAAATTGCCCAGCATCTCGAAGAAGGTGTGATGCCGCGCGGTGTAGCCGACATTGTCGAGATCGTTGTGCTTGCCACCGGCGCGGACGCATTTCTGCGACGAGGTCGCGCGCGGGTTGGCGCGCTGTTCAAGCCCGGTGAAGACGTTCTTGAACGGCACCATCCCGGCGTTGACGAACATCAACGTCGGGTCGTTGTGCGGAACCAGCGGTGCCGAAGGCACGATATCGTGGCCATTGCCCCCGAAATAGTCGAGGAATGAACGCCTTATGTCGTTTGTCGATGTCATGGCTTGCGACATAAGACGAGTTGCAGCGAGATTGAAGCGTTATGTGCGCAAAAATGAAAGGGCGGCGCGGCCTGTGTGCCGCACCGCCCTTGCCTGTGCTTCTTCCGTTTCATGACCATCGTCAGCCAGCAGCCCCTCTCGGCGCCATCAGCGCTTCGAAGGACCGCCGCGGCGGCTCACATATCGTCGCCTTCGCCATCTTCGGCATCGGGTCCCGTCATCATTTCCTCGGCGACCTTGTCCTTGTGGCCGCGGATCAGCGCCTCGATCTTCTCGGTCATTTCGGGGTGTTCCTTGAGGAACGTCTTGGAGTTTTCACGCCCCTGCCCGATCCGCACCGAATCATGGCTGAACCAGCTGCCCGACTTCTCGACGATCCCGGCCTTGACGCCCAGATCGAGGATTTCGCCGATCTTGGAGATGCCCTCGCCATACATGATGTCGAACTCGACCTGCTTGAACGGCGGCGCGACCTTGTTCTTGACCACCTTCACACGGGTGGTGTTGCCGACGATATCGTCGCGGTCCTTGATCTGGCCGGTGCGGCGGATGTCGAGACGCACCGAGGCGTAGAACTTGAGCGCATTGCCGCCGGTGGTGGTTTCCGGGTTGCCGTACATCACGCCGATCTTCATGCGCAGCTGGTTGATGAAGATCACCATGCAGCGCGAGCGGCTGATCGATCCGGTCAGCTTGCGCAGCGACTGGCTCATCAGACGCGCCTGCAGGCCGACATGGCTGTCGCCCATCTCGCCCTCGATTTCCGCACGCGGCACCAGCGCCGCGACCGAATCGACCACCAGCACATCGATCGCGTTCGAACGCACCAGCGTGTCGACGATCTCGAGCGCCTGCTCTCCGGTATCGGGCTGCGAAACGATCAGTTCGTCGATGTTGACGCCCAGCTTCTTGGCATAGACGGGATCAAGCGCGTGTTCGGCATCGACGAACGCGGCCGTACCGCCGGTGCGCTGCGCTTCTGCGATCACGTGCAGCGCCAGCGTGGTTTTCCCCGAGCTTTCCGGCCCGTAAATCTCGATCACGCGGCCACGTGGCAGTCCGCCAACGCCCAGCGCGATATCCAGGCCCAGCGATCCGGTCGAAATCGCCTCGACCTGCATCGCCTCCTTGGAGCCCAGCCGCATCGCCGATCCCTTGCCGAAGGCCCGGTCGATCTGTGCCAGCGCTGCATCGAGCGCCTTTTGCCTGTCCATGGATTTCGCCTCTTTTTCGGTCTGGATGAGTTTCAGTTGCCCGGCCATTGCCACGCCTCCCTTGCCTAGTTGCTCCCGCCATCGGGTGCAACGACTCAGTGATGTATATGATTTGTTCTCCTGGAACAAGTAGGGAACATCATCAGAAAAGCAAGACCGGAACGAATTTATCCCAGTCGGTCCAGCGCTGCTTCGAGCGAGGCGGTGGAGTAGGGCTTGGCGAGCGTCGGCGCGTCGGCATGCAGCGGCGGGATGGTATCGCCGCCGCCGGTGGCAAAGATATAGGGGATGCCTGCAGCTTCCAGCGCATCGGCTAGCGGCCAGCACTTGTCCTGCGCCAGATTGACGTCGAGGATCGCGGCGTCGAACCCGCCGCTGGCGATGGCATCGAGCCCATCGGACAGGCTGGCGACGATATGCGCCACCTTGTGTCCCAGAAGGTCGAGAAAGTCCTCGAGCAGCATGGCTATCATCGCCTCGTCTTCGGCGATCAGGAATGTCCGGGGTTCAGGCACGGTTGGGGGCGTTCTTTCAGTCTGTCGGTGTGGCCGCGGCCGCGAGCGCGCCGTGGACGGCATCGACGATTTGCGCAACCGAAAACGGTTTGGGAAGGAAATGGACCTGGTCAATCGAGATGCTCTGGCGCAGCGTCTCCTCGGCATAGCCCGACATGAACAGGATCGGCAGGCCGGGCATGCGCTTGCGCATCTCCATCGCCATGCCGGGGCCATCAAGATTGGGCATCACGACATCGCTGACCACCAGATCGAACGGGCCGCTGTCGGTGAGCCGCTCCAACCCGTCCTCGCCATCGGTGGCAGTGACGACGGTGAAGCCCTGACGGGTCAGCGCACGCTCTGCGACGGCGCGAACCATGTCCTCATCCTCGACCAGCAGCAGCCGGGCATTGCCCCATTGGCCCGCGCTGACCTTGACCGGCTTGCGGCTGCGCTGTTCGACCGCGCCACCGCGATAGACGGGGAAGTAGATCGAGAAGGTCGTCCCCTTGCCCGTTTCCGAATCGACGAAGATGTAGCCGCCAGACTGCTTGACGATTCCATAGACGGTGGAGAGCCCAAGGCCTGTGCCCTTGCCGACATCCTTGGTGGTGAAGAACGGCTCGAAGATCCGCGCCTGGACATCGGGCGGGATGCCCACCCCGCTGTCCTCGACCAGAATCGCGCTGTAATCGTCGGCGGGCAGGATATCGCTCGCCATCGCGCGCACTTCGGCAGCGGTGATCTTGCGCGTGCGGATGGTGAGCGTGCCGCCCGGCGGGCGCTTGGCGAGCATCGCATCGCGCGCATTGACCGCAAGATTGACGATGACTTGCTCGAGCTGCCCCGGATCGGCACGCACCGGGCCCAGATTGCGGTCGTGTTGCACCTCGAGTACGATCTTCTCGCCGATCAGCCGCTTCAAGAGCTCTGAGGTGTCCGAGACGATATCGGGCAGCTGCAGCACCTGCGGACGCAGCGTCTGCTGGCGCGAGAAGGCGAGCAGATGCCGGGTCAGCGAGGCGGCGCGGTTGGAGTTGCTGCGGATCTGCTGGATGTCGTCATAGTCGCTGTCGCCAGGGCTGTGCCGCATCAGCATCAGGTCGCAATGGCCGATGATCGCGGTCAGCACATTGTTGAAATCATGCGCAACGCCGCCTGCGAGCTGGCCGATCGCCTGCATCTTGCTGGCCTGCGCGACCTGGCGCTTGAGACGGCTTTCCTCGGAGTTGTCCTTGATCGAGAGCAACACCGCAGCATCGCCCATGCCGCGCAGCCCTGCCAGCGACAGCGTCACCGGCTCGTCGGGCTGGTGCCGCAGCCGCAGCGCGACATCGGCGGACATCGCCTGGCCGCTGGCATGCCGGCGCACCGCATCGGCCAGCGCGCCCTTGTCCTCGCGCACCACCAGATCGCCCGGATAGGGTGGCAGCGTGCCTTCGGTGATTCCGGCGGCGCGGATAAAGGCATCGTTGGCGAACAGGAAGCGCCCGTCGCGATCGGTCATCGCCAGCCCCACCGGCAGCAGCCCGAGCAGGTTCTGGACATAGCCAAGCGCGGTGCCCTTATCCATGCCGCTGGCGTCTTCATCGATGAGCACGACCAGCGCGGGCGCCTTCTCGCGCTCCTCCGGATCGGTGGTGTGCAACGGATCGACCAGCGGCAGATGGAACAGCCTGAGCGGAACGCCCTTGCGCCCCTCGCGTTCGAAATAGATGCGGTTGCGTTCGTCCGCGCGCAGGAAGCTCGCAAGATCACGCCCCACGACATTGCCCGCCTCGGCGCCCGCGGCGCGCGCGGCAAAGGCGCTGTTGGCAGCGCGGATGCGGCCTTCCGGGCTGATCGCTGCGGCCATGAAACCACCCTCGCCCAGCGCCCGGCCAGGACGACCCGCCAGCATCTGATCAGCCTCGAGCGCGAGATCGAACTTCTGCACCGGCTCGAACCGCCACAGCAGATAATCCTGCCCGCGGCCCACCCGCTGAACCGCTGCATCGATCCGGGTACCTGCAGTCACCAGCCCTGCAGCGCCGCCATGGCCGTCGCGCCAGGCGGCACGCCCGGCCTCGGCCAGCAAATCTCCCCCCTGCCCCGCCAACGGCAGCTTGGGCGGAACTACCTCTGAGCCGAACAGGTCGACAAAGCGCTGGTTGGCGCAGATCATCCGCCCGGCCTCGTCGGTGATCGCGATCGCGATGACGGGGTGATCGGTTGCGGCATGGGTGACCGACCAGTCGGGCAGCGCGGCCTGCACCTGCACTCGTGCGGGAAACTGGCGGCGATACACCATGATCAGCGAGGCAAGCCCGACCAGGCCCGCGGCAAACAGCATCAGCGGTACCCAGTCGCCCAGCGCCAGCCAGATCAAACCGCCGCTCAGAACCAGCGCGCCGACAATGATCAGCGCGGTGATGCGGGCATCGGGTGCATCGGGATCGGGCAGTGCGGGCAACCATTCCGGCCAGTCAAGGTCGGGTCGGGCACGGGTGGTGGTCAAGGTCGTCGGGTCCCCCTGCGCGGCCGTAGGGCCCCGCCTGCAAGGCGGTGACGCTAGCGCAAGTTGCGCAGCGTTACAAATTGCAGATGCGGCTCAGGTGCAGGATGTTGCGATCAGGAGTGCCGCACCCGCGTCAGCCTGCGGCGCCTTTTGCCGGCGATCCACACCCGCCAGCCGATGGCGCTGGCAAGATAGCCGATCGCAGCGAGCACAACCGCCAGCACGACCAGCCCGAAGGCGGTGATCGAGGCAGCGCCCGTCAGCCATTCCATCCAGGTTTCGACATGCGGCTGGTTGAGCGCGGTGGCGACCGGCTGGCCATAAGTGGTTGCATCGATCCGCAGGATGAAGCTGCCGATATGATAGCTTGCCAGCCAGAACAGCGGCGTGGTGAAGGGATTGGTGATGAAGGTGGTCAGCCCGGCCACCGGCACGTTGGCGCGCACTGGCAACGCCAGCAGCGCGGCGGCAAAAATCTGGCCCAGCGGGATGATCACGCCGACCAGAACGCCAAGGGCGACGCCCCGCGGCACCGAACGCCGGGTAAAGCGCCACAGTTCAGAGCGCAGCACGCGCGCGGCAAAGGGCTTGATGAAGCGGTTCTGCTCCATGCTCTCGCGCGTCGGCAGATTGCGTCCCACCCAGCGGCTGAACCGGCCCTCAGTCAACTCCAAACCCTTGTGCCCTTATCGATCGCTACGCCAGCGTCGATGCCCCATGTGGGAACACCGCAGCAAAAGGCCATAGCCCATGATGGATTAAAACGACGTTTACCCAATTCCGGCGCGAATCGGTAGCGACCCCTTGCAGCACAGCCCATAGCGGACCTGCGTGATCTGGCGCACGTCATGTCACGAACCGACGGCTTTTTTCGATGATCGGAGCCCGACACGAGCATCGCGCTCCACCTGCGACTTGCAGGCAGGTGCTAGCCCTTGTCGCGCATGATGCGGCCCTGGTCGCGTTTCCATTCGCGCTCCTTGGTCGCGGCGCGCTTGTCGGGGGCTTTCTTGCCCTTGGCGAGCGCAAGTTCGACCTTGGCGCGGCCGCGGCCGTTGAAGAACACCGAGAGCGGCACCAGGGTCATCCCCTGACGGTTGACCGCGCCGTGCAGCTTGCTGATCTCGCGCGAATGCAGCAGCAGCTTGCGGGGGCGCTTGGGTTCGTGGTTCTCGCGGTTGCCATGGCTGTATTCGGGGATGTTCGAGTTGATCAGCCAGATCTGCTCGTCCTTCACCTCGGCATAGCTTTCGGCGATTGAGCCCTGGCCCGAGCGCAGCGCCTTGACCTCGGTTCCGGTCAGCGCGATGCCTGCCTCGTACACCGTATCGATGGCGTAGTCGTAGCGCGCGCGCCGGTTTTCGGCGACGATCTTCTGCTTGTCAAAGGCTTCCGGTTTGGGCCGCGCCATCAAATAAGCCCGGCGTGAACCAGGGCGGCATCGACCGCCTTGCGGCTCTTCTTGTCAGGCGGAGTCATCGGCAACCGCAGATCGGGCAGGAAATCGGGCCGCACGCGGTTGATGGCATATTTGACCGGGCCGGGCGAGGCATCCGAGAACATCGCAGAATGCAGCGGATACAGCCGGTCGTTGAGCGCCAGCGCCGCCTTGTAATCACCCTTGGCGAGCGCCGCCTGGAACTGCGCACACAGCGCCGGGGCGACGTTTGCGGTTACCGAGATGCAGCCCACCCCGCCCATCGCGCGGTGGCCCAGCGCAAGCTCGTCATTGCCCGACATCTGGCAGAACTTCTTGCCGCACTGCGCGCGCTGGGCGCTCACGCGCTCGAGATCACCGGTGGCATCCTTGACCCCGATGACGGTGGGGAAGCGCGACAACTTGGCCATCGTCTCGACCTTGATGTCGGTGACGGTGCGCGCGGGCACGTTGTAGAGCATGATCGGCAGGTCGCACGCCTCGGTCAGCGCCTTGAAATGCGCACGCACGCCGTCCTGGCCCGGGCGGTTGTAATAAGGCGGCACGACCAGCGCCGCGCTGGCGCCGGCGGCCTTGGCGTTGAGCATGTGGCCGATGGCAACCTTGGTGTCGTTCGATCCGCAGCCGGCGATCACCGGAACGCGCCCGGCGGCCTGCTCGACGCACACGCGCACGATGTAATCATGCTCCTCGATCGACATCGTCGCGGCCTCGCCGGTGGTGCCGCACGGGACCAGACCGGAACTGCCGTTCTCGATCTGCCAGTCGATCAGGGCACGAAATGCGGGCTCGTCAAACGATCCGTCGCGGAACGGGGTCGCAAGGGCCGGAATTGAGCCGGAAAACATCGGGTAGCTCCTTTACCTCGCCCGCAAATCAGGCAAGAAGATTGCGAGACGCACATAGCTGTGTGTTCAGCGCCTGATAAGGATCGAAAGCGCATGATGTCCAGCATGGTTTCACGAATTGCAATTGCGCGCAGCACTGCCGCACTCATCGCCCTGCCCTTGCTGGGTGTCCCTGCCGCTTGCCTGGCAAGCGATCAATCGTCCGATTATGCGGCCAGCAGCGCGCCGATGAGCCGATCCGGCGACGGCAGCGACTGGGACCGCGCGCGCGCGCAGCTGCTGCAGTCGATGCCCGCCGACATGTCGGCCACCATCGCCAACTGGCGTTCGCTGACCACCAGCCCCAACAACTACACTTTCTCCACGTTCGCGAGCTTCCTGATTTCGAACCCCGGCTGGCCCGATGAGGACAAACTGCGCCGCAGCGCCGAGCAGGCGCTGGGCATCAGCCCCGCCGCGCCGCAGGAGGTGGTCGCCTATTTCACCCGCTTCGCGCCGCTGACCAATGTCGGCCGCGCGCGCTATGCCGTGGCGCTCGATGCGGTCGGCCAGCGTGAGGCTGCGCGCGCCGAGGCCGCCAGGGCCTGGCGCGGCGGCACCATGATGCCCGAAGACAAGATGCGGCTGTTCAGCCTGTTCGGCACGGGCTTCTCGCTAGCCGATCATGACGCGCGGATGGACGCGCTGCTCTGGGCCAGGGCAACGCCCGATGCAGAGGAGCAGTTCGGCTTCGTCTCGCCCGAGCGCCGGGCAATCTTTGCCGCGCGCCTTGCCATGCTCAAGAACCTGCCCGATGCCGACAGTCTGGCCGGATCGCTGGGAGCAGAGGCGATGCGCGATGCAGGCTATATCGCCCAGCGCGCCAAAAGGCTGAACGACAGCGGCAACTGGGGCATGGCGCGCACGATGCTCGCCACCCGCCCGCCGCTGCAGTATCGCCCGGTGAACCCCGAGGCCTGGTACGAGACGCTGCTGGCGCAGGCGCGCGCGGCGAACAATGACGGCCAGTACAGCACTGCCTTCGACATCGCCTCCAGGGTCGACGATGCGTTTCCCGATGGCCATGACATCTCGGACGAGAGCCTGGGCGTGCGCGATGATTACACCAGCCTGACCTGGCTCGCCGGAACGGTGGCGCTGCAGAATCTCGGTCGTCCGCGCGATGCCATCGGCATGTTCGCGCGTTATGGTGGCGGCGCGCGCACCCCGCAGACCCGCTCCAAGGGCTATTACTGGGCCGGACGCGCTGCGGCTGTTGCCGGAGACACGACGCAGGCGACCCGCTATTTCGAGATGGCCGCCGCCTATCCCGATCATTATTACGGCCAGCTTGCCACCGAGCGGCTGGGCCGCGCGATTGCCCCGTTCGCCGAGGCGCCGCGCGTGCAGGTGAGCGCGGTCGAGCGTGGACGCTTCAATGCAAGTTCGCTGGTGCAGGCGACGCAGGTCATCGCGCGCAGCGGCGACTGGCCGACCCAGCGGCGCTTCTTCGGAGCTGTCGCCGCTTCTGCCAAAACACCCGAAGAGCATGTGATGGCCGCAGAACTTGCACGCCAGATCGGGCGCCGCGACCTTGCAGTGATCGTCGGCCAGGCGGCACGCACCAAGGGCGTGGACGACCTCCAGTCGCTCGCCTTCCCGCAGATGCCGGTGCCGCCGGGTTTCCAGAACAACTGGACCATGATCCACGCGATCACTCGGCAGGAAAGCCAGTATGCGCAGAACGCGGTCAGCCATGCCGGCGCGCGCGGGCTGATGCAGCTGATGCCCGGCACCGCGCGCGAGCAGGCGGGCAAGATGGGGCTGAGCTATTCGATCGGCGCGCTGACCGACGACACGCAGTACAATATCCAGCTGGGCGCGGGCTATTTCGCGCGCATGATGGATTATTTCGGCGGCAGCTATCCGCTTGCGGTGGCGGCCTATAACGCAGGCCCCGGCAATGTGAACAAATGGCTGCGCGCCAATGGCGATCCGCGCATGGGCGGTATCGACATCGTCGAATGGGTCGAGAAGATCCCGATCTTCGAGACCAAGAACTATGTCCAGCGCGTGCTCGAGAACGCCGTGGTCTATGACGTGATGCACCCCGAGCGTTCGACGATGCGGGGCAACAACAAGCTCACCCGCTATCTGGGAAAGAACAGCCCCGGCTGAGTCCTCTCCGTCATTCCCGCGAACACGGGAATCCCGCTTTTTCTGTAGGGTTGCGCAGAAGCGGGACCCCCGCGTTCGCGGGGGTGACGGTAAGTGATTTGCCGATGTGTTGGTCGCCTTGTCGACCCTGCCTTGCTAAAGCCCGCTCATGGACCGCCCCAACCACATCACCCCTGCAGGCTATGCCGCGCTCAAGGCGCGCTATGATCATCTGCTCGGTGTCGAACGCCCGGCGATCGTCGAGATCGTCAGCTGGGCTGCGGGCAATGGCGATCGCAGCGAGAACGGCGACTATCTCTATGGCCGCAAGCGGATGCGCGAGATCGATCGGGAACTGAACCGGCTCGCGCGCAAGATGAAGGCCGCCAAGGTCATCGACCCCAAGGAGCAGCAGGACACCGGCCGCGTGTGGTTCGGCGCAGAGGTCGAGATCGCCGATGAGGACGATGTCCGCCGCACGCTCACCCTGGTGGGCGATGACGAGCAGGACGCGGGCGCTGGCCGGATCGGCTGGAATTCGCCGCTGGCGCGCGCGCTGCGCGGCGCTGCGGTGGGTGACCTGCGTACGGTGACTCTGCCGGGTGGCACCAAGGAGTGGGAAGTGATGGCCATCGCCTATGCCGGCTGAGCGCCTGTCCAGCCTGAGCGGCAGAAGCCGTCTTTCATCCTCAACAAAAGTTTAACACTAAAACTGTCGCATCTGTCCTATGGGTGACACGTAAAGCCAAGTAACATGGCGATGCGTGAACCAAGGCCGTGGTCGATGCCGTCACGCCTGCGAATATCATAATATCATCAGTAATGCACGCCCACCCAAAAGGTGATCGTATCCGTGTGTCCTCTTCATGCTTTGCCCGCAATTGGCAGAGCGATGACGTTTGCCTGAAGGAAATAACAATGAATCCCGTTTTTTATTGGAATGCTATACTTCTGGAATGCTCGCGCCGTGACTTTACGCGCGGCTTCAACAACGCCCAGCAACCCGGTCCCATCCGCACATCGCGCGCGATGGCGATCGTTCATCTAGCCATCCATGATGCGGTGGCCTTCGCCAGCGGCAATCCGGGCGCTGCTTGGCTCAGCAAGAAAGGCATCGCGCACGGCGTTGGCCCTGCCCCCGGCGGTAGCGTGACCGACATCATCGCCGGCGCGGCGGTGGTGACGCTGAAGGCGATGTACCCGCGCTACGGCATCTATATCGACGATTCGACCGGCGCGGTAAACGCGGGACGCTTTGCCTATGGCCAGCAGGTCGGCCAGGCGATCCTAGACGCGCGCGCCGCCGATGGATCGAACATCGACATCGCCACAAGCCAGCCAGCCAACCCGGTCTACGGCCAGCATCGCGCCGATCCGTTCCAGCCCGGGCAGAACCGGCTGGGGCCGGTGTGGGGCAATGTCACCCGGTTCACCGGCGCCGCCAACCAGCCGCTCGATCCGTTTCCCGGAAGCGGGCTGGCCGACTATCTCGCCAATCCCGACTACCGGGACGATTTCGACGAGGTCCGCGACTACGGGGCGAAACTGCGCGGCAAGCGCAACGCCGAACAGGAGCGCATCGGGGTCTATTGGGGCTATGACGGCGCGATGAACCTCGGCGTGCCGCCGCGGCTGTACAACCAGGTCGCCCGCCGCGTCGTCGAGCCGCTCGCGCTCAATATCCCGCGTGCCGCCGAGTTGTTCGCGCAGCTCAACGTCGCTATGGCGGATTCGGGCATCGACGCGTGGCACTGGAAGTATTTCTACGACCTTTGGCGCCCGGTGGTCGGGCTGCGCGAGGAAGACGCGACGCGCGGCGGCGATCCGTTCTGGGCACCTTTGGGCGCACCGCAGACCAATACCGCCGGCCCGATGACGCGGACGCCCAACTTTCCCGCTT
Organism: Blastomonas sp. AAP25; assembly: GCF_001295965.1. Taxonomy (NCBI): domain Bacteria; kingdom Pseudomonadati; phylum Pseudomonadota; class Alphaproteobacteria; order Sphingomonadales; family Blastomonadaceae; genus Blastomonas; species Blastomonas sp. AAP25. The sequence continues at coordinate 91,024 of NZ_LJHP01000008.1, forward strand.
ATCCTTCGGGCCATGCCACCTTTGGCGCGGCATTGTTCCAGACTCTGCGGTTGGCGCTCAACACCGCGCCGGGCCCGATCACGCTGAAGGACGTGCTCGACGTCGAAACGCACAACAGTGCCCCGATCGCCAAGGAGAGCTTCAGCTTTGTCTCGGACGAGCTCGACGGCATCGCCAGCGATCCCGATGGCTCGACCCGCACCCGGGTGGACAAGGCCTTCGACAATTTCGCCGAGGCGGTGTGGGAAAACTCGGTGAGCCGGATCTATCTGGGCGTGCACTGGCGGTTTGACGGCATCCCGCGGCGCGATGGTGAGAACATCGGTGGCGTGCCGCTGGGGCTCGCGATCGGCAGCGAGGCGCATGACTTTTTCAACACCGCACCGTCGCTGGGCGGGGTTGTGATGCCTTAACTGAGCAGACTTCGTCGGCAGGGTAGCGCCGTCCCACTCGGGCGGTGCAACCCTCTGGCGGACTACTGGCCGCGGATCAGCAGGTTGCGGATCTCGGTCATGTCTTCCATGGCAAAGCGGATGCCCTCACGGCCCAGCCCCGAATCCTTGACCCCGCCATAGGGCATGTTGTCGATGCGGAAGCTGGGGACGTCGTTGATCACGACGCCGCCGACATCGAGATGATCCCAGCAGTCGAACATCTTGAACAGGTCGCGGGTGAACACGCCTGCCTGCAGTCCGAACTTGCTGTTGTTGACCTCGGCCATCGCTGCGCCAAAGTCGGTGAAGCTCGAGAGTACCGCGACCGGGCCGAACGCCTCTTCGGTGACGATCTTGGCTTCGTGCGGCACGTTCTCGAGCAGGGTCGCCTCGAGCATCGCGCCATCGCGCTTGCCGCCGCACAACAATGTGCCGCCAAGCGACACCGCCTCCTGCACCCAGCCATCGAGGCGGGTCGCCTCTTTGACGTGAATCATCGGCCCGATAAAGGTGTCGCGGTCCTTGGGATCACCCGCGATCAATGTCTTGGCCTTGGCGACAAGCATGTCGCGGAAGCGATCGTAGACATCGGCGTGGATCAGGATGCGCTGCACCCCGATGCAGCTCTGGCCCGACTGATAGAACGCGCCGAAGATCACACGCTCCATCGCGTCGTTCAGATTGGCATCAGCATCGATGATCACCGCAGCGTTGCCGCCGAGTTCGAGCACGACCTTTTTCTTGCCGCAGCGCGCCTTCAGGTCCCAGCCCACATCGGGCGATCCGGTAAACGAGAGCAATTTCAGGCGGTCATCAGTGGTGAACAGGTCCGCGCCATCGCGGCTGGCGGGCAGGATCGAGAACGCGCCCTTGGGCAGGTTGGTCTCGGCCAGCACCTCGCCCATGATGATCGCGCCCAGCGGCGTGCGGCTCGCTGGCTTCATCACGAACGGGCAGCCGACCGCGATGGCAGGCGCAATCTTGTGCGCGGCGAGATTGAGCGGGAAGTTGAACGGCGAGATGAACGAGCACGGGCCTATCGGCACGCGCTTCCACATGCCGCGATAGCCCTTGGCGCGCGGGCTGATGTCCATCGTCTGGACCTCGCCGGTCATCCGCACCGATTCTTCCGCCGCAATGCGGAAGGTGTCGATCAGGCGGCTGACCTCGCCTTCGCTATCCTTGATCGGCTTGCCCGCTTCGACGCACAGTGCATAGGCGAGTTCTTCCGAACGCTCCTTGAACCGCGTGACGCAGTGGTTGAGCACCTCCTGCCGCTCATAGCTCAGCATCCGCGCCATCGGCTCTGCCGCCTCGACCGCACCTGCGATCGCTGCATCGATCGTCGCGGCATCGGCCTGCGCGACGCGGAACGCGACCTCACCGGTGAACTTGTCGGTCACCTCCAGATCGGTGTTCGGCTGCTGCGCCTCGTTGTTGAGATAGAGCGGGTAGACGGATTTGAGGGTGGTCATAACAAGTCCCTTGAAGCCCTCTCCCCTTGAAGGGAGTGGGTTGGGAGAGGGGGCCGCCCTCCCCCTTGGCATGAAGCGGGCAGTGGGAAATCCATTCCCCTCTCCCCGGCCCTCTCCCCTGAGTCGCAGACGAGCGAAGCTCAACGGGAGAGGGGGATTTCTGATTAAAGCTCTTTCGCCATCTTCTTGATGTCGATGTTCAAGATCTGGTCGTTCTCCGAATAATCAACCGGGCAATCGATGAGATGCACTCCTGGCGTGTCGCGCGTATGCGCGAGCAGTTCCTTCAGATGCTCGGCGCTTTCGACACGATAGCCGTTGGCGCCATAAGCCTCGGCGTATTTCACGAAGTCGGGGTTGCCATAGGTCAGGCCCCAATCCTGGAAGCCCATGTTCGCCTGCTTCCAGCGGATCATGCCATAGCTGTTGTCGTTGAGGATCAGCACGGTCATGTTAAGCTTCAACCGGACCGCGGTTTCCATCTCCTGGCTGTTCATCATGAACCCTCCATCGCCGCAGATCGCCAGCACCTTGCGGTCGGGATAGACCATCGACGACATCATCGCCGAGGGCAGGCCCGCGCCCATGGTGGCGAGCGCATTGTCGAGCAGCACGGTGTTGGGCCGGTACGCGTCATAACCACGCGCAAACCAGATCTTGTAGACGCCGTTGTCGAGGCAGATGATGCCGTCGTCGGGCATCGCGTTGCGGATTTCCTGCACCAGATAGGGCGGGAAGATCGGGAAGCGCGCATCGCCCGACAGCGACTTGGTGTGATCGACCTCGGCCTTGCGGAACGCCAGCATGTGGTCGAACTTCCACCCGCCATTGGGGACGATATCTTCCTTCATCTGCCAGATCGCATTGGCGATATCGCCGATTACCTCGATCTCGGGGAAATACACCGGATCGACCTCGGCGGTCTTGGACGAGATGTGGATCACCGGCGTGCCGCCGGGATGCATGAAGAACGGCGGCTTTTCGATCACGTCATGGCCGATGTTGACGATCAGGTCGGCAGCTTCCACCGCGCGGTGGACGAAATCGCCCGCCGACAGCGCGGCGCAGCCGACGAACTTGGGATGCCGCTCGTCGATCACGCCCTTGCCCAGCTGCGTGGTGAGGAACGGGATGCCGGTCTTCTCGATGAACTGCAGCAGCATGCGGCTGGTCATCGTGCGGTTGGCCCCTGCCCCGATCACCAGGATCGGCGACTTGGCCTGCTCGAGCGCGGTGACCGCGGCGCGGATCGACTTCTTGTCGGCATTGGGTCGCCGGGTCTGGCTGGGCTTCAGCGGCACCGAATCGGTCTTTTCCTCGGCAATGTCCTCGGGGAACTCGATATGCGTGGCGCCGGGCTTTTCCTCCTCGGCAAGGCGGAAGGCCTCGCGGATGCGGCTGGGGATGTTGTCAGCGCTGGCCAGCTGATGGGTGAACTTGGTGATCGGCTTCATCATGCCGACGACATCGAGGATCTGGAACCGGCCCTGCTTGGATTTCTTGATCGGCTTCTGGCCTGTCACCATCAGGATCGGCATGCCACCCAGCTGCGCATACGCTGCCGCGGTAACGAAGTTTGTCGCACCGGGGCCCAGCGTGGCCATGCACACGCCGGTCTTGCCGGTGTGGCGTCCATAGGTCGCCGCCATGAAGCCGGCACCCTGCTCGTGACGGGTGAGGATGAGCTTGATCTTGGTCGACCGGCTGAGCGAATCGAGCATGTCGAGATTTTCCTCGCCGGGAACGCCGAAGATGTACTCGACGCCCTCTTCCTCCAGGCACTGGATGAACAGATCGGATGCTTTGGTCATGAAATAACTCCCCCGGAAACCGAAAATGGCTTGTCGTTGCAATCGTGCGACCGAAAGGATGACCGGGCGGTGCGTTATGCTTGGGCTACCCGGGCGGAATGTGCGATGCGGAAAAACCATGGGCTCCGCCGCCCACGCCCCGTGTGACGCAAGGCATAACCCCAAATATTTGCCGAGTCACCCGCCAAAAGTGCTGTCCCTGTCCGGGGCGCGGAACACCTGCTGGTATCGCCTGCACGGCGGCCGGGCGCTGGGGATCCAACAGCCTGTCAATGTAGGAATTGGACCAGTATCCTGGAGAATTAACCGATCATAACTTGGCGATTGCGGGGCTGGCGATACAGTATCGGCTGCCCTGCCGGCGTCGTGTTTGCTGTCAAAAGGTCAATGCCCATGGGCCGCTCCCCCGTCTTTTCTGCGATCAAGGCCCTGCGCTCCGGCCAGTCCTTCACCCAGGCCGATGTGACCGCAATCGATAGTCTGCTCGATACGCTGGGGATTGCCCGATCGACGGGCACCGCTGCCACCGCGACCAAGATCGGACTGACCGAAGCGGACTTTCAGCAAGTCGCCGCAGCGCTGGGCTGCACCGTCGCGCAGATCCGCGCGGTGTGGGAGGTCGAAAGCGGCGGCGGCTGGTTCAGCGACGTCCGCGGCGACATCCTGGCGCTTGACGGCCCCGGCGGCTTTCTCGACGGGCCGCATCTGCCCAAGATCCTGTTCGAGGCGCACATCTTCGATCGCTATACCGAAGGCAAGTACCGCGCGAGCCACCCCAACCTGTCGAGCGCACGCTGGAACCGGAAGCTCTATGTCGGCGGCCAGGGCGAATATATCCGGTTGTGGAAGGCGATGGCGCTGGATCGCAAGGCGGCGCTGCTATCCGCCTCCGTTGGCGGCGCGCAGATCATGGGGTTCAACCACCAGGCCGCGGGCTTCCCCACGGTCGAGGCGTTCTGGGACGCGATGAAGCAGTCCGAAGCCGCGCATCTCAAGGCCTTCGCCGCGTTCATCACCTCGAAAAAGCTGGTGAGCGCGCTGAGAGCGATCAGCAATGTCGCAGCGGCGTGCATGGCCTTTGCCAAGGGATATAACGGCGCGGGCTTTGCCGCGAACAACTATCATGTGAAGATCGCCGCCGCGCATGCCAAATACAGCTGACGGCGATCTCGATCAGTATCCCAGTGCGAGGTCGACCTCGTTGACCAGCGCCTCGCCGCGCACATAGCGGCCCAGATTGTCCGCAAAAAGGGCCGCCGCCCGCTGGAACATCCGGTTCTGCGCGCGGCCCGAGAGGTGCATCGAGATCTGCACATTGGGGAGAGTCCACAGCTCATGATCGGCCGGTAACGGCTCGGGCGTGGTGACGTCGAGAAACGCGCCCGCGATGCTCTTGCCCTTGAGCGCGGCGATCAGCGCGTCCTGATCGACGCATTCGCCGCGCGCGATGTTGACCAGGATCGCCTCGGGTTTCATCGCGGCGAGCTCGTCGGCACCGATCAGCGCATCGGTTTCGCGCGTCGCAGGCGTCGCGATGACCACCCAGTCATACTCGCCGATCCGCCCGCGCCATTCGTCAGCCCCCAGTATCCCAGCATCGGGCCGCGCGGTGCGGGCAACCCCGGTTACCTCCATCCCGAAACCCTTCAGCCGCTCGCCGATCGCCGAGCCGATCGCACCATAGCCGATGACCAATGCGCGTGTTTCGTAAAGCTCGATCGTCCCGGGCGAGGTCCACAGCCACTCGCGCCTGTCCGCGGCGCGCACGACGTCAGCATAGCCCTTGGCCATGCTGAGCATGCCCAGCACCGCGTATTCGGCGACCGCGATGGTGTTGATGCCGACGCCGTTGGTGACCCGGGTGCCGCGCGCGGTCAGCTCCTCGACCGGGAAATGGTCGAGCCCGGCATAGAGGGTGGAAACCCATTTCAACCCGGTGCCCGCCAGTACCACATCGCGCATTGCCTGCTTGTCGTGCATGTCGACCCAGGCGATGTCGGCATCGGCCACCTCGACCCTGGCTTCGTCCGCCGAACCGATCCACACCACATCGACGCCATCGGGGATGGCCGGTTCGAGCAACGGTCGTACGAGTGCGGAAATCACGGCCTTGGTCATTGAAAAGCTCCCTGTGCGTCAGGCCCTGTAGGCGAGACAGCCAGCAGCAATAAGCAGCGGCAGGGCAGCAAGGTCAACAAGCGCAATGCTTCGCAGCGATGCAGGCGCTCCGGAAGACCAGAACAACACAAGAAACGAAACCATGCTGACGGCGGCCACCACTGCCGCCAGCCGGCGGACGCCGGGGTCGAAGATCGCCCAGATACAGACGACAACCACGCATGCAAACAATGCCGCGCGGTGCTGGACGAGAAGGAATGCCGGGTCTGCGGGTTCCATTCCGTAAAGCGCCGCCAGCAGGCCGGGCTGGAACAGTGCCGCTGCCGGCAACACGTGGACCGCGCAGATCAGCAGCCAGAGGATCGGTTGGAGCATGTCGGCATTCTAACGAATGCGACGGCATCTGCGATTACGCTGGAGGTAAACGTCAACAAATCTCTAGACCTCGATCCGCCACTCCCAGCCCAGCGGATCGCCGTCCATCACCTCGACCCCCGCGGCTGTCAGCTCGTCGCGGATAGCGTCGGATGCGGCGAAGTTCTTGTCCGCGCGCGCATCCTTGCGCAGCTTGAGCATGTGCTCGATGCGCGCCTCATCGAACTCGATCGCCACCGGGCGGAGGCGCAGCGCCGAACGCTCGAGTGCCATCAGGTCGAGCCCCAGTACCGCATCCATCGCGCCGATCGCTGCTAGCCGCTGGCCCGCATCGATCTTCTTTTGCGCCAGAGCCTCGTCCAGCACGGTCAGCGCCTTGGCGGTGTTGAGATCGTCGGACACTGCAGCATCGAAATCTCCCAGCAACTGCAGCAGTCGCGGGTGATCAACGCTCTGCGCCGCGCTCGCGCCGGAGCGCAATGCCGCCACTGCCATCACCAGCCGCTTCAGCCGCGTCAGCGCCGCGAGCAGATTGTCCCAGCTGAACTCGAGTTCGCTGCGATAGTGCGCCTGCAGGCACATCAGCCGATAGGCGAGCGGGTGGAACCCCTTGTCGATGAGCAGCTGCAGCCGGAGGAACTCACCGCTCGATTTCGACATCTTGCCGGTGCGGTCGATCAGGAAGTTGTTGTGCATCCAGATCTTGGCGCCCGAGTTTCGCGGATCATCCAGGCCGTTCGTGCAGCAGAATGCCTGATTCTGGGCGATTTCATTGGGATGATGAATCTCGCGGTGGTCGATACCGCCTGTATGGATGTCGAAGGGGAAGCCGAGCAGCTTTTCTCCCATCACCGAGCACTCCAGATGCCAGCCTGGCGCGCCCCGACCCCAAGGCGAATCCCATTCCATCTGCCGGGTCTCTCCGGGCGGAGTCTTGCGCCAGATCGCGAAGTCGGCGGCGTTGCGCTTGCCTTCCACGCTCTCGATCCGGCCCTCACCGTCCTCGGTCACCGCGCGCGCCAGGCGGCCATAATCGGCCACAGTCGACACATCGAAATAGAGCCCGCTGTCCAGCTCATAGCAGTGCTTGTCGGCCATCGACTTGCCCCACTCGATCATCGCCCCGACATATTCGGTCGCGCGCGGGTGCTGCTTGGGCTGGACATTCAGGCGAGCCAGATCGCGCTCGAAATCCTCCTGATAGAAGCGCGCAATATCCCACGCAGACTTGCCCTCGCGCGCAGCCATGCGTTCCATCTTGTCCTCGCCCTCGTCGGCGTCGGACGTCAGATGGCCAACATCGGTGATGTTGATGACATGGGTGAGCTTGTAGCCCTTCCACTGCAACGTGCGTCCCAGCGTATCGGCAAAGACATAGGCACGCATGTTGCCGATATGCTGGTAATTGTAGACCGTCGGCCCGCAGCTGTAGACGCGAGCCTCGCCGGCATGAACGGGCGTGAAGGGCTCGACCGCGCGCGTCAGGCTGTTGAACAGCATCAACGGTGCGGCTTGGGGATCGGGTGCAGGCTGGGTCATGATGCGGCAACCCTTGCCTGCAAACCGCGCAGGCCGTCAAGCACCATGGCGCAGACACAAAAACCCCGCCCGCGCCGGTCGCAGCGGCACGGGCGGGGGATAAAATCGCGGTTGGTTCAGCGATCGCCTGCGGGGCTGATCTCCTGCTCGACGGCGGCCATCGTCTCGACCAGCAGACCGAGCTGGTTCTCGCAGCCATTCTCGATCAGCGTGCCGGCCAGTTCGTCGACCTCTGCCGGAACGCTGGGCAGCACCACCAGGTCGATCTTCCTGGCCGCGCCATCGGGTCCGGTCAGCGTGTAGCTGCTGCCGCTGACCACAGGCACTTCGGCAAAGGGCCAGACGCGGTTGCCCGATCCCTTCTTCCACAGCAGATCGGCCTTGGCGCCGCTGGCGTTGGCGAGCTTGAGGTTCACGTCGTCGGCGACGCTGGCGCGCCAGAACAGCAGGCGGTTGGGCTCGGCCACGCAGAACTTGCCCGACTGGCTGGCATCGATGAACCACAGATTGGGGCTGCGGGGCGCCGAAGGCTTGGCTGCGGACGGCGCACCGCGCACGGCTCCGGTCCGGGTCCGGCTGGCACCGCCGCTGGTCGAAAGCAGGCTGGCGATCTGCGTGCTCTGCGTCTGGTCACGCTTGACCGCGCCATCGAGCGTGAAGGTACCGGGGCCCGAAAGGACGCGCGTTCCCGCCTTGTCGAGCACGGTCACGCGGTCGCTGGCCTTCAGCACGACCTTGGTGTTGGCGGGCAGCTTCTTGCCGGCCGGATATTGCGCAGCGGAAGGTCCCGCCGATCGCACCACCATGGACTGGGCCATCGCGGTTCCGCTGACGGCAACCCCCAGGCCTAAAACTGCACCCAACGCAAGCGCCCGGTGAAGTACGGACTTCCTATCAACCGAGAACATAGCTTTCTCCTTTTTGTGTCTGACCAAGTCGCTTGAACAGATTCGCGATGGCCTCTTCCTGCCCCATTTCCTGCAGCTGTGATGTGAGTTGAACCACAGCGTCTGAATCTCCCGCCTCGTGCGCAGTCACGAGTTGAGCGATTTGGGTACGTTCCCCTGCCGGCATGTCCGGCGCGGGTTCGAAAATATCCACGGGCTTGGCGCGCCCTCTTAGCACGATCCGGCCCATCGGACGATACCAGTCTAGCCCCGAGCGCTCCGCCGCCTCGCGGCTGACCAGCACGCGGGTGTCGAGGTTCTTGTTCGCCGCCTCGAGCCGCGCGGCGGTGTTCATGCTGTCACCGAACGCCGTGTATTGAATGCGCCCCTCGCCGCCGAAGTTGCCGACGATCGCTTCGCCGAAATGCACGCCGACGCGGGTGCGGCCGATCGGCGGGACGCCCTCGGGCGCGCTGCGGCGGAACTCCTCGCCAGCCTCGTACATCGCCCAGGCCGCTCGCACCGCGCGCTCACCGTCGTCGGGAAAGCTGATTGGCGCGCCCCAGAAGGCGACCACCGCATCGCCCACGAACTTGTCGAGCGTGCCGCCATATTGCAGCACCACGTCGGCGAGCTTGTCGAGATAGTTGTTGAGCAGGAACGCCACCATCTCCGGCTCGATCGCGTGGGTCAGCTTGGTAAAGCCCTCCAGATCGGTGAATACGCAGAAGATCTCCCGCTTCTCGCCGTGCAGCGCGAGCTTGTCGGGGTCCTTGAGGATTTCCGCCGCGACCGAGCGGGGCAGGTATTTGCCCAGCGCATTCTGCGCGAACGCGCGCTGCTTGGACCCGACCACGCGTGCGGCGGCGCCCACCGAGGTATAGGCGAGCAACCAGCCGGTCGCCCAGCCGAAGCTTGGCAGGTCTAATGTATCGAACCCCTGATATTGCAGAATGAACGGCACCGTGATGAACAACAGGATCTGCGATCCCAGCAGCAGCCCCATGATCCAGGCACGCGCCTGGCTGATCGCGGTGGCGCAGCCGGCCAGCACCACGACCAAAGCGATCACCCACAGCGACCAGCCAGGGAATGAGAACGGCTGATCGTTGTCGAGCAACTGCGACATCATGTGCGCATGGACTTCGAGCCCGATCATCTGCGAATCGCCGGTGACGACATCGCCGATGCGGGTGAGCGGGGTATCGAACTTGTCGAAATCGACGAAATCCCCGCCGATCAGCACATGCTTGCCCTTGACCTCGCTGGCGACGAACTCGGCGCTTTCAGGGTCGGCAAACAGGTCGATCGGCAGCTTGTTGATCACCGGGCGGTCCGACGACAGCGGGAGGCGGAAGCGGATCGCACCGCGATAGTCGGCGAACGCTGCGTTGGGCGGGGTCATCGCACGCACCATGATCGGCGGCAGGTTCTTTGGCTGGTCGGGCCAGCGCCGCGCGACACCATCCGGATCGGTCAGCAGCCGGATGCTGGTGGGCACCGTCTTGGCGGTGGTGATGTCCTTGAGGAACTGCTCAAGAAACTCCTGCTGGCGAAACTGGATCGCCTCGGTGTTGGTCTCGTTGGATGCATAAGCGACGTGCGTGGGGGTTTGCATCGATCGGAATGCGGTCTTGAGCGCCTCGTCATCGTCCTGCGGCTGATCGAACAGAATATCTATGCCGATCGATTTTGCCCCCATCCGGTCGATGTTGGTCAGCGCATTGGCAAGGATGGTGCGGTCGACCGGAGATCGCTGACCGGTATCGATCAGCGTGTCGTCGGTATAGACCACCATCAGGATGCGCGGGTCCTGATCGACCTTTTTGGCGAAATTGGCCGCGCGCATGTCGTACATCGCGTTTTCGGCATCGCCGAGCAGCGGCATCGTGGGGCTGTAACGCGCCACCGCGAGCGCGAACACCAGAAAGCCCAGGGTCGCGAGCATCCGCACGAGCCCCAGCTGGCGAATGAGCCGGTTGGCCGAACGGCCAACCTCATCGCGGCTGCTGGGGGCCGAAGCGGTGTCTGGTTTCAGCGCCATGATCTCAGCTGCCGCCCCCCGGCGCGTTCATGTCCATGCTTGCCCGGGCGCTTGAGCACGCGGCAACGCGGCCGGATGGCGCCCCGCACGCAGGCACCGTGGCCGCTGCGTCCGCTCGTGTGTCACCTGTCTGGCCGTCGCACATTATCACACCCCATTTGCCTCGATCCCTGAGGATGCGGCGGCAAATCCTGATTTCGGCGCGACCCGGTCTGGATTCGTTTGGGGATGCTATAATCCCCCCGATGCGGCGTGACCAGTTGCCGCATCGGAATGATGGCAGATTATACAGCGCCCGATGAACCTTGGATGTCGCTGCCTCCGACCCGCTTTAGAAACCGCGAAAGTCTATGGCCTCGGACAGGTCGACGCGCGGAACCGCAAAATTGTTGATCGGTGCATCGGGGTCGCGATAGCCCACCGCCATGCCGGTGAAGAAGATGAACTCGTCGCCGATGCCCAGCAGCTCGCGCATGTAGCTGCCGTACATCGCCCAGATTTCCTGCGGGCAACTGTCGAGCCCCGCCTCGCGCAGCAGCAGCATCACCGTCTGCAGCCACATGCCCATGTCCGACCATTGCGGCGGCCCCATATAGGTGCGGCAATAAGTGAAGATCTGCACCGGGGCACCGAAGCTGTCCCAGTTCTTGGCCATCTGCGCGATACGACCTGCGCCATCCTCGCGCGCGAGCCCCAGCGCGTCGAACATCCGCTTGCCGACCAGCCGCCTCTGCTCCTCGTAGCGACCCTCGAGGCCCTTGGGGTAGATGTCGTACTCCATCCCCGCACCCATCGGCTCGCTCGCGGCCTTCGCCTTGATCTTGGCGGTCAGATCGGCAAGCGGCTCGCCGGTCAGCACGATGGCATGCCATGGCTGGGTATTGCCCCCCGAGGGCGCGCGCTGCGCCTTGGTCAGGATATCCTGCAGCATGTCGAGCGGAACCGCATCGGGCCGGAACTGGCGCACGGACCGACGGGTTGCAACGGCTTCGGATACGTTCAAGGCAGATCTCCGGATCAGGGTTCGCGATTTAATCGCTTGGTTAAGCTGGGCGCCGACCTTTGGCAAGTCTGGCCTAGCGCCGTGCCAGCCCGCATCACTCGTCGTCGAACAGCCCCGCCAGCTGCTCGACCATCGTGCCGCCCAGTTGTTCGGCATCCATGATCGTCACCGCGCGCTTGTAATAGCGGGTGACGTCGTGGCCGATGCCGATGGCGATCAACTGCACCGGCGACATCTTCTCGATCCAGTCGATGACCTTGCGCAGATGCTGTTCGAGATAGGCGCCGTGGTTCACCGACAGCGTCGAATCATCGACCGGCGCGCCATCCGAAATTACCATCAGGATGCGGCGTTCCTCGTGGCGGGCGAGCAGACGGTTGTGCGCCCACAGCAGCGCCTCGCCGTCGATATTCTCCTTGAGCAGCCCTTCGCGCATCATCAGGCCCAGATTCTTGCGCGCTCGCCGCCAGGGCTCGTCGGCCTTCTTGTAGACGATGTGGCGAAGGTCGTTGAGGCGTCCGGGAAGCTGCGGGCGGCCCTGCGCCAGCCAGTCCTCGCGGCACTGGCCACCCTTCCATGCCTTAGTGGTGAAGCCCAGAATCTCGGTCTTGACCCCGCAGCGTTCCAGCGTGCGCGCCATGATGTCCGCGCTGATCGCCGCGATGCTGATCGGGCGACCGCGCATCGATCCGGAATTGTCGATCAGCAGCGTGACTACGGTATCGCGGAAATCGGTTTCCCGCTCGATCTTGTACGATAGCGAATGCCCCGGCGCGACCACGATCCGTGCCAGCCGCGCGGCATCGAGCATTCCTTCTTCCTGGTCGAAATCCCAGCTGCGGCTCTGCTGCGCCATCAACCGGCGCTGCAGACGGTTGGCGAGCTTGGTCACCGCGCCCTGCAGATGCGCGAGCTGCTGGTCGAGATAAGCGCGCAGCCGCAGCAGTTCGTCCTCGTCGCACAGGTCGGTGGCCTCGACCACCTCATCAAAGCGGGTGGACCAGGCCTTGTATTCGAAATCGGAAGGAAGATCGGTCCAGGGGCGGTTGGGGCGCGTCGGCATCATGCCATCATCGCCCATCTCGCCGGGGTCGCCGTCGTCGCCCTGCTCCATCTCGCCTTCGGTTTCGGACTGGTCGCCGTCCTCGTTCTCGCCGGTCTGCTCCTCGCCGCGCGCCTCGGTCTGGCCCTGATCGGACCCTTCCTGCTCGCCGTCCTGGTCCTCGGGTTCGCCCTCTTCGGACGAATCGTCATCGTCGCCGTCGTCCTGGCTGTCCTCCTCGTCCATCTGGCCCTCGGTGAGGTCGAGATGTTCGAGCAGCCGGGTGGCAAGCGCAGCAAACGCCGCCTGATCGTCGAGCGACAGCGCAAGATTGTCGATATCCTCGCCGCCCTTGCTCTCGATCCAGTCGCGCACCAGATCGACCCCGGCAACGGTCCCTGCGGGCATCGGCTTGCCGGTCAGCCGTTCGCGCACGATCAGACCCAGAGCGGTCGATAGCGGCACCTCGTCGACCTTGGTCGCGCGCGCGATCGGGTCCGAGCGCATGCGCATGTCGAGCGCGGCATCCAGATTGGCCCCCAGCCCACTCATCGCGCGGCTGCCCAGCGCCTCGATCCGCACCTGCTCGACCGCATCGAATGCAGCGCGGGCAACCGCCTCCTTGGGCGCATTGGCGTTGTGCTGGGCGGGGTTGTGATGCTTCAGCCGCAGCGCGTAGAGGTCTGCAAAACCGCGCGCCTCGGCGACCTGATCTGCGGGCAGCTTGCGCCCCGGCATCGGCACGCGCAGCTTTGTGCCAGATTGCGACGGCGGATCCGCGGTGAACGCCACCTCGACCTCGGGTTGATGCGCGATGGCGCGCGCGGTTCCGGCGAGAACGTTCTTCAGGTCATCAAGTGGCGTGCGGTTGGTCATGCACTATCGCTGAACACCCGGGCCTGCGATGTCAAGCAGCCTGCCGATACGGGGCAGCTATTGCCCGGGCGGAGCAGGAGGCTCGGGCCTGCGCCGCTCGACCTGCGCGCCGTTGCCATCAACGGTGACCGCAACCGGCGCGCCGCCGACATCGCCCGAAATCGTCAGGCCATCGGGGGTGACGCGCACATTCGCGCCGCCGACCTGCGCCTCGATCTCGCCTTCGATGATCGGATCGATCGCGGGGTCGGGGTCGACCTCCTCGGGCGGCGCCACCGGTGCGGCACGGCGCGGCGGAACGGCGCCGCGCACCGCCTCGCCCATGAACTGGCGCCAGATCCGCGCGGGCAGACCGCCGCCGCGGATCCCGCTCATCGGGCTGTTGTCGTCGTTTCCGATCCACACGCCCACCACAAGGTCGCCGGCATAGCCGACGAACAGCGCATCGCGATTGTCCTGGCTGGTCCCGGTCTTGCCGAAATTGGGGATGTTGAGACTGGCCGCACGGCCGGTGCCGCGATTGACCGCGGCGCGCAGCATGTCCTGCATCTGCTCGTGCACCCGTGACGAATAGCTGTCCGGGCCATCGACCAGCCATTCGAACCAGCCCTGCTCCTCGCGCTTGAAGGCGTGCGGTTCGACCGGCCAGCTGTTGCCCGCAACCCCGGCAAAGGCCGCGGTCAGCTCGATCAGGCTGGCGCTAGCACTGCCCAGCGCCAGGCTGGGATCGCCTTCGGTGAACGGCCCCTTGAGCCCCAGCTTGGTCGCCTGTTCGATCACCTTTTCGCTGCCCACTTGCTGGAACAATCGGACCGCTGCGACATTGCTCGAGTGCACGAACGCCTCTTCCAGGCTGATCACGCCGCGATAGCGGTCGCCAGCGTTGCGCGGGCGATAGGTGCCGGTGGTGATCGGGCTGTCATCGACGACCGAGCTTGGCTCCATCCCCGCTTCCAGCGCGGCGAGCCAGACGAACAGCTTGAAGGTCGATCCCGGCTGGCGGCGCGCCTGGGTGGCACGGTTGAAGGGCGACTGCGCATGGCTCTTGCCACCGACCATGGCGACGACCTCGCCATTGGGGCGCATTGCCACCAGCGCCACCTGCGCCTTGCCCAGTCCCGCCCGCGCGACGATCCGCTCGGCTGCACGCTGCAGCCGCGAATCCAGCGTCGTGGTGAGCTCGAGCCTGGCATGCGACATCTCTGTCAGCGCGCGCGCCTGCGGCATCGCCCAATCGGCAAAATAGGTGCCGTTGGCAAGCTTGGGCCGTTCGTGCACATCCAGCCGCGGCTGGGGCAGCGCATCGGCCTGTTCCCGCGTCATGAACCCTGCGTTGACCATCGCAGTGCGCACCATGTCGGCGCGGCGGCTGGCCCCCTTCCAGTTGCGCGTCGGCGCAAAGCGCGACGGCGCCTGAACCAGCCCGGCGAGCAGGATCGCCTGTTCGGGTTTCAACCGCTCGGGCTTGCGATCAAAATAGTGCAGCGAGGCCGCGCGCAGCCCGTACACGTTGTCGCCGAAATAGGCGTTGGAGAGGTATCGCCCCAGGATCTCATCCTTGGTCAGCCAGGCTTCCAGCCAGAACGCGATCAGCATCTCGCGCAGCTTGCGGGTCAGGCTGCGTTCTGGGGTGAGGAAGCTGATCTTGGCGAGTTGCTGAGTGATCGTGCTACCGCCCTGGGTACCGCTCGATCCCGAGACGTTGGCCCACAGCGCCCGCGCAAGACCGCGCGGATCGATCCCCCAATGGCTGTAGAACCGCCGGTCCTCGATCGCGAGAAACGCCTGCACGACATGCTCCGGCAAGCGCTCGACCACGACAGGCTCTTCGACCACCGCCCCGCTGCGCGCGATCGGCGTACCATCGGCGGCGAGCAAAGTGATTTCCGGCGGCGCGATCGGCTGCAGCGATTTGGACAAAGGCGCGGTGATCGCCAGCCAGGCGAGCAAGATCAGGAACAGGACAAAGACTGCCGCGAGGATGCGCTTGGCCCACCACCAGCGGTTGCGCGGCGGCTTGATGGGCTCTGGCGCCACCGATCTTACGTCCGCAGGATCGAGCCACGGATTGCGCGCCTCGCCCAACCCCGGCGGCGGCCACGGGGCATCAACGGCGGAAACCCCGCCGCCCCCAAAACGCCCCGATCCGAATCGCAATTTCTTGAACACAGCGGTGTATTATATCAATATGACAGCAAGCGCGAGAGGGTTGCGGTTGATCAAAGCCCTCCCCCTTCGAAGGGAGAGGGTTGCGTGGGGGTGCGCTCTCCGGATTGCGCTTTCGATCGCCATCAACACGCAATCCTCGGCTGTCAGCCCTCAGCAACCGCGCAAATTACCCCTTGCCGATGATGCTCTCGGGCAGGTCCTCGCCGAACACGCGCTGGTAATATTCCGCGACCAGCATCCGCTCGGCTTCGTCGCACTTGTTGAGGAACGACAGCCGGAAGGCGAAACCGATGTTGTGGAAGATCGCGGCATTCTGTGCCCAGCTGATCACGGTACGCGGGCTCATCACGGTCGAAATATCGCCGTTGATGAAGCCCTGGCGGGTCAGGTCGGCGACCTTGACCATGTTCTTGACCACCTTGGGGTCGGTCTCGCCCACCTTGGCGAGAACGACCTTGGCTTCGGTCTCGGCGGGCAGATAGTTGAGCGTGCACACGATGTTCCAGCGGTCCATCTGGCCCTGATTGATCTGCTGGGTGCCATGATACAGCCCGCTGGTGTCGCCCAGGCCCACGGTGTTCGCAGTAGCGAACAGGCGGAAATAGGGGTTGGGGCGGATCACGCGGTTCTGGTCGAGAAGGGTCAGCTTGCCCTCGGTTTCGAGCACGCGCTGGATCACGAACATCACGTCGGGGCGGCCCGCGTCATATTCGTCGAACACCAGTGCGGTCGGGGTCTGCAGTGCCCATGGCAGCAGGCCTTCGCGGAATTCGGTGACCTGCTTGCCGTCGCGCAGCACGATGGCATCGCGGCCCACCAGATCGATACGGCTGATATGTGCATCCAGATTGATGCGGATGCACGGCCAGTTGAGGCGCGCGGCGATCTGTTCGATATGCGTCGACTTGCCCGTGCCGTGATAGCCCTGCACCATCACCCGGCGGTTGTGGGCAAAGCCAGCAAGCACCGCCAGCGTGGTTTCCGGGTCGAACACATAGCTGGGATCGAGATCGGGGACGCGCTCGTCGGCCTCGCTGAACGCGGGCACTTCCATGTCGATGTCGACGCCGAACACGTCGCGCGCCTTCACCATCCGGTCGGGCGCATCGAGCAGGGTGCCGTCACGGCTGTCAGGCTGGGTATTGGAAATGTCTGTCATGTGGGTGTCCGCTGTTAATCGGTCGCTTAAGGGAGCTGCAATGCCCGATCGCACGATCAGGTGAATGCAGCAAGTTTGCGCAAGTGCGTATAGGCGGCGATGACCTCCTGCAAGGCTTTCTCGTGGGTGCGGTCGCCGCCGTTACGGTCCGGGTGGTAGGCGCGCACCAGCTTCGAATAGGCCTGCCGAATCGTCGTCCGGTTGGCGTCCGCGCTCAGCCCCAATGTCTTGAGCGCGCTGCGGTCTGCGACGCTCAGGCCGCGCTGGGCTGCAGCGCGATCATTGGCCTGGGCCGCCGCCCGATCCTTGATGTTCTGGCGGAAGCGCGCACCGATGGCGTCGAGCGGATCGGAAAAGTCGCCCCAGCGCGGCGCCTGCCCCGCGCCTGCGGCAAAGGCGCGCGTTTCGCGATCCCAGCCTGAGGTCGGCCGTTGCGCCTCGTAGATCTCCTCGGCGCTCATCCCGGAGAAGAAGTTGTAGCGCTCGTTGAATTCGCGGATGTGCTCGAGGCAGAACCAGCGGTAGCGGCCCGGGCCGTCGAAGCGCGATCCATGCGCGCGGTTTTCATCCGGCGGCGCGCGGAATTCGCCATCTTCGGGGCACTCGGCCCAGTCGCAGCGGTGTCCGGTGCCTTCGATCCGGCCATGGAACCGCGCACGACGCCGCGCGCTGCCTTCCTTTTCCGATCCGTCCCGTTCCGCCAAAACCCCGACCATCCCTTGCCATTACGCGCCTCGCATTGCAGCGAAGAGCGGCTTATATAGGGTGGCATGGACATGAAAACCAAGGGGCCGATGGCCAGCGAAATCGAAAACCGGCTGACCGCGGCCCTGTCGCCGATCCAGCTGGACGTGATCAACGACAGCGCCAAGCACAGCGGCCATATGGGCGATGACGGCAGCGGCGAATCGCACTTCACGGTGGTGATCGAAAGCGCTGCCTTTGCCGGCAAATCGCGGCTGGAGCGCCAGCGAATGGTCAACGCAGCGCTCGGCGACCTGCCGGGGCAGAAGGTGCACGCAATGGCGATCAAGGCGCGCGCGCCGGGGGAATAACGCTGGGCCGGACAACCGCCACGTTCAGTTCCACCCTTGCCGCAGATCGCGAAAGCGTCTGGCTGTCGGCGACATCGCTCGCGGGATTGCGGCGCGAGATGATGCCGCTGCTTGCGATGACCGCGCCGTCCGGGATCGAACGGCTGACCGATGTTCCGATGACGCCCGGCAGGCCGCTGTTCCACAGCCGGCTGTTGCTTGGCGGCCTGATCCCAGCCGGGACCAGCGCGCTCACGCTGGAATCGCTCGATCCCGGATCGGGGTTCGTCGAATGCTCGCCGATGACCGGAATGGCGCACTGGCGGCACGAGCGGCGCATCGTCGCGCACGGCACGGGGTGCAGGGTTACCGATCTGCTGACGTTCGAACCGCGCTTCCTGCCCCGGTTGACGGCCGGCCTGATCCGCATATTCTTCCACCATCGACATCGCCGCCTCAGGCGCATGTTCGGAGACCGCGCATGACCAACCCCATTTCGCTCACCCTGCTGCCCGTGACGCACGATCTGGGCGGGTTCAGCGTGCGCCGCGTGCTGCCGCAAAAGTCGCGCGCGATGGTCGGCCCGTTCATCTTCGTCGACGAGTTCGGCCCGGCACAGCTCGATATCGGCCGCGACCTCGGCGTACGCCCGCATCCGCATATCGGGCTGGCGACGGTCACCTATCTGTTCACCGGCGCGATCGATCATCGCGATTCTCTGGGCACCTTCCAGACCATCCACCCTGGCGAGGTCAATCTGATGACCGCCGGGCGCGGCATCGTCCATTCCGAGCGCAGCCCGGCAGACGAGATGGCCGGCGGCGCGAAGCTGTTCGGCATGCAGACCTGGCTGGCGCTGCCCGACGGCCAGGAAGACGCAGACCCCGCGTTCGAGAACATCGGCTGCGCGGACCTGCCGACGATCGACGGCGGCGGCGCATCGGCCAAGGTGATCATGGGCTCGCTCTGGGGCAAGACCGCGCCCACGACCTGCCACAGCCCGACAATCTATGCCGATATCGTGCTCCGGCCGGGCGGATCGATCCCGATCGACAGCGAGGCGGACGAGCGGGCGGTGATGCTGGTCGAAGGCGATGCGGCGCTCGACGGGCTGCCGCTCGAGCCGTATCTGCTCTACCTGATCGCGCCCGGCGCAAAGCCGAAGCTGGACAGCATCGGCGGCGGCCGCGCGATGCTGCTGGGCGGAGCGGCATTCGGGTCGGAGCGGCACATCTGGTGGAACTTCGTCGGATCGTCGAACGCGCGCATCCAAGAGGCTGCCGAGCGCTGGAATGCTGGGGCCTTCCCCAAGGTGCCCGGCGACGAACTCGAGTTCATCCCGATTCCGGAGGTTCCATTGACGCGGGGGCGGACGTGAAAGCGCGCGCATGATGGACCTCCCCCTCACCCGCATCGCGTTGCCCACCGGGGTCGAACTCGACGTCGCGATCACCGGCCCTGCAGACGCACCGCCGCTGATCCTGCTGCACGGCTTTCCCGAATCGCACCGCACCTGGCGCTACGTGATGGCGCATTTTGCCGACCGCTACCGGTTGATCGCCCCCGACCAGCGCGGCTTTGCCGGATCGTCGAAGCCTGAAGGAGTCGAGGCCTATCAGCCCAAGTACATGGTCGCCGACCTGCTGGCGCTGGCAGATCATCTGGGCGTCGACACGTTCACCCTGGTCGGCCACGACTGGGGCGGCGCGATCGCGTGGATGGCGGCGCTCAATCATCCCGACCGCGTTACCCGGCTGATCATGGCCAACGCCGCACACCCGTTCACCTATCAGAAGGCGCTGTTCGACGACCCCGACCAGCGCGCCTCTGCACAATACATCACCGAGATGCGCCGACCGGATTTCGAGGAGATCGTCGAGCAGATGGGCTGGGACGCCTACTTCGACTCGCGCTTCGCCGAGCCCAGTGCCGTCAGCCGGATCACTCCGCAAGAACGCTCGATCTACCTCGCGCAATGGCAGACGCCGGGTGCGTTCACCGCGATGGTCAACTGGTACCGCGCCAGCCCGCTGATCGTCCCGCCGCTGCAAGGCGAGATTGATCGCCCCGCATACCTCGACCGCCCCTTCCCGCCGGTCACCCAGCCGACTTTGCTCTATTGGGCGATGGACGACTATGCGCTGCGACCCTCCTTGCTCGACGGTATCGAAACGCTGGTGCCAGATCTCACGCTGGTGAAGGCTCCCGGCGGGCACTTCGTGCCGTGGGAACAGCCCGACGCGCTGATCGCGGCGATAGAGGGATTTCTGGCAGCGCGTTGAGCCCACACCACCCCTGAGCCCGTCGAGGGCCCCGCGCCATCCTCAGCCCCCACTACAATCGCTCTCCGGCGAAAGCCGGAGCCCAGGGGTCGTGTAGAGCCTCGGCTGCCCATCGCAGCCCCCCTTCTTCGCGCCTTCGCGCGAAACAATAGGGGGCTCACGCACAGACGCGATACCGCGAAGGGGTTGTCAATCGCCGCAAGGCTCTCCCTAATCCCCATCCCACTTCCGTCATCCTGAACTCGTTTCAGGACCCATCGCGCCCCAAAGAGCCGAAGCCGCTTGGGGAGAAATGAGCCCTGAAACAAGTTCAAGGGAATGATGTGATTTTGAGTTGAGGGTGGCGCGTGGCCTTCGACAGGCTCAGGCTGCGCGGGTGGTGGCGGCTTTGGAGCATTTCTGTCAGAAAGTTGCCATTCAGCAAACGACCCCGTTGCGGTCGTTCGCATAGGGTGCGAGACTTTCCCGATGCGTATCAAGATTGTTCGTCGCCCGATTGGCGAAGCTCCAGACTGGGTCCGTGACGCTTGGATTGGTTTATCCTTGCCATTGGCTGTTGATCGGCAGCGCAGTTTGTGGGGGTTCGGCGTCTTGAGCGGCCCGAGCAATGCCTTTCTCCAACTCTGGGCGCTTGGTTTGGGCAAAGGCATAAAGCTGACGGGCTTCAGCGTGAACGCGAAAGCGGCGGTCGATATATTGGAAGAGGTGGACCCTAGGGCCGCGGGATGGTGGCGTGAGCATACGCCTGCGTTGGTAAGCGGTAAGCGATGCTTCGTATTCGACGCTGACGCCTGCGAGCGCGAAGAATAGTTCCAGCGGCAGCTCACCACCCATTTCCGGCCATTCAGCCCCCTCATTCCGGGCGACAAAAGCGGACGCGATCTGACCCGCTAGGGCAAGGCTCCCATCACCCCATCCACCGCACCCACGCACCATGCGCCTGCGCCTCTCCCAGCAGGTGCGGCTCGCCGCCGCCCGGCCAATGCCGCACCTTCAATTCATGCCGGAATGTCGCGCGGTTTGTCTCCAGCGCGATCCACGCCAGCGGGCGCTCCGCCGTCGCCACGGCGCCGGCTTCGGCCATGGCGCGTTCGATGATCGCCTGACGATCCGCCGGAATATACTGCCACACGATCGAGTGCATCAGCACCCGCGTCACCCCGGCCTCCTGCGGTTCCGCCAACCGCGCCGCAATCCAGTCGGCGGCGTCTGCCTGCACCAGATCGACCGCGCGGTGCCGGATCATCGCAATGCCTGCCTCCATCCGCTCGAACCGCGCGTTCGCCTCGGGCCAGATATAGGCGATCAGCCGGTCGGCGGCGGCATCGTCGCGCACGTCGATCGGCTGGAGATCGCAGCCGCGCACGCTGGCGATGCGGAAGCGGGTATCGGGTGGCGGCGGGCCCTGCCAGTCGGGGCGGATCGTGCACGGCGCGCCCGCAGGACCAGAGACCACCCCGCCCAGATCATAGCCATAACGGTCGATCAGCAGGTTCATCCCCGCGCTCGACCCGATTTCGTTGAGTTCGAACACCCCTGTCGTTCGGCTCGCCAGCCAGTGCAGCGCGGCGACGAAGCTCGACGAGCGCCCCGCCTCGTTGGTCTGCGGCGGGCCATCGAACCACGGGAGCAGTTCGGCATCGTGCCGAGCGACGACATCGGCGACGATGGCGTCCACCGAGTCCTGCGCGTGGACCTCCCGGGCGTAGACCGCCCCCAGTTCGGGGGCCTCCCCCTTGCGGAACAGATGGTGCAGCCCGCCCGCCAGCCGCAGCGGCATCGCATCGGCGAGCACATCGCCTGGCCAGTTCGCAATCCGCGCACCGCAGGCAGTGCCGCCCCGCGCCAGAGCGATCAGTGCGCGGCAGACCGCCGCCGTCGCGGGCGCGTCGTTATGCGCCGCATGATCGGCCTGTTCGCCGATTTGCCGTTCGATTTCGTCGCGCCGCTCCATATTGCCCTTTGGCCTGCTTGCCCCTACATGCCGCCACCATGGCCGACACGCTGATCTTTGCAATCCCCAAGGGGCGAATCCTCGACGATGCGCTGCCCGTGCTCGCGCGGGTGGGAATAGAGCCTGCGGCGGAGTTCCACGATCCCAAGAACCGCTCGCTGCGGTTCGGCACCAACCGCGCCGATATGGACATCATCCGCGTGCGCGCGTTCGATGTCGCGACCTTCGTGGCGCATGGGGCAGCGCAGATCGGCATCGTCGGCTCGGACGTGATCGACGAGTTCGATTATTCGGACCTGTACGCCCCGGTGGACCTCAATTTCGGCCATTGCCGCCTGTCGGTGGCAGAGCCCGTCGACGAGGCCGGCGAGCGCCAGCCGCGCCCGTCGCACATCCGCGTCGCGACCAAATACCCCAACATCACCCGCCGCCATTTCGAGCGGCAGGGCGTGCAGGCCGAGTGCGTCAAGCTGAACGGCGCGATGGAACTCGCCCCCTCGCTGGGTCTGGCGCGGCAGATCGTCGATCTGGTGGAATCGGGCCGCACCTTGAAGGACAACGGCCTGGTCGAAACCGAGGTGATCACCCAGGTTTCCGCGCGGCTGATCGTCAACCGCGCCGCGCTCAAGAAGGATCACGCGCGGCTTGGCCCGCTGATGTCCGCGTTCCGCGATCTTGCCGCCGAACAGAGGCAGGCGGCATGACGCTGCGGCTTTCCACCCGCGACGCAGGTTTCGCGCGCGCATTCGACAAGCTCGTCCGTGGTCGCCGCGAGAGCGACATCGAGGTCAGCCGCGACGTCACTGCGATCATCGCCGACGTCAAGGCGCGCGGCGATGCGGCGCTGATCGAATACACCTCGCGCTTCGATGGCCACAGTCTGCCAGGCGGCGGCTGGAGCATCGGCAAGGATGCGTGCGCTGCGGCCTATGAAGAGCTGAGCGACGAGCTGCGCACCGCGCTCGATCTCGCCGCTACCCGCATCCGCGCCTATCACGAGGCACAGCTTCCCGAAGACCGCGACTATACCGATGCCGCAGGCGTTCGCCTGGGCGCGCGCTGGACCGCGGTCGATGCGGCCGGACTGTACGTCCCCGGTGGCCGTGCGGCCTATCCGTCCTCACTGCTGATGAACGCGATCCCCGCCAAGGTGGCAGGGGTCGAGCGGCTGGTGGTGGTGACCCCGACCCCCAAGGGCGTGATCAATCCGCTGGTGCTGGCAGCAGCGCATCTCGCTGGTGTCGACGAGATCTGGCGGATCGGCGGCGCGCAGGCAGTTGCGGCGCTGGCCTATGGCACCGATACGATCCGTGCGGTCGACGTCATAACCGGCCCCGGAAACGCCTGGGTGGCAGAGGCCAAGCGCCAGCTTTATGGCGTGGTCGGCATCGACATGGTCGCAGGCCCGTCCGAGATCGTCGTGGTCGCCGATGCGAGGAACGACCCCGAATGGATCGCAGCCGATCTGCTCAGCCAGTCCGAGCATGACCCGACCAGCCAGTCGATCCTGTTCACCGACGACGCGGGCTTTGCCGATATCGTCGCGGATGTGGTCGGCGTGCAATTGGCCTCGCTCTCGACTGAGAAGGTCGCGACCCGGGCCTGGGAAGACAATGGCGCGATCATCGTGGTCGACAGCCTCGAGGACGCGATGTCCTTGGTCAACCGCCTCGCCGCCGAGCATCTCGAGCTCGCGGTGGACGATCCGCAGGCGCTGTTCGCCAAGGTGAAGCACGCTGGATCGGTGTTCCTCGGCCGGCTTACCCCGGAAGCGGTGGGCGATTATGTCGCCGGGCCCAACCATGTGCTGCCCACTGGGCGGCGCGCACGTTTTTCTTCCGGGCTGTCGGTGCTCGATTTCATGAAGCGCACCAGCTTTATCGAGCTGGGTCGCGAAGGCCTGCAGGCGATCGGCCCTGCGGCGGTGGCGCTCGCCGAGATGGAGGGCCTGCCCGCGCATGCCGACAGCGTCCGGCGCCGCCTGACATGATGGAACCCAGATGAACCCGAAATCCCAATCCCGTTCCGCCGCGCGGCTTGCCGCGGTCCAGGCGCTGTACCAGCACACGATGGAGGAAACGCCCATCGCGCAGCTGCTGCACGAATTCCACATGCACCGGCTGGGCGCGGAAATCGAAGACGATCAGTATGCCGATGCGGATGTCGATTTCTTCGACGACATCGTGCAGGGCACCACCGCGCGGCTGGTCGAGATCGACGGGCTGATCGAGGCCAAGCTCGCCAGCGGCTGGTCGCTGACCCGGCTCGACCGCACGCTGCACCAGATCCTGCGCGCGGGCGCCTATGAGCTGCTTGCGCGGCGCGACGTGCCGGTGGGCAGCGTGATCAACGAATATCTCGATGTCGCGCACGCGTTCTTCGATGCCAAGGACACGCGCTTTGCCAACGGGCTGCTCGACGCGATCGCCAAAGATGTGCGGGCTTAACGGCCACTCCCTGTCATTCCCGCGAATGCGGGAATCCCGCTTCAGCGGGAACCTGAAGAAGAAGCGGGACCCCCGCCTGCGCGGGGGTGACGATAGAGGCAAGGTAGGTCGATCTTGACCACCGAGCCCGCCTATATCGACCTTCTCCGCAGCATCGCGACCGATCCGGCAGCGCGGGGGCTGGCCGACGATGCAGCGGTGCTGACCATCGGCAAGCAGTCCCTCGTCCTGACCAAGGACATGCTCGCAGAAGGCGTGCATTTTCTTCCCGCTGACCCGCCTGCCGATCTCGCGTGGAAGCTGGTGGCGGTGAACGTCTCCGATCTTGCCGCCAAGGGCGCCACCCCGCTGGCCTGCCTCACCGGGCACACGCTCAGCGGTGATGCCGCGTGGGACAGCGCGTTTGTTCAGGGGCTGGGCGAAGCGCTTGACCATTACGACATGCTGCTGATCGGCGGCGACACGATCAGCGCGGCGGCAGGCGCGCCGCGCGTGCTCTCGCTGACCGCGATCGGGCTGCCCTCGGTGCCGGTGCCGCCCTCGCGCTCCGGCGCGCTGGCAAGCGACGGACTGTTCGTCACCGGCACCATCGGCGATGGCTGGGCCGGGCTGCAACTGCTGCAAAGCGGCAAGACCGAACCCCGCTCGCTGATCAGCGCCTATCGCCGCCCGCAGGCCCGCATCGCCGACGGCCGCGCGCTGGCGCAGATCGCCCACGCGATGATGGACGTCTCCGACGGGCTGCTGATCGATGCCGCGCGGATGGCAAGCGCGTCGGGGCTGGGCGTCGATGTCGATCTGGCCAAGGTGCCGCTGTCCCAGGATTTCGTCGAGGCGTTCGCGGCGGATCAGGACGCAGCGCTTTCAGCGGCCACCGGAGGCGATGATTATCAGCTGCTTTTTGCCGCCGACGGACAGGCGCATCTGCCGGTACCGGCCGTGCGTGTCGGAGGCTTTGCCGAGGGCTCGGGGCTCACGATCAGCTGGAACGGAATGCCGGTCGACCTGCCGGCAAAACTTGGTTGGCTGCACGGCTGAAGCCGCCGATCCTCACTAACTTTATTAAGTTGCGCCCCCGCAAACCCCGCTTATACCTATGCGCCGGGACGCTGACGTTCATGTGAAGGGCGCGGTGATCACCGACCTTGGCCAACAGGCCTTCGCTTTTTTGGGGGAGCGACGCATGAATGTTGTTTTGATAGCCATCCTGTGTGGGGTGGTTGCAGTTCTGTACGGTATCATCACCAGCCGCCAGGTCCTCAGCCAGTCACCTGGCAACGCAAGAATGCAGGAAATCGGCGCCGCCATCCAGGAAGGCGCACAGGCCTATCTCGGCCGCCAGTATCGCACCATCGCCATCGTCGGAGTCGTCGTGCTCGCGCTCGTCTGGGCGCTTCTCGACAAGTTCGGCAATCCCGTTTCCGCCATCGGCTTTCTGCTCGGCGCGGTGCTCTCGGGCGTGGCAGGCTATATCGGCATGAACATCTCGGTGCGCGCCAATATGCGCACCGCGCAGGCCGCCAGCGTCTCGCTGCAGGCCGGCCTCACGCTGGCGTTCCGGGCGGGCGCGATCACCGGCATGCTCGTGGCTGGGCTCGGATTGCTCGCCACTGCAGGCTATTTCTATTATCTCTACGCGATTGCGGGCCATGGCCTGAGCGATCCCGAAGACCGCAACATCGTCAACGGTCTCGTCGCACTTGCCTTCGGCGCCTCGCTGATCTCGATCTTCGCGCGACTGGGCGGCGGCATCTTCACCAAGGCCGCAGACGTCGGCGCCGACCTCGTCGGCAAGGTCGAGGCCGGAATTCCCGAGGATGACCCGCGCAACCCCGCCGTCATCGCCGATAACGTCGGCGACAATGTCGGCGACTGCGCAGGCATGGCCGCCGACCTTTTCGAAACCTATGTCGTCACCATCGGCGTTACCATGGTCGCGATTGCGCTGCTGGTGGCAGGTGACGATACGGCCTTGCTGCCGCTGGTCGGCCTTCCGCTCGGCATCTGCGGGCTTTGCATCATCACCTCGATCATCGGCACCTATTTCGTCCGGCTGGGATCGTCCAACTCGATCATGGGCGCGATGTACAAGGGCTTTGCGGTCACCGCGGTGCTCTCGGCCATCGGGCTGTATTTCGTCACCGATGCCATCATCGGCATGGGCAGCGCCTATTCGCTCAAGCCCGAAGAGGGCGTGATCACCCAGACCTTCACCGGCATGGACCTGTATCTCACGATGCTGGTCGGCCTGGGCGTTACCGGGCTGATCATCTGGATCACCGAATACTACACCGGGACCAACTACCGTCCGGTGCGCTCGATCGCCAAGGCATCGGAAACCGGGCACGGCACCAACGTCATCCAGGGTCTGGCGATCAGCCTCGAGGCGACCGCGCTGCCGACGCTGCTGATTGTGGTCGCGGTGATCGTCGCGCATCAACTGGCGGGGGTCGTCGGCATCGCCTTTGCCGCAACCGCGATGCTCGCGCTCGCGGGCATGGTCGTTGCGCTGGACGCTTATGGTCCGGTGACCGACAACGCAGGCGGCATCGCCGAAATGGCGGGGCTGGACGACAGCGTGCGTGAAAAGACCGATGCGCTCGATGCGGTGGGCAACACCACCAAGGCCGTGACCAAGGGCTATGCCATCGGTTCGGCCGGGCTTGCCGCTCTGGTGCTGTTCGGCGCGTATACGACCGACCTCAAGGAGTTCTTCCCTGATGTGCCGGTCGATTTCTCGCTCTCCAACCCGTATGTCATCGTCGGACTGCTGCTGGGCGCGTTGCTGCCCTATCTGTTCGGCGCCATGGGCATGACCGCAGTGGGCCGTGCCGCAGGTGCGGTGGTCGAGGAAGTGCGCGAGCAGTTCCGCACCAATCCCGGCATCATGCTGGGCACCTCGAAGCCCGATTACGCCCGCACGGTCGATCTGGTCACCAAGGCTGCAATCAAGGAGATGATCATCCCCTCGCTGCTTCCGGTGCTCGCACCGATCGTGGTGTACTACGTGATCACCGCAGTAGCAGGCCAGGCCAACGGCTTTGCCGCGCTGGGCGCTCTGCTGCTGGGCGTGATCGTCTCCGGCCTGTTCGTTGCCCTCTCGATGACCTCGGGCGGCGGCGCATGGGACAATGCCAAGAAGTACATCGAGGACGGCCATCATGGCGGCAAGGGCTCCGAAGCGCACAAGGCGGCAGTCACCGGCGACACCGTGGGTGATCCGTACAAGGACACCGCCGGGCCTGCGGTCAATCCGATGATCAAGATCACCAACATCGTGGCCTTGCTTCTGCTCGCGGCGCTTGCAGCGGGCTGAGGCTTGCGTTAGCCTCTCCAGTCGAACGACAACTCGCCCCGCCGGTCCATTCCGGCGGGGCTTTTTCTTGCCCGCAGCGCCGCGACATGCTCGCCGCACACGCTTAACGGGTTAACCAATGCACTTAAGCTGTTGTTTCGATGTCTGGGCCTATAGCATCCCCGGGGGGTCCGTGAATGTTGCGGACTGATACAGGACTGCTTTAGCCGCATGGATCAGGGCTTGGTCATGGCCGCATCGACACCCGCCCCGGCGGATGCAGGCGCGGTGCGTCTGACGATGCTCGACCCTGCCGCGCTGGATGCGGCGTTTCTGCGCAGCTGGCGCCTGCTCGCCGATGCAGCCAGCGAGCCCAATGTCTTTCACGCTCCCGAGTTTCTGGTCCCGGCCATCGCGCATTGCGATGCGCTGCGCCGCGCGCAGATCGCCGCGCTGCATGTCGATGGCCAATTGTGCGGTCTGATGCCGATCGCGCGCGAGAAGCATTATGGCCGCTGGCCTGTGCCGCACAGCCAGAACTGGCGCCACCCCAACTGCTTCCTCGGCACGCCTCTGGTGCGGCCAGGGCATGAGAGCGCATTCTGGCAGGCAATTCTCGCCGATCTGGACCGCGACCCTGCCGCCGGGCTGTTCCTCCACCTCTATGGCATCGCAACCGACGGCCCGGTGTTTGCCGCGCTGGAGCGAGTGTGCGCGCGGCAGAAACGCGCCTGCGCCATCGCGCTGGCCGAGGAGCGCGCGATGCTGGCGACCACGCTGGATGGACAGACCTATTACGAGCAGGTGGTGCGCAAGAAGAAGCGCAAGGAGCTCGCGCGGTTGCGCAACCGGCTGGCGGAGCTGGGCACGGTCGAAACCGTCCAGGGCTGCGATCCCGAAGGTCTCGACGCCTGGCTGGACGAATTCCTGGCGCTGGAGCAATCGGGCTGGAAAGGCCGCAACGGCTCGGCGCTCGCCGACATGGCGGAGACCCTCGCGCTGTTTCGCGAGGCGGCGCGTGCCACGCATCAAGCCGGACGGCTGCACCTCATTGCGATGCGGCTCGACGGGCAAGCGATCGCGATGCTGGTCAATTTCCTCAGCCCGCCGGGCGGCTTTTCGTTCAAGACCGCCTTTGCCGAGGACTATGCCCGCTTCTCGCCCGGGGTGCTGCTGCAGATCGACAATCTCGACATCCTCAAGGACTATGGCCTCGCCTGGATGGACAGTTGCGCTGCCGAGGGCCATCCCATGATCGACAGCCTGTGGGCCGAACGCCGCCATGTCGCGCGGGTGTCGGTGGCGCTCAAGGGCTATGGCCGCCCTGCCCTGTTCGGCCTGTTCCGCCAGGGCGAACGTTTCATGGACCGCCGCCGCGCCGCCGCCGCGGGCGATCCCAAGCCTTCCCATTCCGTGGAGAATGATGATGACTGACCAGCCCCATCCGGACCACTTTGCAGGCGCGCTGACCGGTTCGGTGTTCACCGGCGATGCCAAGGCGCGCTTTGCGCTGTGCTATCCAGAAACCCCGCACGTGCTCAGCCACTGTTTGTTGCAGCACCCGCTGCTCGATCTGGAAGCTTTGGCGCTGCTGGGGGAATTGCTGCCCGAAAAGTCGCTCGAGTACAATCGCGGCGACCTGCCGATCGGCATCCGCCCCGAAGACGTGCCCTCGAACGGTATGAGCATCGGCGAGACGATCCGCAGCATCGACAGCGCCAACAGCTGGTGCGTACTCAAGAACATCGAGCAGATCCCCGCCTATCGCGATCTGCTGCTGACGCTGCTGGGCGAGCTTGAGGACGTCACCAAAGGGACGACGGGTGAGATGCTGCGGCCCGAAGGCTTCATCTTCGTCTCGTCACCCGGATCGATGACCCCCTATCATTTCGATCCCGAGCACAACATCCTGCTGCAGCTGCGCGGCTGGAAGACGATGACCGTGTTCCCCGCAGGCGATCCGCGCTTTGCCGCACCTGAGGCGCATGAGGCGTATCACTCGGGTGGCGGCCCGCGCAACCTGCCCTGGGACGATGCGTTCGCGCTGCACGGTACCGATTACCGGCTGGAGCCCGGCCAGGCGATCTTCGTTCCCGTCATGTCGCCGCATTACGTCCGCAATGGCGACAGGCCCTCGATCTCGCTCTCGATCACCTGGCGATCGGAATGGAGCTATGCCGAAACCGATGCGCACGCGATGAACAGCGTGCTGCGCCGGTTCGGCCTCAACCCTTCCCCGCCGCGGCGCTATCCGGTGAACAACGCGGTCAAGTCGTTAGGCTATCGCGTGCTGCGCAGGCTCGGGCTCGATTGAGCGCACCTGCGGCGCGCAGTGACTGGACCTGAAGCGGTTTTTCGCACACAGGTCGGTGCATGTCCGATCGCCTGAGCATCCTGTTCCAGCACCTGCTTCCCAAGCAGCTGGTCACCACGCTTGCCGGGCGCGTCGCCGGAGCGCGTGGCGGCGGCGCCACCACTCGGCTGATCCGCTGGTTCGTCGCCCGATACCGGGTCGACATGAGCGAGGCCGACAACCCCGATATCGCAAGCTACGCCAGCTTCAATGACTTCTTCACCCGCCCGCTGCGCCCGGGCGTGCGCCCGCTGGCAGCGGCCGATTTTGTCTGTCCGGTCGATGGCGCGATCAGCCAGCTGGGCGATATCGACGATCATCACATCGTCCAGGCCAAGGGCCACCGCTATACCATCACCGATCTGGTTGGCGGCGATGCGACCCTGGCAGAGCAGTTCCGCCACGGCCGCTTTGCGAACCTCTACCTCTCGCCGCGCGACTATCACCGGCTGCACATGCCCTGCGACGGCAGGCTGGTGCGGATGATCCATGTTCCCGGCGCGCTCTATTCGGTAAACCCGGTCACCGCACGCGGGGTGCCCAATCTGTTCGCGCGCAACGAGCGCGTGGTGTGCGTGTTCGATTCGCCCGAACATGGGCCGTTCGTGATGGTGCTGGTCGGCGCGACCGTGGTGGGCAGCATGGCGACACCCTGGCACGGTGTGGTCAACGCGGTGCGCACCGGCAGGCCCTCGCAATGGGACTACACCGATCAGGCGATCACGCTTGCCAAGGGCGAGGAGATGGGCCGCTTCCTGCTGGGGTCGACGGTGATCATGCTTTTCCGCCCGGGTGCGATCGCGCTCAACCCGGACTGGACACCCGAACGGCCGGTGCGCCTCGGCGAAATGATGGGCAACGCCCCGCGCTGACCCGCGCGGGCGTTGCGCGTACCGATCAGAGATACCGGTCGAGCGCCTTGAAGATGTCGCGGATCCCCTGCAGGTCGCTGGTCTTGCGCAGCTTGGCGATCGCGGGCTTCACCTCCAGCACATAGTCCTGCACCCCGCCGTCCCATTGCTTGAGCTCGCCGCCGATCGAGCGGATGAAGCCGATCGCTGCGTGGTTTTCCGCCAGCGTCTGGATGTCGAGCACCTGCAGCTGCTCGGCGCAGCAGTTGATCAGCAGCACCGCGGTCAGCATCCGTCCCAGCCCGATGCCGTGATAATCATCGAGGATCGCGACCGAAAACTCGCCCGACCTTCGCTCATCGGTGCTGCGGATCGCGTGCACCGCGCCGATAGCCGGATTGTCCGCCCCATCCAGATGGATCGCGCCCCACGCGATGTGGTCATGCCCGTCGGCGTCGACCAGCCGCGCGATGACGCTGTCCGAGGGCATCGGCTGCAGCGAGAAGAAGCGCAGATAGCGCGATTGGGTGGAAAGGTGCGCGATGCCTTCGCGCATCTGCTCGGCATCGCTGCTGCGGATCGAGCGGATGCAGATGCTCTTGCCGTCGCTGGCGGTGGTGTGAATGATCTGGTCGATGAACTCGCCGGTGTTCTGTTTGCCCATCGCGTATCGCCCTTGCGCATGCCCAAGCCCGCTGGTGCCGATCGACACGCTTCAAGAGGTCGGTCGCATGGCCCGAATGTCAAGGGACGGTAGCTGCCGCCGCTGCACATTTCGCGCTTGGGGTGCGCAAAGGCCATTCCAGCCTAGCAATCTGCAGCGCGCAGACGATATAGCATCAGGCCTTGTTCCCTGGCCCATTAGCCTCGCCCATCGGAAGGTTCTCCCGCGAATGCCTACCCTCCCCCTCGCCGCCGACACCCCAGTGCAGCACAGCCGCGCCGAGACCGTCGAGCTGCTGACCCAGATCGAGCAAAGGCTGCGCTGGCTGTCGTCGTGGATGATCCACAACGCCAACACGCTGCGCGAGAAACGCGACGGGCTCAAGGTCGGCGGGCACCAGGCAAGCTGCGCATCGATGACTGCGATCATGGCGGCGCTGTATTTCCATGCTCTGCGCCCGCAGGACAAGGTCGCGGTCAAGCCGCATGCCGGGCCCGTGCTCCACGCCATCCATTATCTGCTGGACGAGCAGACCCGCGAGAAGATGGAGCGCTTCCGCGGGCTTGGCGGGGTGCAGAGTTACCCCTCGCGCACCAAGGACAGCATCCCGGTGGATTTTTCGACCGGATCGGTGGGCCTTGGGGTTGCGGTCACCGCCTTTTCGTCGCTGGTGCAGGATTATCTGATCGCGCACGGCCAGATGCGCGAGGAGCAATCGGGCCGGATGATCGCGCTGATGGGCGATGCCGAGCTCGACGAGGGCAATATCTACGAATGCCTGATCGAGGGCTACAAGCACGATCTGCGCAACTGCTGGTGGGTGGTCGATTACAACCGCCAGTCGCTCGATGCGACCACCGCTGACCGGATGTTCCGCCGCTTCGACGATATCTTCGAGACCTGCGGCTGGCGCGTCGTCACGCTCAAGCACGGCAAGCTGCAGCGCGCCGCGTTCAAGCGCCCCGGCGGCAAGGCGCTGGAGGACTGGATCGAGACCTGCCCCAACGCCGATTTTGCCGCATTGACCTATCTCGGCGGAGCGGCGTGGCGCGAGCGGCTGATGCACGACATCGGAAAGAAACGCAGTGTGGCCGACCTGCTCGGATCGTTCGACGATGCCGAGCTTGCCCGGCTGATGACCAATCTGGGCGGGCATTGCATCGAAACCCTGCTGGACGCGTTCGACAGCATGGATGACGAGCGGCCCACGCTGCTGATCGCCTATACCGTCAAGGGCTATGGCCTCCCGCTCGCGGGGCACAAGGACAACCATTCGGGCATGATGAACACCGGCCAGATCGAAAGCCTGCGCGATGATCTGGCAATCGCGCCGGGCGAGGAATGGGGCAAATGGTCGGGGCTGGGCGACAATCTTGCGGCCACGCTGCAGGCGTTCGTCGACAGCAGCCCGATCGCGCGCAAACAGGCCGAGCATGCCGCGCCTGCGATACCCCTCCCCGATCGTCTGCCCGTGCCCGAAGGTGCGGAGCAATCGACGCAGGCGGCGTTCGGCAAGGTGCTGCACGACCTTGCCAAGTCGAGCGAGCCGCTCGCCGACCGGCTGGTCACCACCGCGCCCGACGTCACCCAGACCACAAACCTTGGCGCGTTCGTCAACCAGCGCGGATTGTTCCGGCGGCAGGAGCTCGCCGACGTGTTCCAGCGGGTGAAGATCCCCAGCGCGCAGAAATGGTCGGCGCACCGCGCAGGCCAGCATATCGAGCTGGGGATTGCCGAGAACAACTTCTTCCTCGCGCTCGCAGCGCTTGGGCTCGCCGCCCCGCATTTCGGCACCCGGCTGATGCCGGTGGGGACGGTGTATGATCCCTTCATCGCGCGCGGGCTCGATGCGCTCAATTATGGCTGCTATCAGGATTCGCGTTTTCTGCTGGTCGGCACGCCTTCGGGCATCACGCTGGCAGGCGAAGGCGGCGCGCACCAGTCGATCAACACGCCGCTGATCGGCATGGGCCAGCCGGGGCTGGAGAGCTTCGAACCGGCGTTTGCCGACGAGGTCGCGCTGATGATGTGCTGGGCCTTCAGGCACATGCAGGCGGATGGCGGCAGCTCGGTCTATCTGCGGCTCACCACACGGGTGATCGAGCAGGTCGCGCGCGACAGCAGGGCGTGGGAGGATGACGCAATCGCGGGCGCTTATTGGCTGCGCGAACCTTCGGGCGCGGCGGAAGCCGCGATCGCCTTTTGCGGCGCGGTGGCGCCCGAGGCGATGGCGGCGTGGGAAGCGCTCAGCGACGACATTCCCGGGCTCGGGCTGCTTGCCGTGACTTCGCCCGACCGGCTGCACCGCGACTGGTCCGCCCAGCGCGCGGCACGCTGGACCGGCAAGGCGCAGGGGCCGAGCCATATCGAGCGCCTGCTGGGCGCGCTCGGTCCCGATGCGGGACTGGTCACGGTGCTCGATGGCTCGCCTTCTGCGCTCTCGTGGCTGGGCGGTGTGCATGGCCATCGCGTCAGCCCGCTGGGCACCGATCGCTTCGGCCAGACCGGCGACCTGCCCGATCTCTATCGCACCTACAGGCTCGATAGCGAGGCGATCATCGATGCGATGGCCGACCTGCTGCTGCAGCGCGGATGAGGACGGGCGCGCGATGAGCCAATGGCGGCTGGCAGCCGAAATCGACGACATCCGGCCCGTGCTTCTCGCCGAGCGCGATCGTGCCACGATGTGCGCCATCGCGACCCTGGTCGAGATTTCCGGCCCCGCCCCACGCGATATCGGCGCGCAGATGCTGATCACCGACGATCAGCATTGGGGCTTTCTGTCGGGCGGGTGCATCGAGGCCGATGTAGCGGCCCATGGCCGCGCGGCGATGGCCGATGGCGCACCCAGGCTGCTGCGCTATGGCGAGGGCAGCCCGTGGATCGACATCAAGCTGGCCTGTGGATCGGGGATCCTGGTGCTGGTCGAACCGCTGGCGACAAGCGACCCAGCGGTCGCGACACTGCTCAGCGGCTTTGCCGAGCGCACGCCGGTGCTGTGGTCGAGCGACGGGTACGTGCGAGATGCGCGGCCTGGCGGTGATGCACCCGACCGGGCCTGGGATGGATCGCGCTTCGCCAGACTGTTCGAGCCTGCACTGCGGCTGGTGATCATCGGCGAAGATGCCTCGGCGCTGGCGAGCGCCGGGCTGGCGCGGCAGATGGGGCTGGATGTCGTGCTGGTCACGCCCAATGGCCCTGAGGCAGCCCCGTTCGAGGGCATCGGCTATCACCGCAGCTCCCCGCGGGATGCGCTCGACGCAATCGGGCTCGACCGCTGGACCGCAGTCGCAGTGATGTCGCACGACCGCGAGGACGACGAGCAAGGCCTGGCGTACGCGCTCAAGTCGGATGCGTTCTACGTCGGCGCCATCGGCGCACGCGCGCGGCTGGAGATGCGGCGCGACAAATTGCGCGGCCATGGCGTGGGCGAATCCGCCATCGCCAGGCTGCACGCGCCGATCGGGCTTCAGGGCTTCGGCAAGGCGCCGCGCGATATCGCGCTGTCGCTGGTCGCCGACGTGGCGCGCGAGTTCCATGCGCGCTCGGCGGTCAGCAGGTCTGCCGGTGAATCGATGTCGAGTATCGCGCCGATATCGTCGGTCGGCAGATAGCCGATATCGCTGCGCTGCCTGAGACCGAACGCTGCCCCCTGATCGCCTGTCAGCAGCGAAAGATCGCGCACCGCCTCCCCCACAAAGCACACCGGATGGCCGGGCTTGTCCTTGACCACAGGCCGCGCGGCATAGCCGGCCTGAATGGCGATCTCCGCCAGTTGGGCTCCAAGATGCGCAGGCACCAGCGGCATATCGCCCAGAAACACGAACAACCCTGACCTGCACGACGCCAGCGCGGCGCTGCCGGTGCGGATCGAGGCGGCCATGCCCTCTTCCCAGCCAGGGGTCGGAACGATGCGGCAGGACAGCCCCTGGAGCGCGGCGTCGATCCGCGCATGCTCGGCCCCGGTCGCCACCACGACATCGCCGAACCCTGCCGCCAGCACCGCCTCGGTGGTGCGGCGGATCACCGGCGCACCGCCCAGATCGGCGAGCAGCTTGTCCCCGCCAAAGCGCCGCCCGGCGCCCGCCGCGAGGATCAGCGCGCCCCAGCCCTGCAGCATGTCAGCCGCGCCCGGTCAGGCCTTGGCCTGGGTCATCAGCGGCAATGTGCGGATGCGCTTGCCGGTCGCGGCGAACAGTGCGTTCGCCAATGCTGGCGATGCCGGTGGCACGCCGGGCTCGCCGATCCCGCCCATCTTCGCCCCGCTCTCGATGAAATGCACATCGATCACGGCAGGCGCGCCTGCGAGCTTCAGGATATTGTAATCGTTGAAATTGCTCTGCACCACCGCGCCCTTGTCGATGGTGATTGCCTCGCCGATCGCCGATGAAAGGCCCATCACCATGCCGCCTGCGATCTGCGCCTCGGCATTGAGCGGATTGACCGTGGTGCCGCAATCGACCACCGCCCACGCCTTGAGCACCTGAGGGCTGCCATCCTCACGCACCGTCGCCTCTATCACCTCGGCGACGATCGTGCCGAAGCTCTCGACGATGGCGATCCCGCGCCCGACACCCTCGGGCAAAGGCGTGCCCCAACCGGCGCGCTTTGCAACGGTGTCGAGCACCTTGAGATGCCGCGAATCCGCGGGCAAATGCTTGCGGCGGAACTGATAGGGGTCCTCGCCTGCCGCCTGCGCCAACTCGTCGATGAAGCTTTCGTTGTAGAAGCCGATCTGGGTCGAATTGACCGAGCGCCAAGGCCCGTCACGCTGGTTCGACTGATAGCTGAAATGCCTCCGCGAGGTTGCGGGGATGTCGTAGATGAAGCTCGTCTCGCCCTCGGCATCGCCGCTCTGCACATAATCGGTGCGCCACGCGCTGATCTTGCCGTCCTTGCCCAAAGTCGCCTTGAGCTGAGCCGAGGATTGCGGGCGATAGGTGCCGTGCCGCACCTCTTCCTCGCGGCTCCACACCAATTTGACCGGATAGGGCAGCTGCTTGGCGAGCAGCGCAACCTGATCGATGATCTCGGTGACATCGGGGAAGCGGCGCCCGAAGCCGCCACCCATCAGCATGGGGTTGAAGACGACGGCATCGACATCGATCCCGGCCGCCTTGGCCGCACGCACGCGGGTCGACAGCGGGTCCTGCAGACCGCCCCACAAAGTGAGCTTGCCGTCCTTGTAGTGCCCGGTGAGCGTGAACGGCTCCATCATCGCATGGTGCAGGAAGGGCACGCGATAATCGGCGGTAAGCGTCTTCGCGCCCGCCACTCCGAATGCGGCATCGACATCGCCCTCGCCGCCCTCGTTCTCGGGCTTGCCCGATGTGCGCAGCTTTTCCTGCGCGGCATGGATAGTGTCGCTCGACAACGCGCCATGGCCGCCATCGGAGAACTTGGGGCTCAGCGCCTTCAGCCCCTTGAGTGCCTGCCAGTAGCGCTTGGCGACCACGATTACCGCATCGTCCAGCTTCACCACCTTTTCGACTCCGGCAACGCCAAGCGCAGGCTCTTCATCGACCGAGAGCAATTTGCCGCCACGCACCGGCGCCGCCGCGATCGTCGCGACGCGCATGTCGGGCAGAACCAGGTCGATGCCATAGACCGCGCTGCCATCTACCTTGGCGGGGATGTCCAGCCGTGCAATCGGCTTGCCGATGAGCTTGTACTGTTCGCGTGTCTTGAGCGCGGGGCTGCCCGTCAGCGAGCGTTCCGCCGCACCCGCGGCCAGTTCGCCATAGCGCAGCGACTTGCCCGATCCTGCGTGGATGACCTTGCTGTCCGCGGTAATCAGTTCGCTTGCCGGAACGCCCAGCCGGTCGGCGGCCTCCTCGATCAGCGCCAGCCGCACGGCCGCCCCCACCGTGCGCATGCCGACCTGCCCGGTATAGCGCACCGCGGACGATCCGCCGGTGATCTGCAACGGCATCGACCGGGCGATCATCCCGATGATCGCGTTGGGCAGCGCGTTGATCACGCCGGGTGCACCCGACATTTCGGCCAGAAAGCCCTTGCCCAGCGCGCTGTTGGCAAAGGCGAGATCGGCCGGAGCCTGCTCGACCCTGACCTTGCTCCAGTCGGCATCGAGCTCGTCCGCCAGCATCTGGCCCAGCGCGGTGTGCGTGCCCTGGCCAAAATCGATGTGCGGCGAATAGACGGTGACGGTGTCGTCCTCGGCGATCTTCATCCAGCCGAGGAAATTGTGATCGTTGCCGGTTTCGGTAAGCGCCTTGGCGCGGGCATTGGCGGACCTGTCGCTCCAGTAGACGCCGAAGACCCCGCCGCCGACCAGCAGCGCGCCACCGATCAGAAAGGCGCGGCGGACCATGCCCTTCTTCTTTCTGGGCGGAGCAGCTTCCAGCGGAGCATCGAGGTGCGGTGTGGGATTGTCAGCCATCATGCCTCTCCCTTGAGCGCGGTTGCGGCCTGACCGGTCGCCGCCAGAATGGCCTTGCGGATGCGTGGATAGGTGCCGCACCGGCAGATGTTGGTCATCGCCTCGTCGATCTGCGCATCGCTCGGACTGCCGGTCGCCTCGATCAGCGCCACTGCGGCCATGATCTGACCCGACTGGCAATAGCCGCATTGCGGCACCTGCGCGTCGATCCACGCCTGCTGCACCTTGTGCAGCGCGCCATCGGCGCTTTTCAGCCCCTCAATCGTAGTGACCGACTTGCCCGCGATGTCGCTGATCGGCACGCTGCACGACCGGGTGATCTGGCCATCGACATGCACCGAGCATGCGCCGCACGCGGCGATACCGCAACCGAACTTGGTGCCGGTAAGCTCCAGTTCCTCGCGCAGCGCCCAGAGCAGCGGAGTGTCCGCGTCCGCCTCGACGCTGACCTGCTTGCCGTTGACCTTGAAATCGATTGCCACTGCCGCCACCCCCGTCGCCTGGATCAGTCCTGTATGACAACCTAATGGCCGGGGGGCCAATGTAAATACCGCATTGCAGCAAATCCCGACGATTGCGGGGATTGCACTGCGACCCGGGCCCTCTCCAGTGCTCTCGTCATCTGCCGCCAACTGGTGCATGGTCGCAGCATTGCAAGGGACACGCGCTGCATGATCTATATATGGCTGAACATCGCTCCCATTTTCGCCGCGACCCTTGCCGGGCTTGCCCTGGGAGTTGCCTGGGCGAGGATATCGGGGCTGCGCCTGTCGATCGGCTTGGGGATCGCCGCGCTGCTCGCCCAATTCTGGCTTGTCGCGATCCTGGCGGGCGCGGTGATCCTTGCGCCGGATCAGGCCCCGCCCTGGACCATGGCGCTGGGCAGCGCCTTCATCATCTGGATCGGGTTCGTGCTTCCGGTGCTGGTGGTGACATTGGGGGTCGGCAGGGCGAGTGTCCGGACCATCGCCAGCGCGGCGGGATATTGGCTGGCGACGATGCTGCTGCAGGCTGCGCTGCTGCAGGCGATCGGGCTGGTACCGCCGCCTGCGGGATGATCCGCGCGGCTGCAACTGGCGGTCGGCGCAACAATCGCCTATTCGCATCGTATAGAACTCTGGTGCCCACCCGGCGCCTGCCGTCTCCCAAGCCCGTGTTTCAACCAAGGCCAGACATTTCATGACCGCCGCCAGCCCCGAAACCTTTGGTGTCGTGAGCTACAACATCCGCAAGGCGATCGGCGCCGACCGCAGGCACGATCCCGAACGGATCATGCGGGTGCTCGCCGAAACCGGCGCAGACATCGCCGTGCTGCAGGAGGCGGACCGACGCCTCGGCGAGCGGCACAGCGCGCTTCCTGCAGGGCTGGTGGCAGAGGCAGGCTGGCAGGTGGTGCCGGTCTCGACCGCGCGCAACGGCATCGGCTGGCACGGCAATGCCATCCTCGTTTCCCCACGGGTCGAAATCCTGCGCGGCGAACGGCTGAAGCTGCCGATGCTCGAGCCGCGCGGCGCGGTGCTCGCCGATCTGGCGATCGACGGCCACCCCTTGCGCATCGTCGGCGCGCATCTCGATCTGTCGGGCCTGTGGCGCCCGCGCCAACTCAAGGCGCTGGTCGGGCATGTCCACGCTCAGGACGAGGAACGACCGACGCTGATCACCGGCGATTTCAACGAATGGCGGCGCGAGCCTTCGGGCCTGCTGCATCTGGTGCGGCATTTCGAGCATGTCCGCCCCGGCCCCAGCTTCCCTGCACGCTGGCCGGTGGCGCATCTCGACCGGATGTTCGTGTCCGCCGACCTGGCGGTCGAGCAGGCCGCAGTGCACGCCAGCCGGCTGGCAGCGCTGGCGTCGGATCATCTCCCTGTCTGGGCACGGCTGCGGCTGCCGGGCCTTCGCCAGCCCGAGGAATCATGAGCGCCACCGGCTGGATTGCGATTGCCGTCGCCGTTCTTGCTGGCGTGTGGATCGTGCTCCGAATCGCCTTCCGGCTGCCCACCCTGCCACCGCATCCGCCCGCTCCTCCGCCGCAGGACACGCCCGACAGCCGGATCGGCCAGGCGGTTGCCGGGCTCGAGGCCGCGCATCCCGGCCTATCGGGGATCCTCCCGCTGGTGGATTCGCGCGGAGCCTATGCCGCGCGGGTCAAGCTCATCCGCGCCGCCGACCGCTATCTCGACGTGCAGTATTACATCTGGCGCGGGGATGTCGCAGGGCTGCTGATGCTCGAAGAGCTCCGCCAGGCCGCGGACCGGGGCGTGGCCGTCCGGCTGCTGCTCGACGACAACGGCATCGCCAAGCTGGATGACGAGCTGGTGGCGCTGGAAAGCCATCCCAATGTCGAAATCCGCCTTTTCAACCCCTTTGTCATCCGCAAACCCAAGGTCATGGGCTATCTGCTCGACTTTTTCCGGCTCAACCGGCGGATGCACAACAAAAGCCTGACCGCCGACAACCAGATGACCATCATCGGCGGGCGCAACATCGGCGATGAATATTTCGGCCCCGGCGACCAGCCAGAATTCGCCGATCTCGACGTGCTCGCCAT
The DNA here is from genome assembly GCF_001295965.1 of Blastomonas sp. AAP25. Taxonomy (NCBI): domain Bacteria; kingdom Pseudomonadati; phylum Pseudomonadota; class Alphaproteobacteria; order Sphingomonadales; family Blastomonadaceae; genus Blastomonas; species Blastomonas sp. AAP25. The sequence goes on from NZ_LJHP01000008.1 coordinate 131,784, forward strand.
CGGGGCGATCGTGCCCGAGATGGCGACGGATTTCGCGCGCTACTGGACCAGCGCCTCCTCCTATCCCGCGCCGTTGATCCTCCCCGCCGCCACGCCAGGTGCGCTCGATGACCTCTCGGGCAGGATCGCGCAGATGATCGAGACCGACCCGCTTGCCAAAGCCTATGCCGCCGCCGTGGACACTTTGTCCTATGCCGATCCGCTGACGCACACTTCGCTCGATTATGACTGGGTGCCGGTGACGATGATCAGCGACAATCCCGCCAAGGCGCTGGGCCATGAACCGAGGTCGCGGACACCGATCGGCGAGATCGGTGCGATCATGGACGAGACGACGCAACGGCTGGCGCTGGTATCCGCCTATTTCGTTCCTGCCAGGTCGGGCGCGGCGATGTTCGAAGCGATCGCGGCGCGCGGTGCATCGGTCGACGTGTTGACCAACGCGCTGGCGTCGACCGATGTCGCGGTGGTCCATGCCGGCTATTCGCGCTACCGCAAGCGGCTGCTGCGCGCGGGCGTGCGGCTTTGGGAGATGAAGGGCGATGCGCCGCGTCACCCCTCCCCGCGCAGCGGAGTGCTGGGCAGCCTGCCGCGCTCCAGCCGGTCCTCGCTGCACGCCAAGACCTTCACCATCGATGGCGAGCGGCTGTTCGTGGGATCGTTCAACTTCGATCCGCGTTCGATGCACCTCAACACCGAGCTGGGTTTTCTGATGGACAGCCCGGCACTGGCGCAAAGGCTGCAGCAGCTGTTCAGTGAACCGATGCGCCAGCGCGCCTATCAGGTGCGACTGACGCCCCGGGGCGAGCTGGAATGGATCGACGAGCGGCCCGAGGGCACGGTGATCCACACCCACGACCCCGGCACCACGCTGGTGCGGCGGATGCAGGTGGTGTTCTGGCGGGCGCTGCCGATTGAATGGCTGCTGTAAGCGCCTGGCGCTATTTTACTGCAACCCGCTTGTAGCGCCACGCCTGCGGCTTGCTGCCATCGATCATCGAAGCTTCGGCGAGCAGCATCCCATCTTCCATCCAGTAACGGATGCGCTGGGGATATGTGTGGTTGGGGTTGACGAACACCACCTCGGCCGGCCCCGCCCTGACCGCGCGAAACGCCGCGGCGGGGTTGCCGAAGGGCGATCCGTAGAACATCAGATCGCCATTCTCGTTGCGCGCGATGCGCATGAACTCATAGCTGGTGACCGCATCGGCGCGGCCGCCGCGCCCGGTTCCCAGCATGGTCTGCGCGCGGCACCCGGTCCAGTTCTCCTCGGTCCACTTGCCTTCGGCTTCCTCGGAGACCCAGCGCCCCTCGATCCAGCACGGCAGCGATGGCGGCGCGGGCAGGCTCGGCAGGGCACCCGCCTGCAATGCCATCGCGATGATCCAGCCAGCCAGTTCCATAGCCCCTACCCCTTTTGGCGTGCCTATTTGCGTCCGTCGCGCAGCAGATAGATGCCGCTGGCGATGATGATCCCGGTTCCGCCCAGCGCCACCAGATCAGGATAATCCTGATAGAACACCACGCCGAGGCCTATCGCCACCAGAATCTGGACATAGACCATCGGCGCGACCACCGCGGCTGATCCGCGCACAGTGGCGGTATAGATCAGCATATGCGCAAAGCTGGCGGAGACCGCGACCACGGTGCACACCAGCACGACATGCTGCGTCGGCCAGCCGATCTGCAGCGGCGGATAGCCCGAAAAGTGGCCGATCGCTGCCGCCAGCAGCAGGATAGGCGCCGCAATGGCCGCCACGATGAACTGCATCAGCAGAACGCTGCCCGACCCTGCCGCGCGCGCATTGGCCATCATCAGCCCGCTCATCCCGAACGCCGCCGCCAGCGGCAGCAATGCTGCCCAGCCCAGCTCGGCAAAGCTGGGGCGCAGCACGATGATCACGCCAATAAACGCCACCAATGTCGCCAACCAGCGCCCTCGGCTGAGCCGTTCGCGATAAAGCAGCGCGGAGATCGCCGCGGTGAGCAAGGGGGCCATGAACTGGATCGACACCGCGGTCGCCAGCGGCATCAGGAAGATGCTGGTGAAGAAGGTGAGCGTGGCGACCGCCAGGAAGAACCCGCGCGCCAGCTGTACTCTGGGCAGGGGAAAGCGAAAGCCCTCACGCCCCTCGACCAGCAGCAGAACGATCCCCAGCCCGACCGCGCCGATGGTGAAGCGCAGCGCCGCAACCGCCATTCCCGGCCATTCGCCGCTGGTCGACTTGATCAGCCCGTCGCCGCCCGAGAGCAGCGCGAACCCGGCAAGCGCATAGGCCATGCCCGCTGCGACATCGCTGCGCCGGGCGTCAGCCGAAGCCGAACCTTCCGCTTTGGAACTGGAATTGTCGGGCAATGCGCACGCCTGCTTGGATGTTGTTAACTTTTGCCGGGCTTAATGCCCGATATCCGGATCGATGCAAGCCGCATCGCCGCTGCCCGGCGTTCTGCGCCAATCCCTCGCCAGCCAGGCGTTAGGATATTGTCAAAGTTTCCGGGCTATTCACCATGTAGGTCATCGGCAGATGTTTCGATCTGTCCGCAAATCCGGGAAAATCGGTCACCATGAGCGCGTTTGGCAGGAAAAACGGAATAGGGCAGATGGGCGCCGGAGCGCGCCCCAGCTTTGGCGTCGCGCGCCCGATGAAGGGCGGATCGGCCGCTCCTGCCCCGGAATCGCGACTGGGCCTGTCGCTCGACATGGGCGGCGACCAGTTCCCCGACCTCGATTCTGCAGACCTTCCCAGCCTGGAAATGCTGGACGAAACCCCCGAAAGCGTTGCGCTGAACGAGGCGATGACCCGGCTGTCGGATCGCGCCAATTCGGTCGCCGATCTGGGCCCGCGGGTCGAAGGCTTCGAAGCTTCTGTCCACAAGATCAAGGAACAGGTGCTGCCGCGCCTGCTCGAGCGCGTCGATCCTGAAGCTGCCGCCACGCTGACCAAGGACGAGCTGGCCGAAGAATTCCGCCCGATCATCCTTGAGGTGCTCGCCGAACTCAAGCTCACGCTCAACCGGCGCGAGCAGTTCGCGCTCGAAAAGGTGCTGATCGACGAGTTGCTCGGCTTCGGCCCGCTCGAAGAGCTGCTCAACGATCCGGATATCACCGATATCATGGTCAATGGCCCCGAGCAGACCTATATCGAAAAGAAGGGCAAGCTCACCATCGCGCCTATCCAGTTCCGCGATGAAGAGCATCTGCTGCAGATTGCGCAGCGCATCGTCAACCAGGTCGGCCGCCGCATCGACCAGACCACGCCGCTGGCAGATGCCCGTCTCAAGGACGGCAGCCGCGTCAACGTCATCATCCCGCCGCTGTCGCTGCGCGGCACCGCGATCTCGATTCGTAAGTTTTCCGAAAAGCCGATCACGCTCGACAACCTCAAGGACTGGGGCGCGATGTCGGAGAAGATGGCGACCGCGCTCAAGATCGCAGGTGCCTGCCGCTTCAACATCGTCATCTCGGGCGGCACCGGTTCGGGCAAGACCACGATGCTCAACGCTCTGTCGAAGATGATCGATCCGGGCGAACGCGTGCTGACCATCGAAGACGCCGCCGAACTTCGCCTGCAACAGCCGCACTGGCTTCCGCTCGAAACCCGCCCGCCCAACCTCGAGGGCAAGGGCGCGATCAGCATCGGCGATCTCGTCAAGAACGCTCTGCGTATGCGTCCCGACCGCATCATCCTCGGCGAAATTCGTGGCGCGGAGTGCTTCGATCTGCTCGCCGCGATGAACACGGGCCACGATGGATCGATGTGTACGCTCCACGCCAACAGCCCTCGCGAGGCATTGGGCCGTATGGAAAACATGATCCTGATGGGCGACATCAAGATCCCCAAGGAAGCGATCAGCCGCCAGATCGCCGAATCGGTCGACATCATCGTCCAGGTCAAGCGTCTGCGCGACGGTTCGCGTCGCGTCACCAACGTCACCGAAGTGATCGGCATGGAGGGCGAGGTCATCGTCACCCAGGAGCTGTTCAAGTTCGAGTACATGGACGAGGGTGCCGACGGAAAGATCATCGGCGAGTACCGCTCGACGGGCCTGCGCCCCTATACGCTCGAAAAGGCGCGGCAGTTCGGCTTCGAACAGGCGTATCTGGAAGCCTGTCTGTAAAAGCCGTCCGGCTTATCAATAGCCCTTGAGAGCGATCGCGGTGGCGAACACGGCGATCACTGCCGACACGATCAGGATCAGCGGCCAGGGCATGAAGCCCACCCGGTCGAAGTCGCGCCTGCGCATCCGTCGCGCATCCGCGATCGCTGCGGTGCCTGCCAGCGCGGACATGGCGATGGCCAACTGGCCCCAGATGCTGTGCAACATGCAACTCTCCTCAGATCGCGTCCATTTGGGGTGGCGCGGCGCATTGTCCAGCCCCAATCGTGCGCGATCCACAGCCATTCCTTGACCAGCGCGGGCGTTAGGTTAGCCTGTGTCACTCTGGAAACCGGGGGGCATGATCATGCGCGGTACTGGAATACTCTGGGAATTGCTCGCCAAGGCGAGCGAAACATCCACATCGACATCCAAAGCCGGGCATGGTCCGGGCCTCAACCGCCGCGACGTGCTGGCGGGTCTGGCCGCGATGGGGCTGGCCTCGACGTGGGACGGAAGCGCGCTGGCGGCAGCGGGCAAGGCATCGCGGATCGCGATCATCGGCGCAGGCCTTGCCGGGCTGGTCGCGCTCGACCGGCTGGTGGCGGCGGGGCTCGATGCGACGATCTACGAGGCGCGCGGCCGCATCGGAGGGCGGGTGCTGACCTCGACCGGCCTGCCCGAGACCAACCTGTACGTCGAGGACGGCGCGCATCTGGTCAACACCAACCACACCGACATCCTTGCGCTGGCCAGGCGCTTCAACATCGGCCTGATCGACCGCGGCGCGATGGTGGCGCGCGAGCGCTTCGTCGTGGATGGCGTGGAGCTATCCGAGGCCGTGCTGATCGCCGAGTTCCGCCCGCTCGCCGCGCGCATTGCCGCAGATGCCACGCTGGTCGACGAGGATTTCGAGCGCAACGCGCCCCGGTTCGACGCAATGTCGGTGCGCCAGTATCTCGACGGCGCAGGTGCCGCCGCGACACCGCGTGCCCGCGCGCTGGTCGAGGCAACGATCCGCACAGAATATGGCTCTGAACCCGGCGAGGTCTCCGCACTCGAGCTGTTCTTCAACCTGCCCGCGATCGCCGACGACCGCGTGGCGCTGATCTCGGGCAGCGACGAGCGCTACAGCCTCGCCGGCGGATCCTCGACCATCCCGCGCGCGCTGGCCGAGCCGCTGATGGACCGGATCAGGACCGGGCACGCGTTGCTGTCGGTCCGCCGCAAGGGCAAGGCGCTGGTGCTCGCCTTCGCCAACGGGCAGAGCGTCACTGCCGACCGGGTGATCATCACCGTGCCCGCGCAGATCCTGCGCACCATCGATTTCGGCGACACCCTTCCGTCCGCATGGCAGGCGCTGACCCAGGAGTTCAGCTGCGGCCGCAACGAAAAGATCAACGCCGGCTATGCCGCCCGCCCCTGGGAGCCGCTGGTGGGCGCAGGCGGCGCGGCGTGGGCGGCGCGGACCGGCGAGCCTGGGCTGTTCAGCGAATTCTGGGGCGCGAGCGCGGGCCAGGACTCCGTGCCGGAGGGCGTGCTGACCTGGTTCTTCGGCGGATCGCAGGTCTCGGGCCTGCAGGACCTCGGCCCCGAAGGCATCCTGCGCGCCTGCGAACGCGAGATCGCCCCGGCCGTCCCCGGCCTTGCCGCGCGCACGCTGCGCCGCACCGCATGGGCCGCCGATCCGTACGCGCAGGGCGCCTATTCGCGCTTCCTGCCGGGCCAGCTCACCCGCTACGCCGCGCATTTCTGGAGCGAGGACGACAATGGCAAGGTGACCGCGCCGCTACCATCGGGAGCGATCCTGTTTGCCGGCGAACATCTGTCCGACAGCCACACCGGCTACATGAACGGCGCCGCGCAGACCGGGCGTCTGGCGGCCAATCAGATCATCGCCGGTGTCAATCGTGCTTGATCGATCCGAACACTGCGGAACGCCAGCCTGAACGCTCGAACGGCTTCCAGTCGTCCTCGGGCAGCGCCAGGCGGTCGGCGATGGCGTACATCACCATCGGGTTGACGCCCAGGCCGCAATGGCTGGCGATCACCTCGATATTGTCGGTCTGCGGACCGGGTTTCTGCACCGATCCACGCCATGCGACAATGCCGTCAGTCTTGGTCAGGATCGATGTCGTCGGAACCGGCGGGGCTTCGTCGAGCTTGCGGAAGCGCCCCTGCTGCAGCGGCTCGGGTTCGGGGCCGTTGAGCCTGTCGAACAGCTTACGCGCATTGGTGTGCCCGCGATCGTTGGAGATCGGGCTGCCCAGCGAAATGACCTGGCGGACCTTGTCCGGCGCGTTCTTGGCAATCTCACGGGCAAACACCCCGCCGAGGCTCCAGCCGATGATCGAAACCTTGCGGCCCGACTGTTCGTGAATGCCGTGGAGCAGATCGTTCATCTGCGTCTCGCGCGCGTTGTCGATCCGGATATTGCGGCCCATGTCCCAGCCATGCGCGTCATAGCCCAGGCTGGTCAGCAGGTTGCGCATCGGCTTGGTCGAGCGGTCGCTGGCGAGGAAGCCGGGCAGCACCAGCACGCTGTGCCCATCGCCCCTGGGCAGCATCGAGAGCGCGCCACGAAATGCGTAGAACGCTCCCAGTTCGACCACCGCCCGGCCTTCCGCCAGGGTCCAGAAAAGGTGCGGCGGCTTGGCAGACTGGGTAGCGGTAGCGGTCATCAATGTCTCCGATCTGTCATGCAATATGGAGCGTCAGGGCCAAAAGACCAGACCCATCACGCAGCGACGCTCGCCTTGCTCTTGCGCTTGCGCCGGGGTGCGGCCTTTTCGGCAGGCGGTGATGCCCCAGCCGCCAGCGCGCCCATCAGGTCAGCAAACGAGGCCTGCAGGCATTCGGAATAGAATTCCGGATCGGGCATCGCCTTGCGGCAGGCGGTGAACGCGATGGTCGCCTGGTCGACATAGCTTTGCACCACATGCCCCAGCGCCAGCCCGTCGGTCAGGCACAAAAGGCCGTGCATGCTGATCATCTTGGCACCGGTCGAATAGATCGGCACCGGCGGTCCCGGGACATTGGTCACCACCGTACTGAACGGCGGCTTCACGTAATTGGCCAGCCCCAGCCGGGTATAGAGCTGCGCGCCCAGCGCCATGAACAATGCGGGCGACACCTTGCTCATTTCGGTCATCTGCCGCGCGCCGATCGCGTCGGTCATGGCCTTGGAGCGGACCGTCTGCTCATGGACATAGGCCAGGCGCTCGACCGGATCGGCGATATGGCTGCCCAAAGGCACGATCATCGCCGACACCTGGTTGCCCATGGTGTTCTTTTCCTGCTCCGCCCGCACCGAAATCGGGGCCATGGCGGTGAGGCTGCTCTCGGGCAGTTCGCCATGCGCCGTCAGATAGCGGTGCAGACCACCGCCGATGATCGCGAGGAACACGTCATTGATCTTGCACCCGGGCGACAGCGCGCGCAGCGCCTTGATATCGGCCAGGCTGAAGGTGCGCCCCTCGACCACGCGGTTGGGCGAGACGGGCACGTTGAACCGGGTGCGCGGGGCGGCGATGGCGGTGTTGAGACTGAACTCGTTGGTCACCAGCCCCTTGGCCGCACGATACAGGCCGGGCGCGGCCTTGGCGATCACGCCGGTCTGCCGCCACGGGTTGAGCCAGGCGCGGGCATAGCCCTTCAGGAACAGGCCCAGCGGATCGGGCACGCGGTCGGGTCGCCAGGCCTGGGACGCTGGCGGAGCCGGGTCATCCGGGCGCAGGGTGTGCAGCGCATCCATCAGATCGATACCCGACATGCCGTCGATCGCGGCATGGTGCATCTTGGTGATCATCGCGAAGCTGCCCTTGGGGACGCCCTCGATATTGTCGAGCCCTTCGACGACGCAGATCTCCCAGGGCGGGCGGGTCAGGTCGAGCGGGCGCGAGAAGATGCGCGCGGCTTGGATGCACAATTGCCGCCAGTCGCCCGGCTTGGGCAAGGCGACGTGGCGAACGTGATATTCAAGATCGAAATCCGGATCCTCGATCCAATAGGGGTAATCGAGGTTGAGCGGCACCTTGACCAGCCGCTGCCGCATGGTCTGCGACAGATGCATGCGCGATTCAAAGAACGCCAATATGTCCTTGAAGCGGACGAACCCGCCCGGCGCGGTCGATGGATCGTAGATCAGGATGGAGCCGATATGCATCGGCGCGTTGCGCTGCTCCAGCGCGACGAATGATGCGTCCATCCCCTGCAGTTGCCGCATAAATGCCCCCTCTCCCGGACACCGGGGCGGGCTTTTGCCCGTCCCCTTGTCCGATCAAGCTAACACACATTGCGGCTGGGGCAAGGTCTAGCGCAGACGCGCGCTTGCAGGCCGGGTCTAGCGACCGGTCCAGTTGCCCGGGCGCTTCTCGACGAACGCGGCCATGCCTTCGGTCTGGTCCTCGCTGCCGAACAGCCCGTGGAACAGGCGGCGTTCGAAGACGACGCCCTGCTGCAGCGTGGTCTCGAACGCGGCGTTGACCATTTCCTTGACCGCCAGCGTGGCGAGCGGCGCCATGCCGGCAATGGTAGCGGCGGCCTTGACCGCCTCGTCGACCAGATCGGCGACGGGCACGACGCGCGCCACCAGACCCGATTGCTCGGCCTCGGTCGCGTCCATCATCCGCCCGGTGAGGCACATGTCCATCGTCTTGGCCTTGCCGATCGCGCGCGCCATGCGCTGCGATCCGCCCATTCCGGGGGTAACGGCGAGCTTGATCTCGGGCTGGCCGAACTTGGCGTTGTCGCCCGCGATGATGAAATCGCACATCATTGCGAGCTCGCAGCCACCGCCCAGCGCATAGCCTGCAACCGCCGCGATCACCGGCTTGCGGGTGGCGGTGACACGATCATAGCCGGCGAAGAAGTTGCCGCCGTACATGTCGGCGAAGGACTGCGTCGCCATTTCCTTGATGTCCGCGCCTGCCGCGAACGCTTTCTCGCTGCCGGTGAGCACCGCGCAGCCCTGGCTGGCATCGGCATCGAACGCGGCGAGCGCGGCGATCAGATCGGCGAGCACCTGGCTGTTGAGCGCGTTCAGCGCCTGCGGGCGGTTCAGGGTGATCAGCGTGACGGCGCCGCGCTGTTCGACGAGCAGGGTTTCATAGGTCATCGGGCAATCTCCAAGGGCGTCCAGGCCTGATCGGCAGGCAGCGGCGCAAAAATGGTGTCGAGCAGCTCGTCGGTCACGCCCTCGGGCGTTTGCGGGTTCCAGCGAGGCGCGTTGTCCTTCTCGATGATCAGCGCGCGGACGCCTTCGATGAAATCGTGCATCTGCACGACGCGCGCACCGATGGCATATTCCTGCACCATTTCGGCAGCGAAATCAGGCATATGTGCGCCGATCTTCAGCTGGCGCAGCGCCACCTTGCACGTTTGCGGCGACTTGTGGCTCAGCGTGGCAAGCTCCTTGGCGCTCCATTCCGAGTCTTCGGCGGTCAGCGCGGCGAGGATGTCCTCGTAGCGGTCCGATGCGAACAGCCGGTCGATCAGCTCGCGGTTGCCCAGGATGCGCGCCGGCGGCGGCTCGACCGCAAGGCTCTCGAGAATTTCGTCGATCCGGTCGGGGTGCTCGGCGATCTGCGTCTTGGCGTTGGCAAGCGTGTCGGACGGCAGATAGTGCGTCGCCAGCCCCAGCGCATGGCACTCCGCGCCATCCAGCCGCGCGCCAGTCAACGCAAGAAACTGGCCGGTACGCCCCGGCAGCCGCGACAGGAACCAGCCGCCACCGACATCGGGAAACAGGCCGATGCCGGTTTCGGGCATGGCAAAGCGCGTGTTTTCGGTGGCGATGCGATAGCGCGCGGGCTGCGACAGGCCGACCCCGCCGCCCATGGTGATCCCATCCATGAACGCGACCACCGGCTTGGGGTAGACGAACAGCAGATGGTTGAGTCGGTACTCGACGAAGAAGAATTCGCGCGCCTCGGCTCCGTCCTTCGCGCCGCTGGTCGCGAGCATGCGGATGTCGCCGCCGGCGCAGAAGCCGCGGCCTTCGGCATGGTCGATCATCACCGCCTCGACCGCAGGGTCGTCGATCCAGGCGACCAGCGCATCGGTCATCGCGCTGCACATCGCGGTGGTGAGCGCGTGGATCGCGCCCGGGCGGTTGAGGCTGATGATGCCGGTGCGCCCTTCGACGCGGGTGAGAACATCGGTGGTCATGGCAGTCGTCCTTACTGGCGCAGCATTTCGCGTGCGACGATCATCCGCATGACCTGGTTGGTACCTTCGAGGATCGAATGCACGCGCAGGTCGCGCCAGAAGCGCTCGATCGGATAGTCCTGCAGATAGCCATATCCGCCAAACAGTTGCAGCGCATCGTTGACGATCTTCGAACCGCTGTCGGTGCTCAGCCGCTTGGCCATCGCGGCGAACTTGGTCTTGTCGGGCGCATTGGCCGAAACCTTGGCGGCGGCGAGATACAGCAACGCGCGCGCCGCCTCCAGATCGGTCGCCATGTCGGCGAGCATAAACTGGGTGTTCTGGAATTCGCTGATCCGCTTGCCGAACTGCTTGCGGTCGTTGGTGTAGTTGACCGCCTCGTCGAGGCAGCGCTGCGCCCCGCCCAGCGAGCACGCGCCGATGTTGAGCCGCCCGCCATCGAGCCCCATCATCGCGAAGCGGAAGCCGTCGCCCTCGGCACCGACTCGGTTGGCAACGGGGATGCGGGCGTTGTCGAAGATCACCTGCGCGGTGGGCTGGCTGTGCCATCCCAGCTTCTTCTCGTTGGCGCCGAAGCTGACGCCCGGGGTGTCCTTGTCGATCACCAGGCACGAAATGCCCTTGGGGCCATCCTCGCCGGTACGCACCATGGTGACATACACGTCGTTGGCGCCCGCGCCGCTGATGAACTGCTTTGAGCCGTTCAGCACATAATGATCGCCATCGCGAACCGCCTTGGTCTTGAGCGCAGCGGCGTCCGACCCCGATCCCGGCTCGGTCAGGCAATAGCTGGCGATCTTGTCCATGGTCACGAGGTCGGGGAGATAGCGGCCCTTCAGATCCTCCGAACCGAAGGTGTCGATCATCCAGGCGGCCATGTTGTGGATCGAGATGAACGCGCTGGTCGAGGGGCAGCCATAGGCCATCGCCTCCATGATCAGCGCCGCCTCGAGCCGTCCAAGCCCGATGCCGCCGCTTTCCTCGCTGACATAGATCGCGGCGAAACCGAGATCGGCGGCTTCCTTGATGGTGTCGCGCGGGAAGATGTGTTTCTCGTCCCATTCGGCGGCAAAGGGCGTGATCCGGTCGGCGGTGAACTTGCGCGCGGCTTCCTGGATGGCAAGCTGGTCTTCGGTGAGCTCGAACTGGGTGGTCATGGCAATCCTGTCGCTGACATCTCTGGTCTGGAGAAGAACTATCCTCAAGGGCATCAGGCGAATAATCCAATCGCCCCGCTTTGGCCAGTGCGACCACCCTGCCCTTTTCCATAGGCCCCATGCGAAAATGCCCGTCCAGGCAAGGCAAGGTGCGATTGTCCGGCACAAATGCGCTGCTCCGGGATGACGCGCGGCCGATTGGCTGATAGCAGGGCAGACAATGGCCCTGCCCGACCCCCTGCCTGCGCCGGAATCAGCGCCTGCTGCCTCGATCAACAGGCCGCTTTACGGCATCGCCGCGCGGCTGTTTTCGGCGATATTCCTCACCGCGATGTTCGCCTGCGTCAAGCTCGCCTCGGCCCGCGGCGTTCATGTGCTCGAAAGCGTGTTCTATCGCCAGCTGATGGGCGTGCTGCTGATGGTCCCCGTCGCGCTGGCCGGCCCCGGGCTGGCCGCGCTCAAGACGCAGCGTCCCTGGACGCATGCCAGCCGGATGGTGGTGGGGATGGTCGCGATGACTCTCAACTTCCTGTCGTTTGCGCTGTTGCCGATCGCAGAGGCGACCGCGATCGGCTTCATGGTGCCGGTGGTCGCCACCTTGCTGTCGATCTTCCTGCTCAGGGAATCGGTCGGGGTGCACCGCTGGGGAGCGATCGCGGTCGGGCTCACCGGCGTGCTGGTCGTGATCCAGCCCGGCGATGGCCACATCCCGCCCACCGGCGCGCTGGTCGCGATGTGCGGCGTGGCGATGACCGCGTGGGTGAGCATCCTGATCCGCAAGCTGGGCGCGACCGAAAGCCCGGTGACCACGATGTTCTGGTTTTCGGTCAGCTCGATGGTGCCATTGGGCATCGCGATGCTGTTCGTCGGCCAGGCGCACGATGCGCAGACTTGGGGGATCATCGCCCTGATGGGGCTGTTCGGGGCCGCCGCGCAGCTGGGCATCACCTGGTCGCTGCGACTGGCGCCGGTGTCCGTTGTGCTGCCGATGGATTATTCGAGCCTGATCTGGGCCGCGCTGATCGGCTGGCTGATCTGGCAGAACTGGCCGGTGCCCGCGACCTGGATCGGGGCACCGCTGATCATCGGTTCGGGCCTGTACATCGCCTGGCGCGAAAACCGGCTGGCGCGGCTGCGCAAGCGCTGATCCCACGTCCGAAGCCAGCCGAACCCTCAGCCGACCTGACGCTCGCGCCCCTGCCAATAGGGCTCGCGCAGCGAGCGGCGCAGGATCTTGCCGGTGGCATTGCGTGGCATCTCGGGGATGACATCGATCGTCTTGGGCGTCTTGAATGGCGCGATGCGCTCGCGCGCCCAGGCGATCACCGATGCGGGATCAACCTCATGGCCCGGCTTGGGAACCACAACGGCTTTCACCGCCTCGCCCCATTTGTCGTCGGGGATGCCGATCACCGCAACCTCGAGCACGTCGGGGTGCCCGAAGATCGCATTCTCGACCTCGGCCGGATAGACGTTCTCGCCGCCCGAGATGATCATGTCCTTCACCCGGTCCTGGATGAAGACATAGCCGTCATCGTCCATATAGGCCGCGTCGCCGGTGCGCAGCCAGCCATCGGCATCGACGGTCTCGCGCGTCTTGGCGTCGTTGCGCCAGTATCCGACCATATTGAGCGGCGAGCGCGTCGCGATCTCGCCGATCGTGCCGTTGGGCACCGGGTTGCCACCGCCATCGACGATACGGATCTCGACGCCCGGGAGCGCCTTGCCCGCCGAGCGCATCCGCTCGTTGCCCGCAGGATCATGATCCTCGGGCGGCAGCGCACAGAAGGTGCCGGTGGTTTCGGTCATGCCGTATTGCTGGCAGAAATCGGCGCCCATGGTCTGCATGCACTGGCGCAGCAGCGCGAGCGGGATCGGCGCTGCGCCATACATCACCAGCTTGAGCGGCGACCAGTCGGTACTGGCGGCGCGCGGGTGGTTGACCACCATCTGCAGCGCGGTGGGCACCAAGAACATGTGCGTCACGCCATCGGCGACGCAATCGAGCACCGCATCGGGCGAGAACTCCGCACGGATCACCGCGCGGCAGCCGTTGTAGAACGCGATCGTCCCCACACCCGAGCCCGCGATATGCGCCACCGGCATGATCACCAGCATCGAATCGTGGTGGTTGATCTTGTACCAATCGACATCGGAAGCCTCGATGACCGGACGCAGGCCGAACATGTTGCGGTTGCACAGCACCGCGCCCTTTGGGTTGCCGGTGGTGCCCGAGGTATAGAGCTGGAGCACACCGCGATCGGGATCGGCGTCGGGAAGGTCGCCTTTGGGCTGCGCATCGGTCCAGGCTTCAAGTGACGTCATGGCTCCGACATCGCTGTCGCCTTCGACCAGCGTGAAACGCAACGACTCAAGGCCTTCGCTTGCCGCTGCCGCCAAGCCTGCACACGCATCCTGACACACCAGCAGCGCGGCACCGGTATCGGCAAGGATATAGCGCACCTCAGGCACTGCCAGCCGCCAGCCGACCGGCACCATCGCCAAGCCCGCGCGCGAGGCTGCGACCAGCAGGATGAAATAGAGGCTCGCGTTCTTGCCCAGCCAGGCGATACGCTCCCCCGGCTGCAGCCCGGCCCCGGCAAACGCGCGGGCATAACGATCCACCAGAGCGTCGAGTTCGCGATAGCTGATCCGCCGCACGCCGTCATCCAGCGCAATGCCCTCGGGGCGTTCGTGCGCCCAATAGGCGATGGTCGATCCCAGATCGGTGCGCGCGAGCGCCGTGGTTGCCAGCATGTCTCTCTCCAATGTCGTGAGGGCGGACCATTTTGGCCCTGCCGTTTACGCGGGCAGGCTAGGCGGAATGCGGGCGGCTTGACAATAGAATTGCGTCAAACCCGGCGATAGACCAGCGACAGGGTGTTTGCCGGGCATCGCGATCAGCGCCGCAGCAAAAAGCCGCCCCACCCCTCATCGTCACCCCGGACTTGATCCGGGGCCCAGAGCAACCACGTACGCCGCCGGGAATCAAAACCCTGGGTCCCGGGTCAAGCCCGGGATGACGGACAAAGCGGGCTGGCCGCCAAGGGGTCTGTGAATGGGTTGTCGGCTTTGGCAGAATTCATCGGATAGCTGCCTGACCGGACTTGGAGAGTTACCGATGCATCGGGAACGACCGTTTGTGGGTGGAAACCAGACATTCGGCTTTTAGTGCGTCGCCTCAACGAAGCTGCCTTCTTAACCAATCGCCCAACCGTCCAAATGACTGGGCTGCGGCGGGTGGCGGATGCTCGCTGATTTTGCTTCCGTTATAGACACTCACCGACCTGCTCACGGAGATGTAAGGCCCGGTGCGCGGCTCGAAGCTCCATCCTGCAAGGTACATGTTGGCCTTCGCAGCCGTCCCCCACATCAGTGGAACCGCACTTGTGAGCCAATCCTCGGTAGGCATGACGTCTTGCCATGCCTCAATGCCGCAGTGCCCTCCCACGTAATCAACATCAAACTCTTGACCACAGTTTTCGAACTCGCGCCTCGCAAGCTGGCAATACTGCGCCTCCATACCCCAGTTTTCCTCATCACCTGACGTGAGGGGGTAAAGGTGGAAGCAGACCTTTGGCTCAGAGATGTTTTGGTCAGCAACGTTTGCTATTTTCCGGATCGCTGCTCGCCCATGCAGCAGGTGATCCTCCATCGTCCAATCCGGCTCGTCCATCCTCGCGTCCATCCTCACCTACAGCCTCTCGCGGAAGAGCGTAGTGTTTTCCACTATAGGGGACAATGGTCAGAGCAGACGTTCCTCAATGTCTGTTTTGGGGTCGCTTGCCGAACGGCAGCTTTTTTCTCGCACCTCAAAAGCCGACATAGCTTCGATTCAGCACGCGCTACGCCGAACGCCTCCGGTAAACCAGCGTGAGATTGTTGGCTGGCATGGCGTGGCGGCTGGTCCGCGCGAAGGCATGGTCCGATGCGACGCGATCCATGTCATCAAGGTGGCGCAGTCCCCATGCCGGATTTCGCGCCTTGAGCGATTCATCGAACGCAAGATTGGAGGCTGCCGTCTCCACGCCCTCCTCGAGATAAGGCCCATAGAGAATGATGGGCGCTTCCGCAGCGAGCGCCCGGGCGCAGCCTTTGAACAGTCCCAGCGTCGCATCCCACGGGCTGATGTGCACCATGTTGATGCAGATGATGGCGTCGGCGCGCTTGAGCGGCCAGCCGGGCTGCGCGGCATCGATCGCGAGCGGCGGCTGCACGTTGGATGCGCCCGCTTGCGCCGCCCAGGCCGCGATCGAGGCGAGCGCGGCGGGCTCGCAGTCGCTGGGTTGCCACACGAGGTGCGGGAAGGCTTGCGCGAAATGCACGATATGCTCGCCGCTGCCGCTCGCGATCTCGAGCACCGTGCCTTGGGGCGGCAGCACGCCGCGAAGCACATCGGTGATCGCATCGCGGTTTCGCAAGGTCGCAGGCGCATGGCGGCGCGCTTCGGCGCCCGCCTCGTCGATCAGCCAGGGTTTCGGGTCAGTCATGCAAAGGACCATGCCGCGATATCGACCACCGCGCAATCAGGCAGCTTGCCAGAGCCGGTACGAGGCGGCACGGTGGCGGCAATGGACGACGAACCACCCCAGCTGCCGCGGATCGATGCCAGCATTGCGCCTGCGGTCGGATTTCCGCCGCCTCTGGTGTTCCTGGGCTTCATCCTGCTCGGGCTACTCGCCGACCGGCTGCTGGGCCTGCCCGTCATGCCGATCAGCCGCGACCTGACATGGGCGGGCTTTGCACTGGTGATGGCGGGGATCATGGTGCTGATCGTCTCGCTCGGGCTGTTCCGCGCCTATGGCGAGAACCCCGAGCCGTGGACGCCCAGCCAGGCGATCATCGCGCGCGGGCCCTATCGGCACAGCCGCAACCCGATGTATCTGGCGATGGTGATCATCCATATCGGCTATGCGATCTGGGATGCCAGCATGGGCGTGCTGCTGTTCGTGCCGTTCGCCTTCATCGCCATCGACCGGGCGGTGATTGCCAAGGAAGAGAAGTATTTGGCGACGCGCTTTGGCAAGCCGTATGAGGATTATTGCCGCCGCGTCCGGCGCTGGCTCTAGGCGCTCGGACCAACGCCGCGATCCGGGAAAGTGCCCACCCGGCGCGTCACCGGGTGGGCCTCCCCTCTCCTATTCTGCAGCTTCCGCCTGAGCGGCGGCGGGCTCGGTCCAGACCAGCACCGGCTTGCGCGCGGCCAAAGTCTCGTCGAGACGGCGGCGCGGCGCGAAATGCGGCGCGCTGTGCAGCGACTGATCACCCGCCTTGGCGCGCAATGCCACCGAGCGGAATGCGCCGATGAACTGGTCGAGCGCCGCCTTGCTTTCGGTTTCGGTGGGCTCGACCAGCATCGCGCCGTGCACCACCAGCGGAAAATAAACCGTCATCGGGTGGAAGCCCTCATCGATCAGCCCCTTGGCGATATCGATGGTCGAGAAGCCCTCGGCCAGCCCCGCATCCGAGAACAGCGCCTCGTGCATGCACGGCCCGGCGCCTGCGAACGGTGCGTCGAGCACGTCCTCGAGCGAGCGCAGCACATAATTGGCGTTGAGCACCGCATCCTCGGCGACCTGCTGCAGGCCGTCCGCGCCATGGCTCAGGATGTACGAAAGCGCGCGCGTAAACATGCCCATCTGGCCGTGGAACGCGACCATGCGGCCAAAGCTCGACGCGTGATGGTCCTCGGCGCTTTCTTCCTCGATCAGCGCGAGCCGGCCATCGTCCATCCGCTCGACGAACGGCAAAGGCGCGAACGGCGCAAGCGCTTGCGAAAACACCACCGGACCCGAACCGGGACCGCCACCGCCATGCGGGGTGGAGAAAGTCTTGTGCAGGTTGATGTGCATCGCATCGACGCCTAGATCGCCCGGGCGCACCTTGCCCACGACCGCATTGAAGTTGGCGCCATCGCAATAGACGAAGCCGCCCGCTGCATGCACCGCATCCGAGATCGTCTTGAGATCGCGCTCGAACAACCCGCAGGTGTTGGGGTTGGTGATCATCACGCCGGCGACATCGGGGCCCAGACGCGCCAGCAGCGCCTCCAGATTGATGCGGCCATCGGCATTGGCGGGGATGTCCTCGACCTGATAGCCGACGAATGCCGCGGTCGCAGGGTTGGTCCCGTGCGCGCTTTCGGGGACCAGGATCACCGAACGCTTGTCGCCGCGCGCCTCGAGCGCCGAGCGGATCGCGAGGATTCCGCACAGTTCGCCATGCGCGCCCGCCTTGGGCGACATCGCGACGCCCGCCATGCCGGTGAGCTTGATCAGCCATTCGCCGAGTTCGTCGATGACCGCGAGAGCGCCCTGCACGGTGTGGATCGGCTGCAGCGGATGGATGTCGGCAAATCCGGGCAGCCGCGCCATCTTTTCGTTCAGCCGCGGATTGTGCTTCATCGTGCACGATCCCAGCGGAAACAGGCCAAGATCGATGGCATAGTTCTGGCGGCTGAGGCGGGTGTAATGCCGCACGGTTTCCTGCTCGGACAGGCCGGGCAGTCCGATCGCGGCCTTGCGCTCGAGCCCGCCGAGGCGCGAAGCGACCTTGGGGGCTTCCATCAGATCGACCCCGGTGCGGGTGGAATCGCTGATTTCGAAGATCAGCGCCTCTTCCAGCATCAGCGCGCGGTTGCCGGTGCTGGTCGCCTGGGCGGTGCCTGCGTCATCGTCCACCGACTGGCGAGTCGGGCGGCCCTGGTTGTTCATGCTCATGCCAGCACCTCCTGCAAAGCGGCCGAGAAGGCCTCGATATCCTCATGCGTCGCCGTCTCGGTCACCGCGACGATCAGCCCGTTCGAAAGCGCTGCTTCTTCAGGGTAAAGCCGTCCGAGCGAAACCCCGCCGAGGATCTGACGATCGGCCAGTTCGCGCACGATCGCGCGCGCGTCCTTGGGAAGAACCAGCGTGAACTCGTTGAAAAAGCTGTCATTAAGGACCGACACGCCGGGAACCTGCGCCAGACGGTCGGCGGCGGTCACCGCCATCGCGTGGTTGATCTCGGCGAGCGAGCGCAGCCCCTTTTCACCCAGCAGGGTCATGTGGATGCTGAATGCCAGCGCGCAAAGCCCCGAGTTGGTGCAGATGTTGCTGGTCGCCTTTTCGCGGCGGATATGCTGCTCGCGGGTCGACAAGGTCAGCACATAGCCGCGCTTGCCTTCGGCATCGACGGTCTCGCCGCAAAGCCGGCCCGGCATCTGGCGGACATATTTCTGCTTGCAGCCGAACAGGCCCACATAGGGCCCGCCGAACTGCAGCCCGACGCCCAGCGACTGGCCTTCGCCGACCACGATGTCCGCGCCCATTTCGCCCGGGCTGCGCAGCGCGCCCAGCGCCACGGGCTCGGTCACCACCGCGATCAGCAGCGCGCCGGCTGCCTGAGTCGCCTGCGCCAGCGCGGTGAGATCACCCACGCGGCCCAGAATGTCGGGATACTGCACGACGACACAGCTGGTGTTCTTGTCGATCTGCGCGATCAGAGCGTCGATATCGGTGTCTGCGGTCAGCGTCGGCGCGGAGTGCACCAGTGCATCGCCGGTGAAGCGCGCCATCGTCTTGGCGACGCCGACATAATGCGGGTGCAGACCCGACGACAGCAGGGCGGTCGCGCGCTTGGTGATCCGCCGCGCCATGCCGATCGCTTCCCAGCACGCGGTCGAGCCGTCGTACATCGAGGCATTGGCGACATCGACTCCCAGCAGCCGTGCGACCTGAGTCTGGAACTCGAACAGCATCTGCAGGGTGCCCTGCGCGATTTCGGGCTGATAGGGCGTGTAGGCAGTGAGGAACTCGCCGCGCTGGATCAGATGATCGACCGAAGCGGGAACGTGGTGGCGATAGGCGCCTGCCCCCATGAAGAACGGCACTTCGCCGGCAACCAGGTTCTGGCCGGCAAGCTTCTTCATATGGCGCTCGACCGACATTTCGGGCGCGTGCATCGGCAGATCGTGGATCGGCCCGCTCAGCCGCGCTTCCTGCGGAATGTCGATGAACAGGTCGTCGATCGTCGCGGCGCCAACGGTGGCCAGCATCGCCTGACGGTCATGGGAGTTGAGGGGAAGATAGCGCATGGGTAAGTGATGTCCTGTGGCGGAATAGCCAGGGTGTAATCAGGGATTGCGTGTCAGATCAGAGGCCTGCGACGTATTTCTTGTACGCGCCCTCATCCATCAGACCTTCAAGTTCGCTGGCATCGCTGAGCTCGAGCTTGAAGAACCAGCCATCGCCTTCGGGATCGGTGTTGACCAAAGCAGGCTCGTCGGCGAGCACGTCATTCCCTTCGACGATGGTGCCCGAGACCGGGCTGTAGACGTCGCTGGCGGCCTTGACCGATTCGACGACTGCGGCTTCATCGCCCTTGTCGAACTGCTTGCCCTCGCCGGGCACGTCGACGAACACCACATCGCCCAGTTGCTGCTGCGCGTAGTCGGTGATGCCGACGGTGGCGATGTCGCCTTCGACTTCGACCCATTCATGTTCTTCGGTAAAATAGCGGCTCATGATCCGGCTCCGTTCGTTCAGGTAAAATCAGGCCGCGGTGGGCCGGTGGTAGCGATGGGGTACAAAGGGCATGGCAGCGACGGTGACCGCGATGCGCTTGCCACGCACCTCGGCTTCCAGCGCGGTGCCGATGGCGGCGTGCGCGGCCGTGACCATGCCCATAGCGATCGGCGCGCCCAGGCTGGGGGCGAAACCGCCCGAGGTAACCTTGCCGACCAGACGATCACCCGCAAACAGCTCGGCGCCCTCGCGCACCGGCTGGCGGCCCTCGACGGCCAGGCCGACGCGCTTGCGCGGTGCACCGCCGGTGAGTTCGCCCAGCACGCGCTCGGCACCGGCAAAGCCGCCTTCGGCGCGGCGACGCTTGCTGATCGCAAAGCCCAGATCGCCCTCGATCGGGCTGGTGTCTTCATCCAGGTCATGGCCGTAGAGCGGCAGGCCCGCCTCAAGCCGCAGCGAATCGCGCGCGCCCAGCCCGATCGGCTTGACGCTGTCGATCGCGCACAACCGGTCGGCCAGTGCCGCGGCATGGTCGCAATCCACGCTGATCTCGAAACCGTCCTCGCCGGTATAGCCCGAGCGGCTGATCCACAGCGACATGTCGTCCAGCGTGAAAGCGCCCGCCTGCATGAAATAGAGCGAGGCCACGTCGGGGATCAGGCTGGCCAGTGCTTCGCCCGCCTTGGGCCCCTGCAGCGCGAACAGCGCGCGCTCGTCGAGCAGCGTGATCACCACCTCATCGGGGAAAGTCTCGCGCATATAGGCAAGGTCATCATATTTGCAGGCGCCATTGACCACCAGATAAAGGTCTCGCTCGCGCCGGGTGATCATCAGATCGTCGAGCACGCCGCCATCCTCGCCGAGCAACAGCGAATAGCGCATGCGGTTGACTGGGAGCTTGGCGATCTCGCCGGGGACCACCGTTTCGAGCGCGCCATCGGGGTCTTCACCGGTCAGCAACACCTGGCCCATATGGCTGACATCGAACAATCCGGCGTTCTCGCGCGTCCACAGATGCTCTGCCATGACGCCTTCATACTGCACTGGCATCTGGTAGCCCGCAAACGACACCATCCGGCCACCCCGCGCGCGGTGCCAGGCGTCCAGCGTCAGCAATTTGTCAGGAATGCGCTCGAGCATCTCGGCGATATAGTCGGTGGTCATCTGGCACTCCGGTGGCATGAGGCTGAACGCCACGGCACGGCCCATTGGCCCTGCCCGACATCCAACCCCCTCTGTCACTTGAACCTGAGAGCTTTCATGATGATCCGCATCGCGGACCCCCATTTACCCCTTCGGTGGAGCAGCCCGGCAGGGCCACCCGCTTTCCAGAGCGCCGACTAACGACACGGTCCCGATGACCTGAGAGATTCCGGGGCGGTTGCTCCTTCGGTGGCGGGGCTTGCACCCCGCGCTCTCCCGTGTCGTTTTCAAGGGCTTGCGCCCCATCGACGCCTGAGGGAATGACCAAAGCCGAAAGGGCTGTCAATCAAATTACGCTGCGTTGCAATATCCGCACGTCAGACGTGGCTGAGCCCCCCGGGCGCATGGCCGAAAATCGCGCGGTGGCAGGTCAGCGCGAATCGGTCGGTCATCCCGGCGAGGAAGTCTGCGATGTGGCGGCTCTGCGCGGGCTCGCTTGCGGGCATGCGGGTACGCCAGTCCTCGGGCAGAAGGCCGGGATCACCGCGATAGGCGGCAAACAGCGCGGCGATGACTTCGCGGGCCAGCGCCGCCGCCTCGAGCTGGCGTGGGTGGTGATATACGCGCTCGTACATGAACGCCTTGAGCTGCCGCTCCTGCGCCGCCATGGGTTCGGAAAATCCGGCGATCGTCTGTCCGGCGCTGCGGACATCCTCGATCGATGTGATCCCCAGAGCGGCGATTCGCGCCCGGGTCGATGCGATCACGTCATTGACCATCAGGCCGATCTGGTCGCGGACGAACTCGGCCTGCAGCCGGTCGGGGCTGACATCGGCAAAGCGCTGGCGGATCGCGTCCCATTGCGCAGCGGCGAACGGCAGAGCGAGCAGGTCGTCGAACGCCAGAAAGCCCGCGCGCAGGCCGTCATCAATGTCGTGGTTGTCATAGGCGATGTCGTCGGCGACCGCTGCCACCTGGGCCTCGAGCGAGGCATGACGGCCGAGGTCGAGATCGAACGCGGCGTCGATCTCTGCCAGCGCCCAGGGTGCGGCGCTGACCGGGCCGTTGTGTTTCGCCAGCCCTTCGAGCACCTCCCAGCTGAGGTTCAATCCCTGCCAGCGCGGATAAGGCGATTCGAGCACGTGCAGCGCGCGCAGCGTGTGGGCGTTGTGATCGAATCCGCCCTGCCCCGCCATCGCTTCCTGCAGCGCATCCTCGCCGGCATGCCCGAACGGCGGGTGGCCGATATCGTGCGCCAGGCACAGGGCCTCGGTCAGATCCTCGTCGAGCCCCAATGCGCGCGCGATCGTCCGCCCGATCTGCGCCACCTCGAGGCTGTGGGTCAGCCGGACACGGTAATGGTCGCCATCGGGCGCGACGAACACCTGCGTCTTGTGGCGAAGGCGGCGAAAGCTGATCGAGTGGATGATGCGGTCGCGGTCGCGCTGGAATGCGCTACGCGGGCCCCGGGTTGGCGCACCGCGTTCGGCATATTGCCGTCCGCGCGTGACGTCGGGATCGCAGGCATAAGGAGCGCGGGGGTGCATTGGCTTGGTACCGTTTTCAAAATATGGCGGGTGCCGGACAAAGGCCGGAAAACGGACCCTCCATCGGCCAAAGCCGCGTGGCGATCAACCCTCGTCCATGATCCAGTCGACCGCGGCATGCGCGTGGATCTCGGTGCCATCATAGATCGGCAGCACATTGGCCTTGGTGTCGATGATCATCTCGAGCTCGGTGCAGCCGAGCACCACCGCCTCGACATCTTCCTTGGCGATGTTGGTGAGGAACGTCTTCATCGTGCGCTCGGATTCGCGCACCACCCGGCCTTCCATCAGCTCGTCATAGATGATCCGGTCGATCTCCTCGACGCGGTCCATCTTGGGCGCGAGCAGGCTGATGCCGTGACGGATCAGCCGCTGGCGATAGAAGCTTTCGAGCATCACGTTGCGCGTCCCGATCAGCGCGGCACGCTTGATGCCATCGGCCTGCATCTTCTCGCCGACGCAATCGGCGATGTGGATGATCGGCACGCTGACGGCGCCCTGCACCCGGTCGTAGACCTTGTGCATCGAATTGGCGCAGATCAGGATCGCGGTGGCGCCCGCCTGTTCGAGCGAGCGCGCCGCTGCGGTGAGCTTTTCGGCGGCATGATCCCAGCCCTCGGGCGTGGTCACCTGCGCCAGATCGCAGAAGTTCAGGCTCTCGATCACCATCGGACCGCTGCACAGCGATCCTGCGCGCTTCTGCACTTCCTTGTTGATCAGCCGGTAATAGGTTTCGGTCGAAACCCAGCTCATCCCGCCGATCAGGCCGATCTTCCGCATCCGGCTCAGTGCCCCAGGTTCTTGCAGATATCCTCGACCATCTTCTTGGCGTCGGCGAGCAGCATCATCGTCTGGTCCATGTAGAACACGTCGTTGTCGACACCCGCATAGCCCACGCCGCCCATCGAGCGCTTGATGAAGAACACGGTCTTGGCCTTGTCGACATCGAACACCGGCATGCCATAGATCGGCGAGGATTTGTCGGTCTTCGCCGCAGGGTTGACCACATCGTTGGCGCCGATGATGAAGGCGACATCGGTCTGCGCGAACTCGCTGTTGATGTCCTCGAGCTCGAACACCTCGTCATAGGGCACGTTGGCTTCGGCGAGCAGCACGTTCATGTGGCCGGGCATGCGGCCTGCGACCGGGTGGATCGCATATTTGACGCTGACGCCTTCCTTCTTGAGCAGGTCGCCCATCTCGCGCAGCGCGTGCTGCGCCTGCGCCACCGCCATGCCGTAGCCGGGCACGATGATCACGCTTTCGGCCTGCTTCATCATGTACGCTGCATCTTCGGCGCTGCCGCGCTTCCAGGGGCGATCGATCTTGGGCGCGCCATCGCCGCCGCCGCCGGATTCGGCACCGAAACCGCCCGCGATCACCGAGATGAAGCTGCGGTTCATCGCCTTGCACATAATGTAGGAAAGGATCGCACCCGACGAGCCGACAAGCGCACCGGTGATGATCATCGCGGTGTTCGACAGGGTGAAGCCCATCGCTGCTGCCGCCCAGCCCGAATAGCTGTTGAGCATCGAGACGACGACCGGCATGTCCGCGCCGCCGATGGGGATGATCAGCAGGAAGCCGATGATGAACGCGAGTACGGTGATCGCGAGGAACAGCCAGCCTTCGCCGGGACCGCCTTCGGGCGACACGGTGTAGACCGCGATCATCCCGAGGATTGCGGCGAGCACGCCCAGGTTGATGACATGACGCCCCGGCAGCATGATCGGCGAGCCCGACATGTTGCCGTTCAGCTTGAGGAACGCGATGACCGATCCCGAGAAGGTGATCGCACCGATCGCGACGCCAAGGCCCATTTCGACGCGGCTGACCGCGAGGATCTGGCCCGTTGCATCGAGAATGCCAAACGCTTCGGGGTTGAGCCACGCGGCCAGCGCCACCAGCACTGCGGCCAGGCCGACAAGCGAGTGGAATGCGGCCACCAGCTGGGGCATGTCGGTCATCTTGATCTTGCGCGCGATGACGAAGCCCGCAACGCCGCCGATTGCGATTGCGGCGATGATCTCGACGATGTTGGCGATGTCATGCGTGATCAGCGTGGTGATCACCGCGATGCCCATGCCGATCATGCCGAAACGGTTGCCGTCGCGGCTGGTTTCGGGGCTGGAAAGCCCGCGCAGCGCGAGAATGAAGAACACGCCGGCGACCAGATAGGCCAGCGAAACCCAGGGGCTCACCGGGGCGGCATCGCCTCCCGAAGCGAACGCGGGAACAGAGGTCAGCGCGCTGCACGCAGCAGCGGCGAACGCCAGCGGACGTTGGCGGATCGAACGGCGGTTGAAATTCATTGCTGCCCCCAGAGCCATCACTTGCGCTCCTTCTTCTTGTACATCGCAAGCATGCGCTCGGTGACGGCAAAGCCGCCGAAGATATTGACCGATGCGAACACCACTGCCAGCAGCCCCAGATATTTGGCGACAGCCGATCCGGCCTCGGCGCTGGCAATCAGCGCGCCGACGATGATCACCGACGAAATCGCATTGGTCACCGCCATCAGCGGCGTGTGCAGCGCGGGGGTCACCGACCAGACAACGTAATAACCCACGAAGCAGGCCATCACGAAGATCGAGAGGATTGAGATGAAGTCCATCTTCACATTCTCCATTCACCCCGGTTGATCGGTCCTACGATCCGTCGGGAATGTGCCGGCGATCGCCGGTCTAAACATCGATTGCTGGCGATCAGCTCGCGAGCAGCCTCTCACTGACTACCTTGCCGCCCATCGTCACGCGGACGCCCTGGACGATCTCGTCATCGTCGGGGAACACGGGCGCCTTGGCTTCCTTGTCCCAGAAGGCCGAGAAGAAGTTGAACAGGTTGCGCGAAAACAGCGCCGAGGCATCGGTGGCAAGACGCGAGGGCACGTTGCGGTGGCCGACGATCTTGACGCCGTGCTTGACGACGACCTCGCCCGCCACGGCGCCTTCGACATTGCCGCCCTGCTCGACCGCAAGGTCGACCAGCACGCTGCCGGGCTTCATGCTGGCGATCTGCGCGTCGGAAACCAGCCGCGGCGCGGCGCGGCCCGGGATCAGCGCGGTGGTGATCACGATGTCCTGCTTGGCGATATGCGACGAGACCAATTCGGCCTGCGCCGCCTTGTATTCGTCCGACATCTCGGTGGCATAGCCGCCTGCGCCTTCGCCCTCGATGCCGGCGACGTTTTCGACGAAGATCGCCTTGGCGCCCAGCGACTGGATCTGTTCCTTGGTTGCCGAGCGGACGTCGGTGGCCGACACCTGCGCGCCCAGACGGCGTGCGGTGGCGATCGCCTGGAGCCCGGCAACGCCGACACCCATCACGAAGACCTTGGCAGCCGACACCGTGCCTGCGGCGGTCATCATCATCGGGAACGCCTTGCCGTATTCGGAGGCGCCATCGAGCACCGCCTTGTATCCGGCAAGGTTCGACTGCGACGACAGGATATCCATCGACTGCGCACGGGTTATGCGCGGCATGAATTCGAGCGCGAGCGCCTGAAAGCCCGCGGCGGCATAGGCATCGATGCGCGCCCGCTCGCCGAACGGATTCAGCGACGCTGCGATCATCGCGCCCGGCTTGGCGCCGGCCAGGCTGGCGGGATCGGGCCCCTGGATGCCGAAGATGATATCGGCACCCGCGAGCACCTCTGCGCGCGAGGCGACGGTGGCACCGGCAGCGGCAAAATCGGCATCGGATACCGACGCGAACTCGCCCGCCCCGGCCTCGACCGCCATTTCCGCGCCCAGCGCGATGAATTTCTTCACCGTTTCCGGGCTCGCCGAAACGCGCCGTTCACCCGATGCCTGCTCCTTGAGGACCGCGATTTTCATGCAGGTCGCCGGTCAGCTGGCGATGAGAACGACGACGAACGCTGTCACCAGCGCCGCGATGATCGTGCCGGTCTTCATCCAGCCCATGAACCCTTCATAGGTCTGGCGGGCGGTTTCGATGTTGTTGCTGGACATGTCGTTGGCCATGGTCAGAGCCTTCCCCATTACAAATGTTGCCGAAATTAAACTCGGTTCGCCTTAACCGAATGCCGGGTGCGGCTCAATCCCGCAAGCGTCAATTCGCTAGTGTGCTCCCAAGCATAGCTTTAATCGGGTTTTTACCACATGCGACTAGACGAACCCATGATGGCAAAAGAACGAACCGACGCAGATCAGCAAATCCGCCGTGTGATGCTGATCGATAACGAACCGGCGCAGTGCCGCTTGGTCGCCGCCTTGGCGGCCAAGGCGGGTTGGCGCACGGTGTTCGCGCATGATTCGGAAACCGCGATCGCGATGCTGGGCACGCAGGAAGGGATGATGCTCGATGCCATCATCCTCGATCAGTGGGTGCCGGGCGACGAGGCCGCCGAACTGATCGCCGAGCTCAAATCCCGTCGCCCTGCCCTGCCGATCCTGATGCTCACCGCCAGCACCTCGCCGCTGCTCGCGGTCGAGGCGATGCGCGCAGGCGCCACCGACTATCTGATCAAGCCGATCGCACCCGACCGTCTGGTCGCCGCGCTCAACGCCGCCGTTCGCAAGGACGACGCCGACGAGCTGCGCCCGCTGACCGAAAAGATCGCAGCGCCGCTCGATTTCGACGAGATGATCGGATCGTCGCCGCGCTTCCGCGCCGCGCTCGCCATCGCCGCGAAATCGGCGCGCACCCATTCGCCGGTGCTGATCGAGGGCGAAAGCGGCACGGGCAAGGAAATGATCGCGCGCGCCATCCATGCTTCAAGCCCGCGCGCCAAGCTGGCGCTGCGGCTGGTCACCTGCGCGGGTGCATCGAGCGGCCAGCTCGAATCGCAGCTGTTCGGGCATGAACGCGGCGCGTTCCCCGGCGCGTTCGACCGCCATGTCGGCGTGATCCAGCGGGTCGAGGGCGGCACGCTTTTCATCGACGAGATCGATCAGGTTCCGCTCGAATCGCAGGCCAAGCTTGCCGATGCCATTCGCGAGGGTGAAATCCGCCCGCTTGGCGCGCGGCACAGTCAGCGCTGCGACGTGCGCTTCATCTGCGCCAGCAACTCGCCGCTCAAGCCGATGGTCGAGGCAGGCACCTTCCGCGAAGACCTCTATTACGCGATCGCCCCGGTGCAGATCACCATCCCCGCGCTGCGCGACCGTTCGAGCGACATTCCTTCGCTGGTTCGCCATTTCCTCAACCGCATCGCCGAACAGCCCGGCATGCGGGGGCTCGGCATCACCGACGAGGCGCTGTCGCTGCTGTCGAGCTTCGACTGGCCGGGCAATGTCCGCCAGTTGCAGAACGCGCTGTTCCGCGCAGCGATCTTCTGCGACGGCGATGCGCTGACCACGGCCGAGTTCCCGCAGCTCACCACTATGCTGGGCGAGGACGAACCGCGGCGCGCGTCGGCCAGCCATGACGGCATCGGGATCCAGCTCTATGCCGAGGACGGCAATCTGCGCCCGCTCGAGGAAATCGAGGCGGATGTCATTCGACTCGCGATCGGCCATTATCGCGGGCGGATGACCGAAGTCGCACGGCGGCTGGGGATCGGCCGGTCGACACTGTACCGAAAGCTGACCGAGCTGGGCATCGACAACGCCGCCTGAGCGGCACGCACACTCGCGGCTTTTTCCCTTCCCTGCGCTGCCCGCCATCCATAAGAGCGGGCAGATGACTCAGCCCATCCTCGACGTGTTGCATGACACCTTCGGTTTCTCGGCCTTTCGCGGCGTGCAGGACCAGGTGGTCAGCCGCGTCCTGGCAGGGCGCAACACGCTGGCGATCATGCCCACCGGCGCGGGCAAATCGCTGTGCTATCAGCTTCCCGCCGTCGCGCTCGATGGTTGCTGCGTCGTCATATCGCCGCTGATCGCGCTGATGCACGACCAGCTGCGCGCGGCGACCGCGCTCGGCATCCGCGCCGCAAGCCTGACCTCGGTCGATGCCGACTGGCAGGAAACGCAGGACCGCTTCCGCGCGGGCGAGCTCGATCTGCTTTATGTCGCTCCCGAACGCGCGAGCTCGGAAGGTTTCCGCAACCTGCTGGGCCGCGCGCCGATATCGATGTTCGCGATCGACGAGGCGCATTGCGTTTCGGAATGGGGGCATGATTTCCGCCCCGATTATCGGCTGCTGCGGCCGCTGCTCGACAGCTTCCCCGATCGCCCGAGGCTCGCGCTGACCGCGACCGCCGATGCGCACACCCGCGAGGACATCCTCAAGCAGCTCGGGATCGAACGCGACGGGATGATTATCGCCGGGTTCGACCGACCCAACATCCGCTATGCGGTGCACCCGCGCGATGGACTTACCCGGCAGATCGGCGATCTGGTCTCCGCCAATCCCGGCCCCGGCATCGTCTATGCGCAGACCCGCGCGGGCACCGAGAAGCTCGCCGAGCAGTTGGCCAAACTCCCTGGACCAGGTGGCAAGCGCCAGGTGCGCGCCTATCACGCCGGGATGCCGCCCGAGGTACGCCGCGCCAACCAGGACGCGTTCATCGCCAGCGAAGACATGGTGATGTGCGCGACCGTCGCCTTCGGCATGGGGATCGACAAGCCCGATGTGCGCTTCGTGGTGCACGCAGGGCTGCCCAAGTCGATCGAGGGATATTACCAGGAATCGGGCCGCGCAGGCCGCGATGGCGAACCGGCCGAGGCGCATCTGTTCTGGGGCGCGGACGATTTTGCGCGCGCCCGGATGCGGATCGGCGAGATCGAGCCCGAGCGCCAGGCGGGCGAGCGCGCGCGGATCTCTGCGCTGGGCGCGCTGGTCGAAACAGGCAACTGCCGCCGCGCGATCCTGCTGCGGCACTTCGGCGAGAGCCCGCCCGAGACCTGCGGCAATTGCGACAACTGCCTCAACCCGCCCGCGAGCGTCGATGCGACGCAGACCGCGCGCAAACTGCTTTCCGCGGTCTACCGCACCGGGCAGAGCTTTGGCATCGGCCATCTCGAAGCGGTGCTGCGCGGCCAGACCAACGACAAGGTCACCCAGCGCGGTCACGACCGGCTTTCGGTGTTCGGGATCGTGCAGGACGACGAGGTCGCGCTGATCAAGCCGGTGGCGCGCGCGCTGCTGCTGCGCGATGCGCTCGACACCAACGAACATGGCGGGCTGATGCTCGGCCCCGGCGCGCGCGCGATCCTGCGCGACGAGGTGCAACTGTCGCTGGTGCTGCCGCCCAAGCGCGCCAAGCGCGGCAGGCGCGGGTCGGACGACAGCCCCAACCCGGTGAGCAATCCGCTGTTCGAGGCGCTGCGGGCGTGTCGCCGCGAGCTGGCGCAGGAGGCCGGCGTGCCGCCCTATGTCATCTTCCACGACAGCACGCTGCGCGAAATGACCGACCGCAGCCCGCGCACGCTTGATGCGCTGTCGCGCATTTCGGGCGTCGGCACCCGCAAGCTCGAGGCTTATGGAGAGGCCTTCCTGCAGGTGATCCTCGACCACGGCGCATAATGCGCGGATATATTGACACGCATTGTGCCAATATATAGCCTTTTCGGGTATCGGACAAACGAGAGGATCCCGCATATGCCCCAGCCCTTCACCGTGTTGAACGAGGTCTTTCCAGGCGATCCAGCGACCATGGCGGGGCTGATGCAGCCGGGGCCCGATGGTCCGATCTTCATGATCAACCTGTTGAAGTTCAAGGACAAGGCGGTGTACGAGGATGGCCGCGAGACCGACCTTACCGGACGCGAGGCCTATATGATCTATGGCCGTGCCGTGGCGCAGTTGCTCCCCACGTTCGGAGGCGTCGCGATGTTCGCCGCAGATGTCACCTTCCTTTCGCTCGGCCAGGTCGGCGAGCTTTGGGACGAGGTCGCGATCGGCGTCTACCCCAAACGTGGCGACATGGTGCGGATGTCGATGTCCGAAGAGTGGCGCGAAATCGCGGTCCACCGCAGCGCCGGGCTTGACGGCCAGCTCAACATCGAGACCGTGCTGTCGGCCGAAGCGATGGCCATGCCCTGGCTGCAGCCTATCCTTGCGCAGATTGGCGCCAAGGGGTGACAGCGACAAGGCTTGCTAGTAAGCCGCTTAACATGGACGCACCCTCCCCAGCACGCCATCCCGATGGCCGCAAACAGCGCAGTGAACGCAGCCGCCTCGCGATTGTCGATGCCATGCTCGACATCATCATGGGGGGCAAGATGGAGCCCAGCGCCGCAGAGATTGCCGAGCGCGCCGGGGTGAGCGCGCGCACGGTGTTCCGCCATTTCGAGGAAATGGACAGCCTTTACAGCGAAATGACCGAGCGGATGGAGGCGCAGATCATGCCCATCATCCAGCAGCCGTTCACCGGTGAAGGCTGGCGCGCGCAGCTGGGCCAGCTGCTCGAGCGCCGCGCGATGATCTATGAAAAGATCATGCCGCTGAAGATCGCCGCCAGCATCCGCCGGTTCAGCTCGGACTATCTGATGCTCAATTACCAGCGCTTCCTGCATCTGGAGCGCACAGGCCTTGAAAACGTGCTGCCTGATGCGGTGCGCAAGAATGCCATCCAGATGTCGGCGATCGAGATGTGCGCGGGCTTCCAGACCTGGCGCAGGCTGCGGCAGGACCAGAATCTGAGCATCGAGCAGGCGACCGACGTGGTCAAGCTGACCATCGAAAAATTGCTGGACTGACCCCAATGCGCGCCGCGCTGGCCCTGCTGTGCGCAGCATCGCTGGCGCTTCCAGGGTGCAAGCAGGCGCCTGACGAGACGCCGGACCAGCCGGCCGCAGCCCGGGCCAGGTGCCTCCCCAAGAGCTTTGTCGCGGGCCGCTTCATCCCCCTGCCCGGCGGATCGTTCCTCAAGGGTGCCGACCCGCTTTATCCGGAAGAGGCGCCGTCGATGCAGCTGCGCGTCAGCGGCTTCCAGATCCAGAGCCATGAGGTCACCAACGACCAGTTCGCCGCATTCGTGCAGGCCACCGGCCATGTCACCGATGCGGAGAAGGCCGCCACCAGCGACGATCCCGCTGCCGGGTCCGCGCTGTTCTTGCGCGACGAAGACGGCCGCAACGGGCGCTGGGTGCTGCGCAAGGGCGCAACCTGGCGCGCGCCAGAGGGCAAGGGATCATCGATCACCGGCAAGGGTCGCCACCCGGTGGTGCATGTGACGCTGGCCGATGCGCGCGCCTATGCCACCTGGGCCGGGGGCCGCCTGCCGACCGAGGAAGAATGGGAATATGCCGCGAGCACCGGTCTTCCCGACGGCGCCAACCGCTTTTCCGGCGCGGTGGACGATGCCGGTAAGCCGCGCGCCAATCACTGGCAGGGCGTGTTTCCGGTGGTCGACCTGGGCAAGGACGGCTTTTCGGGCACGGCGCCTGCGGCCTGCTTCCCCGCGGATCGCAACGGCGTGCACGATCTGATCGGCAACGTCTGGGAGTGGACCGACAGCCCGGCCGACGATGCGCACATGATCATCAAGGGCGGCAGCTGGTTGTGCGCGGCGAATTTCTGCGCGCGCTATCGCCCGGCCGCGCGCCAGCCGCAGGAAAACGACTTTTCCTCCAACCATATCGGCTTTCGCATCATCCGCGATGTCGCAGCGCCAGCGCCAGGAACAGCGCGATGACCGGCAGCGCGACCAACACCGCATAGCTTTCCGGCGGATGATGGGTGCCCGGCTTGAGCACCCAGAAATTGAGCGCGTGCAAGGTCCGCTCGAACAGCAAGAGCGCGAGCGCCAGCGGCACCAGCGCGCGATAGCGCAAAGCCACCGCCAGCATCATCAAGCCCCAGACGATCTGCGTCGCGCCTGCCCAGGCGAACAGGCCAATCGTCCGCCCGCCATCGGGCGCCAGGTCCAGCCCCGCGATCATGCCGGCACCGCCATCGGGCGCGAACACATGGATCATCCCCGGCACCACCGCCAGCATGCCGCACAGCGCGAGGAAGAGGGACGATGCCGTGGCAGGCAGGCGCGGCTCGGCGGCAGGCAGCAATCGGGCCATCAATTGGGCCAGTAGATATAGGGATCGCCCTTCTTGAACTTCACGCCCAGAGGCTTGTCGATCGCCACCGGCGCCTCGATGGTGTGCGGGTAGAGCGGCTTGCGTGCGCCCTTCTGGTGGCTGGCGAGCAGCGCCTTGAGTTCGGCCACCTTGGCGGGATTGCTCGCCGCCAGATCGCGCTTTTCGGTGGGGTCCTGCCTGAGGTTGAACAGCCAGGTCTTGGCGGGGCGCTCAGTCACCTGCAGCTTCCAGTCGCCCTGGCGCACCACCCGGTAATAGGCGCTCTGCCAGTAGATCGCGTCGTCGGGGCGCTTGCCAACGGGGTTTGCGGGATCGTCGCCGAGCAGATCGACGCCGTCGATGGCCAACCCAGCCGGGATCGGCGCGCGACCGGCTTTGGCGAAGGTGGGCATCAGATCGATATGCGCCACCGGCGTGTCGACCACCGTCCCCGGCTTGATCCGTCCGGGCCAGCGCACGAACATCGGCACGCGGATGCCGCCTTCGAACAGCGTCAGCTTCCACCCGCGATAAGGGGCGTTGACCTCGGGCAAGCCTATATAGCCCGCGCCGCCATTATCGCTGGAAAAGACGATGATCGTGTTGTCGTCGAGCCCCTGCTGCTTCAGCGACGCCATGATCCGCCCGACGCTGCGATCGAGCGCGCGCACCATCGCGGCATAGACGCGCAAGCGGTGAGGCTTGATATCGCCCACCGCCTCGTAATCCGCCTTGGTCGCCTGCAGCGGGGTGTGGACGTTCCAGTGCGCAAGATACAGGAAGAACGGGCGGTTGCGGTTCGCCTCGATCACCTTGATCGCCTCGTCGGTCCAGTAATCTGCCAGATAGCCGCCGGGCTTGAACCAGTCGCCGCCATTGTAGCTGGTGGCATATTGCATCCGCGCCCAGAGGAACTTGTCGATCGGGTCGAAGGGCAGCTTGGCGTTGACCGAATTGGGATCATCCTCGGGCAGATGCAGCGCGCTGGCCATCAACAGGCTCTCGTCGAACCCTTGCGCGTTGGCGCTGAACTCGGGCCCATCGCCCAGATGCCATTTGCCGATATGCACGCTGTGATAGCCCGCAGGTTTCAGGATCTCGGCGATCGTGCGCTCGCTGCCGGGCAGGCCCTGGCCATCGAAATCGGGCGCGCCTTCGACCGCTGCCTCCTTGTAGGTCAGCGGCGGCAGACCCGAATCCATCTCCGCCGACAGCGCCGAGACGATGCGCCCCATGCCATCGGGGGTGGGGGTGAACTCGAACCCGGTACGCGTCGGATAACGCCCGGTGAGGATCATCGCGCGCGATGGGGCGCAGCTCGCAGTGCCCGAATAGGCGTTGGAATAGATCGCACCCTCGCCCGCTAGCCGGTCGATATTGGGTGTCGGCACCAGCCCGCCCGCCACGCCGCCGCCAAAGGTCGAGATGTCGTTGATGCCGAGGTCATCGGCGAGGATGAAGACGATATTGGGCGGGCGCTCGCCGGCAGGGAGCGTAGCCACATCGGGGCCCTTCTGCCAGGGAACCGGCCGGTTGGGCGCGACATCGTGCTTGCCGAAGTTCGACGCGGCAAACAGCAGCACGGTGCTCTTGTTGAACCACGCCCAGGTGCCGCCGGCCACCAGCAGCACGAGCAGTGCGATCAGGCCCTTGCGGATCATGCGGCCGGCTCCGTGAGGAACATCTCTTCGCATCCGGTCCCCGCAAGCAGCGCGTCTAGCGCTTGCCTTGCATCCTCGGACAGGGCGTCGCGCGCCGCGCGCAGCGTCAGCAGGCACTTGGCCTGATAGGGAAACACCGGCTGGGTCCAGCGCTTGCCGTCGATACTGGTCTCGAAATCGCTTTGCCGGGCAGCGGCGGCCTGGGCGTTGGCGAGCAGGAACGGAACATAGACGCGGCCGATCTCGGCAAGCAGCTCGCCCAGATGCGCCCAAAGCGCGCCAGGCTCCAGCCATTGGCCATCGGGCAACCCCGACAAGTCCTCCACCCGGTCGAGCCACGCACGCAGGCGCGGCGAGGATTGCGCCATGATCCGCGCAGGCGTGGGGTCGACGATGCCCAGCTGGGTCAGCTGGCCATAGATCGCGAAGTCCGCCGCCGAGGGGCGCGTTCCCAGCACGAAGCCCTGGCGCTGGACGATACGGTCGAGAATGCCGACCAGCCGCTGATAGCTCGCTTCGATGATCGGCGCGGTGATGTCGTTCGATCCCACGACATACAGCCGGTCGATCTGCCGCCGGGCAAAGCCATCGGCCATCGGCCGCGCCACCTCATCGGCATAGCGGCTGTCTTGCCAGAAGATCAGCAGCGGCCCGGCATTGGCGGCGTCCTCGGCATAGTGCCAGCGATAGTGGAACATCGCCTTGGTCATCCACTCGTCGGCGAAATCCTCGATCAGCAGGTCGAGAAAACCCAGCAGCTCATCTTCGGGCAGGACCGAGCGCCCCTCATACTCGGCCTCCAGCCGCCGGATGATCGGGGTGGAATCGACCACCGCCTCGCGATCATCGCCCTCGCTGAAATAGACCGTGGGGAGCAGTTTGACCTTGGGCGCGGGATAGCCGGGCATGGGCTGCATATGGCTGCCCCAGATCATGCGGTGCGCGATTCGGCGATAACGCAGCAGCGCCAGCATCTTGCGCGAATAGGGTGATCCCGGAGCCCCGAGCAACTCGACCGTTTGCATCCATTCCTCCGACCTGATTTTATTGGCACAGGCTATGTCAATAGAGGTGCGGGGTCAAGCGGGCCGCGCGCGCCCCCGCCCCCGCACCCACCGCAGCACGCCATACAGCAGCGCCATCAGCACCAGACCCAGTCCGGCGAGCACCCACCAGTAATGCACCGCCATCTTCTTGAGCGTGTTGATCCCGATCTGCTGGGTGGAATCATAGCCTGCAGGCATTTCGAGCACCCCGTTGCGCTTTGCATAAGCGCGGTAATCGGCCATCAGCTCGGCGAACCTGGCGGGCTCAGCCTTGCTGAGATCGCGCGTCTCGCCGGGATCGCTGGCGATATCGAACAGCCGCCACCGGCCATCGCCATAAGGCTTCAGGTTGCGCACCAGCTTGTACGCTCCCTTGAACAGCGCTGCGTTGCCCGACACTTCGAACCCCACCGGCACGTCGGCAGGGCGCACCGTATCGCTGTCGCCGCTGAGCAGCGGCACCAGCGATGCACCGTCAAAGGCATCGGCGCTCGCGGTGCCGCCCGCCAGCGCCAGCAGCGTCGGCGCGATGTCGCTCACCGTCGTCATCGCCGAGCTGGGCTTGGCCGGCACGATGCCCCGACCGGCCATGATCATCGGCACATGCAGCCCGCCCTCGCTCGCGTAGAACTTGAACATCGCGCCGGGGGATGCGGCGGCATTGGCGAATTCGGGGCCGATAAAGCCATAGGTCCCCTTCTCCCCCCAATTGTCCGCCGACACGCTGTAGCCGTTGGCGCGGGTCCAAAGCTCCATGCTGCGTGCGCCCGCCATCGGGTTGCTGGGCTCCGGGCCATTGTCGGATGTGAACACGAACACGGTATTGTCATACTGGCCGGTGCGCTTGAGGTGCGCGATGAGCCGCCCGACATGATGATCCATCGCCTCGATCATCCCGGCGTTGATCGCCATATGCCGCGCGAACAGCGCCTGCTCTTCCGCGCTCAGGCTGTCCCACTCACGCAGGCCTTCGGGTGGATCGGCGAGCGGCGCGCCCTGCGGGATCAGCCCCATCGCCTGCGCGCGCTGCCAGCGAGCGGTCCGCATCGCGGCCCAGCCCTGGCCATAGGTATCGGCGTATTTTCGGGTGAACTGCGCCGGGGCCTGCACCGGAATGTGCACCGCCTGAAAGCCGATATAGGCGAAGAACGGCTGATCGGCCGGGCCCGTTCCGAGATAGTCGACCATCTGATCGACCAGAAAGCGCGACGAATAGAAGTCCTTGGGCAGGCTCGCGGGCTTGCCGTCCTCGAACCACGGCGCGGTCTTGTAATAGGGCATATAGGACTTCTGTTCCCAGTTGTCCGCGCCCGAGGCATCGAGAATGAACGACCGGTCGAAACCGTGATCGCCCGGCAGGTCGCCCGCGCCATGGCCGAGATGCCATTTGCCGGTCATGTAGGTGCGATAGCCCCGCGCCTTCAGCCGCTCGGCGATCGTCGTCACGCCGGGTTCGAAGCGCAGCGAATAGCCGGTCTTGCCGATATGCTCGGCCGGGATCACCTCCTGGATCGTCGAGACGCCGGTGCGGTGATTGTCGAGCCCCGTCAGCAGCATCGCGCGCGAAGGCGAGCACAAGGGCGAGCTGTAATAGCGGGTGAACATCCGCCCGCGCTGCGCCAGCGCATCGATATTTGGCGTGTTCGCCTCGCCGCCGTAAATCCCCAGATCCATCAGCGCGAGATCGTCCGCAAGCAGCACCACGAAGTTGGGCGGCGCCGCAGCGGTCGGGGCGACGGGGGCCGGTGCTGCGCCGGGCAGAGCGGCGCGCGGTGCCGTTGCGGCGAACGCGACCGAGGCCGCACCCAGCCCGGCGATCGCCCACATGGCCATTTTCCGTCGGATGCCCGCCAAGCCTCATCTCCCGTGCCGCTGGTCGAAGATTATTTTGGCATAGGCTATGACACATGATCGGCAAGCGCAAGACCGACGCGACGGATGGAGTTGGCGGGTCGGGACAGGCATGGCGCGCCCGCAGGAGCGCCGCGGGGTCAGGCGCGCAGCAGCTCGGGCAGCCCGGTGGATATCTGCGGCGGGGACGAACGGCGGAACTTTTCAAGGCTGATCGGCAGTTCGAATTGCAGTCCGGTGCAATCCTCGACCGACCATCGCGCCACCGCGCGGACCTTCAAGTTGACGCCCAACGCCACCTCGAACTCGGTACCGGGCGGCACATCCCAAAGCCCCTCGATCAGCGCGCCACCGGGCGAGATGTTCTTGATGCGCGCGGGGTAGCAATAGCCGTCATGATGGATGCCGATGGTGCGCAGCACCTTGTAGCGCGTTTCGCGGCTGTGCTTGTGGCCGATCGGTTCGACATGGCTGTCGACCCCGGCGAGCCGCTCGTTGGCTTCCTTGAGGCCCAATGGCTTGCCATAGATATAGCCCTGGACATGGCTGCAGCCCAGCGAGCGGATCAATTCGAGCTCGTCGATGGTCTCCGCGCCCTCGGCGGTGGTTTCCATGTTGAGCGCTTCGGCGAGCGAGACGATCGAGCGGATGATCGCGCTGTTGGCGCTGCCCGATTGCGCCGCTCCGCGCACGAAGCTCTGGTCGATCTTGATCTTGTCGAACGGCGCGGTGCGCAGATAGCCCAACGCCGAATAGCCGGTGCCGAAATCGTCGAGCGCCAGCCGCACGCCGATCGCCTTCAGCCGCTCGAAGATCCGGGCGGCGTCGAGCTTGTCGTCGAGGAACACGCTTTCGGTGATTTCCAGCTCCAACCGCTCGGGTTCGAGCCCGCTTTGCGCAAGCGCATTGAGCACGATCGCCGGGAAGGCGGGATCGGCAAACTGCATCGGCGAGACGTTGACCGCGATGCGCACCTGGCGCGGCCAGGCTGCGGCATCGGCGCACGCGGTGCGCAGCACCCATTCGCCCAGCTGCATGATCAGGCCCGATTCCTCGGCAATCGGCACGAACACGCCCGGGCTGATCGGGCCACGCACCGGATGCTCCCAGCGCGCCAGCGCCTCGAACCCGCTGATCGTTTCGGTCGCGACGTTGACCACAGGCTGATAGGCGATGCTCATCCCACCCGCCTGCAGCGCGGCACGCAGCTCGCCTTCCAGCGCGCGGCGTTCATGCGCGACCTTGTGCATGTCCTCGCTGTAGAACTTCCAGATGCCGCGCCCGTTTTCCTTGGCGGAATAGAGCGCAAGGTCGGCGTTGCGGATCATCGTTTCCGCGCCCGAGACGTGGCGGCCATCGGCAATCGCGATGCCGACCGAGGCACCGATGACGATCTGGTTGCCTTCGACCATGTAGGGATGGCTCAGGTTCACGATCACGGATCGGGCGATATCCGCCAGCCGCTCTTCGCTGATGATGCCCGGCAGCACCACCTGGAACTCGTCGCCGCCCAGACGGCCGACCTCGCCGCTGTCGCCGATGGTGCGCTTGAGCCGCTCGGACACCTGCTTGAGCAGCGCATCGCCGATAGGGTGGCCCAGCGTATCGTTGACCTGCTTGAAGCGATCGAGATCGAGCAGGAACAGCGAGCACGGATTGGGCTCGCCGCGGTGGCCGACCAGCGCCTTTTCGAACAGTTCCTTGATGTACAACCGGTTGGCAAGGCCGGTCAGGTTGTCATAGCGCGCCAGCTGGGTCACCGCCTCGTGCGAGCGCTTGACCTCGGTCAGGTCGGTGCCGTGGCCGCGGAAGCCCACGAACTGGCCGAATTCGTTGTAGAACGGACCGCCCGAAAGCGACCAGGCGCGCTCTTCGGCCGACTGGGCGACATGCACCGCCAGATCATTGAACGCGGTGCGCGCGGAGAAATGGAAGTTGAACGTCCGCTCGCTGCCGCCACCTTCGGCGCCAGGCGAGCAGATCACCGAGCTCAGGGGCTGGCCGATGATCGTGTCCGGATCGGCCTCGATCGCGCTGATCGCCTCGTGGCTGATATAGACGATGCGGCCGTGCCGGTCGGTTTCCCAGAACCAGCCGCGGCCCGATTTCTCGTAATCGGACAGCAGGCAGCGCGCGCGCTCGTTGTTGAGCTTCTGCTGGTCGACCTTGGCCTCAGCCTCATGGTCCTCCTTGCTGCGGATCAGCGCGACCAGCAGCATCGCGGGCAGGAACACCATCGCGCCAATCATGAACTGAAGCTCGCCACACGCCGCAAGCACCCCGGCGGCGGTCGACGCGCTGGCCAGGAACATCAGCATCCTGTGCGGCACCAGCACCACCAGAGAGGGCAGCAAGGCGCCGAGCAAGGCGATCAGCCCGAACAGCTCTCCAACCGGGCCCAATGTGTGCGAGATGCTGAGCAGCGCAAAGGAATAGGCGGCCGACGACAGGCACACCACCCAAGCCAGCATCCGCGGAAACCGCACCCCGGCAAGCTGGCGCGCGCGCGTGCTGACCGAGGGCAGATAGATCAGGATATCGATGACGATCGACACCAGAATGGCCATCACCAGCGGGAGCGAAACGTCACTGAGTGCGAAACCGCCCGCGACGACGGTGATCGTGAGCGCAAGTGTCCTGACACCAATGACGATCGGCCACAGCGCACAGATGGCGAGCAAAGACACCGCCGAAATCGGGTTGATCCCGCTCAGCCTTTCGACCGCGCCCTGACTGCGACGTTGAATCGTCGGCGCTTCGGCAGTTTCTTGTGGTGACTTCTTCTGTCCGAACATGCCAATCCGCATAGCGCGTGGCGATTAGCAAAGCGTTACCGATGGCCTCGCAACGGGGATAGAACCGTGTAAAATCCGGCGTTCCAGATGCGGCAGCAGGCAGACGGGATCGATTGGCAAATTGCGCCGCAGCCCCCATATTGCCGACATGCAAACGCTGCGCGACTCCATCGGCACAGAAATCCGCAGAATCTTCGCCGAACCCGGCGGCAAGGTGATCGAGATTTCGCGCACGGACGAAGGTCTGTTCGGGGTGGATTCGGTGTGCTGGCAGGTGCATGGCGATGTGACCGCGATGATGATCGGCGGCATTGCCTCGTTGCTGCTGCAGATGCTCGAGCCGCGCGTGCTCGCCGGGGTCTGGGACCATTCGGTGTTCCGCCAGGATATACGCGGCAGGTTGCGCCGCACCGCCGCGTTCCTTGCGCGGACGACCTATGGCGACAAGGCGCAGGCGCTGGGCGAAATCGCCCGCATCCGGCGGATCCACGATCACGTTCGCGGCACCCTGCCCGATGGCACGCCCTATGAGGCCAACGACCCGCAGTCCTTGGCCTGGGTGCATGTCACCGAAAGCCTGTGCTTCGTCGAAAGCTTCATCCGCTATTCCAGGCCGCATATGTCGATGCGCGATCGCGACCGGTATTTCGACGAAATGGCCGAGGTCGGCACGCTGCTGGGCGCGGACCCGGTGCCGCGCACCTATCGCGCGGCGCAGCGATTCATCCGCGATGCGCGCCCGACGCTGCGTTTTGACCAGCGCACCCGCGAGATCGCCGACCTGTTGCTGAACCAGCCACCCGCAAGCCCGCGCCTGGCCCCGTTCCATCACATGACGATGCAGGCCGGGGTCGATCTGCTGCCCGGCTGGGCGCGATCGATGCACGGGCTTTCGATCTCGCTGCCCGCCCGGCTCGCGGTGCGCGGCGGCACCACGGGCATGGCGGCAATCACCCGCTGGGCGCTGTCGCAGGGCAGTACGACGCGGAGCGCATCCGCCTCGGCCTGAGCCGGTCAGCGCGCGCGCAGGGCCCGTCCGGCAACCGCATCGAGCTGCGCCAGCACCCTGGGATCGCGCGCATCGGGCGCGGTGATCAGCGCGAAATCGAGACAGGTGTCGATCGGGCTCGCTGCCCGCTGTTGCGGCAGGGACCTGGCCAATTCGATCACCAGTTGCCGCGCTTTGGCCGAATTGCTGTTCATCTGCGCGATGATCGCACCCACCTCGACATGCGCCTCGCCCTCGCGCCAGCAGTCATAATCGGTGACCATGCCGACCAGCGCGTAAGGCAGCTCGGCCTCGCGCGCCAATTTCGCCTCGGGCATCGCGGTCATGCCGATGACGTCGCAACCCCAGGCGCGGTACATATGGCTCTCGGCGCGGCTGGAAAACTGCGGGCCCTCCATCGCCAGATAAGTGCCGCCCTCGCTGACCGGCGCCCCTGCAGCGCGCGCTGCGGCGGCGGCAAGACCCGACAGCCGCGGGCATACCGGTTCCGCCATCGACACATGCGCGACCATGCCGGTGCCGAAGAAGCTCTTGGTGCGGTTGACGGTGCGGTCGATGAACTGGTCGACGATCACGAAGCTCCCCGGCGGCAGCTCCTCGCGCAGCGATCCGATCGCGGAGATCGCGAGGATATCAGTGCAGCCGGCGCGCTTGAGCACATCCACATTGGCGCGCGCGTTGACATCGGTCGGGCTGATCCGGTGGCCCCTGCCGTGGCGCGGCAGGAACACGAAGCGGTGGCCATGCAGGCTGCCGATCACCACCTCGTCCGATGCCTCGCCGAACGGGCTGTCGATGCGGATCGCCTGCGCGCCCTCCAGCCCATCGATCGCATACAGGCCCGATCCGCCGATCACGCCAATCGTCCACTCGCTCATCGGTCCCGGCCGCTTTTCTGCTGTATCTGCGCGATCGACTAAACCACGCCCGCAAGGGTGCAAACCCTATTTCGCGGGGAGCGACGAAATCCATTCACGGATCAGCGCGACCCCCTCGTCATGCACCAGCGATCGCCCGACCTCGGGCATTGCGATACCGGGCTCGGTCGAGCTCATCCGGTGGACCATGATCGAGCGATCGGGATCTCCGGGCGCAATCGCAAAGTCGTGCCCGCCGCTGCCGCGGCCTGCGGCAACCGGGCGCTTGTAAAGACCGGTTGCCACCGGATCGCCCGCTGCGCCTGCATTGAGGAAGAGTCCGGAGTTGCTCGCGGACCCTTGCGGATTGTGACAATGCGCGCAGTTGATCGCGAGATAGGCGCGCGCGCGGGCATCGAGCGACCCGGTGCCGGCATTGTTCCACACCGGCGCATTGCCCAGCGACGGCGGTCCCTTCCAGTCGGTCCGGCTGCGCAGCGACGCGGCCGCCTTTCCGGTCAGCGCCATGTTCGCGGCCACTGGCCCGATCGGCACCACAGCGCCGCTGCGCGCATGGCATTCCTTGCACTGGTTCTTGTTGGGCACGGCATAGCTGATCGGCTGCGCTTTCCCCGATGCCCGGGGCACCGTGACCGTCAGACGCGTGCCTGCCAGCTTGAGCTCTGCATCGGACATATCCGGCTTCCAGACATAGGGTAGCGCCTCCCAGCCCGATGCCCGGCGCAGCAGCACCCGGGTCTCGATCGGGCGGAACGCGGCCCCCTCGCCATAACCGAAGGTCTTGATCAGCGCGCTGCCGACGGGAAAATCGAGCGCGCCATTGGCATCTGCGCTGATCCGCGCCGAAGCGGGGACGTAGATGAACCGCTGCTTTTCGGCATAGTCGGAGAACAGCGGCGTGCGCAGGCTGTAACCGATCAGCTGGTCCGAGGGCACGGTCACCCCCTGCCCGGTGAAGAAGCCGAATTCGGACAGCGTGCGCGGATAGCCCGCATCCTGTATGGCGCTATCGGAGATGCTGCCGGGTACCGGCGCGGCGCTCGCCAGCGGACCTGCGCAGGCGAGGGCCAGGGCAATGCGCCGCAGCTTCACTTGATCGCGGCCTCCATCGCCTCGGGCATCACGATTCTGGGCAGCCGGGGCGCAGCATCGCCGGTGAGCTTGGCGAGCGCGGGCTGCGCGGTCTCGATCGGTTGGTCGGACCGGGTGAGCCCCAGGTTGAGCACCGGAACGTCGTCGCTGGAGACGATGCTGGCCTCCGCCCCGCCGACGCCATCCCAGATGATCGGAGGGACGCTGCCGCCGAAGGCCGCGGCTAGCATTTCGCCCCCTGCAAATTGCGGCGCAAAGCCGGTCTTGCCATGCGCATTGTCGCTGATCCGCACATTGCGCACGCTGGGCTGGTATTTCGCGTCGTCGTACTTCTGGCGATAGCCGATGACCATGATGTTGGACGAGCCATTGCCGTCGAAGACGTTATCGAAGATTTCGATGTCGCGATTGGCCATCACCATGATCCCGGTGCCGCTGGGCACGCTGGCGACGATATTGCCCTTGGGCGCGAAATTGGGGGTGTCGTTTTCGGCGACGATATTGTCGAACACGCGAACATTGTGCCCGCCCTGCTGGGGCAGGTTGGGCAGATCGAACACCAGGATGCCGCCGGTGTTCTTGGTGGCGACGTTGTCATGGACGTCGGCGTTGAAACAGTTTTCGATCTCGATCCCCGCCACGTTGAAGCGCGCGATGGAGTTGCGCACCACGATGTTGCGCGACTGGCCGACATAGATGCCCGCATCCGACGCGCCGATGACCAGCACCGAGTCAACGAGCACGTTTTCCGATTCCACCGGATAGATGCCATAAGCGCCGTTGGTTTCCTTCGGCCCGCCGGTCCATTCGACCCGGATGTTGTGATAGACGATATTGTCCGCGCCCTTGGACTTGATCGCATCGCCCTTGCTGTCTTCCACCGCGAAATCGCGCAGCACGACATTGTCCGACGTCACCAGCAGGCCCTCGCCCGCCGCCAACTGGCCGGCGAAGCTGAGCACCGACTTGTCCGGCCCCGCGCCCTTGACGGTGACGCCCGCGATATCGAGCGACAACCCATCGGTCAGCGCAAACCGGCCTTCGCCCAGCTTCACGACATCGCCCGGCTGCGCGACGATCAGCGCCTCCTGCAGCCGCTCCTGCGCGCCCGGTCCCGCCGCGACGGCGATGTCCCTTGCGACCAGCGGCGTCGATGCGACACACGCCATCAGCGCGATTGCTGCTGCAAATTTCCGCTTCATGCTTTTCCTTCCCCGCGTTATCACCGGAACCGGCGATGCCGTTCTGGTGCCCGTCTGATGCGGGCCGAGGGTGGAAGGCTAATCCTATTCCAGGTGGAGAACAATATGCGCGTTTTCGCTTCTGTCGCAATTCTGGCTGCCGGCACGCTGGCCCTGGCGGCCCCTGCTTTTGCCGCAGAGTCCATCACCGGCCGGTGGCATACGGTGGACAAGCGTGCGCTCGTCACCATTGCGCCCTGCGGCGCAACTTTGTGCGGCAAGATCACCCGGCTGCTGGAGCCTCCCAAGAGCGGAGTGACCACGGACGTCAAGAACCCCAATCCCGCGCTGCAGAAGCGCAAGCTGGTAGGGCTCCCCATCCTCAGCGATTTTGTGGCCAACGGCGACAAATGGCACGGCAAGATCTATGATCCCAACACCGGCAAGACCTATCGGTCCGTCGTTTCGGCAGCAGGCGGCGGGAAACTGAATGTCGAAGGGTGCGTTTCGGTGTTTTGTCAGACCCAGGTCTGGACCAAGGCCAAGTAAAACGGCGCGAGCACTTGCGTAACAGTCGATTCGGCCTGTTACATTATGGCACGACAAGTGTCATTAAACGGTAACATTGATGTATTGAATGGCGGGCCGGTACGTAACTTGCCTCAAAGCCGCGACCGACCCGCCTCTTCCCGCCTGCT
This sequence comes from Blastomonas sp. AAP25, assembly GCF_001295965.1. NCBI lineage: Bacteria > Pseudomonadati > Pseudomonadota > Alphaproteobacteria > Sphingomonadales > Blastomonadaceae > Blastomonas > Blastomonas sp. AAP25. The sequence continues at coordinate 176,535 of NZ_LJHP01000008.1, forward strand.
CCCGGTTGCGACCCGGCAGGCATGAAGATTCCGCTATAGCGATTCAGTTCCGGGCGGGATCGCCCTCCGGGCGCAGCAGCGCTTGCTCGTTGACGAAACGGTCGGCCTCCCACAGCAATGATACCGTGCTGCGCAATCCGTGCTTGTCGGACCGCCAAAAGCCGGCATCGCGCAGCTTTACTGCCAGCGCACGCAGTTTCAGCCGCGCATCCGCCACTTCCTCGAAGCCCTGGCTGTCGGCGGCGACCTGCAAAGCGGCGCGCAGCCGCGCGGTGGCCGCCTCGAACGCCTGCTGCTCGCTCAGGCTCACCGTCGCGGGACGCGGGGTCTCCGTGGCAAAGGGCGACGCGTGATCTGAATTCGAAAGGGGGGCGGATGTGTTCATCCTCCCCGTCTACGGAATGTTTCCGGTGATTGTAAGTTTATTACCGTAAAACGAACTTATGTAACCAACAGTTCATCCGATGTTCAGCTGATACCGGTGTCTTTCAGCCCGCGTCAGCGCGCAGCAGACCCGGCATGATGATGTCGAGCGTGTGATCGGCATAGTCGTCGCGCATCTGCTCGGTCATCTCGCTCTGGCCATAGCAATGCTGCAGCACCAGCCGCGCCGAGAAGAACCGGTCGGCAGCGCCGGTGACGGTGAAATAGAACAACTGCGGATCGATCGGGCGGAACACCCCCTTCTGCACGCCCTCATCAATCAGCCGCGCATAGGCGGCCGAGATGGGAAGCAGGTAATCGTCCGCGATCTTGCGCGAAACATCGGGCGAGGCATCGCGCACCAGCCGCATCAGCAGCCGGTTGAGATAGGGGAAGCGGAAATAGGTGCCGATCACCGCACGGATATGGACGCGCAGCTTTTCGTCGGGCGCAAAATCCTTGGCCACCAGCGCACCCAGGCTGTTGACGATGTTGCGCATGTCGCGTTCCAGCAGCGCCAGCATCAGGCCCTGCTTGTTGCCAAAATAATATTTGACGAGCGCGCTGTTGAGCCCCGAGCGCAGCGACAGTTCGCTCAGCGACAGGTCAACCGTGTCGCCATCGCGCATGATTTGGCTGGCCGCTTCGATCAGCTGATCACGGGCGTTGCGTTCGCCATCGGGAGCCTGTGGCGCGTCATTCATAATCGGGTTCATCCCACCATGGATAGAAACCCGGCATGTCGGATGCAACCCGGTCTGGATAAGTCGCGGCGCGCTTCTCGAGGAAGCTTGCAATGCCTTCTGCCGCGTCGCCCGATCGCGACCGGGTGTAGATCGCCCGGCTGTCGATGCGGTGCGCATACATCGGGTGCGGCGCGGAAGGCAGCCGCCAGAGCATCTCGCGCGTCAGCGCCACCGAGACCGGCGCGGTGTTGTCGGCAATCTCGCGCGCCAGAGCGGTCGCTGCGGGGATCAGGTCCTCGGGGGCATGCACCGATCGCACCAGTCCGCCTGCCAGCGCTTCCTGGGCATCGAACACCCGGCCGGTCATGCACCATTCGAGCGCTTGTTGTTGCCCGACCAGCCTGGGCAGGAACCACGAGGACGCAGCCTCGGGGACGATCCCGCGCCGCGCGAAGACGAAACCGAACCGCGCGCTGCTGGAAGCAAGCCGCATGTCCATCGGCAATTGCATCGTCGCACCAATACCCACCGCCGCGCCGTTGATCGCACCGATAATGGGCTTGGTGCACTGGAACATTCGCAATGTCAGCCTGCCGCCGCTGTCGCGCACGCGCTCGTCAGACAGGTCGGTGACCGCTTCGTCGCTGGAGAACGGTCCGCCGCCGCTGTCGGGAGTCAGGTCCGCTCCGGCGCAGAATGCCCTGCCCTCGCCGGTCACGATCACCGCGCGGACGTCGTCATCGGCGTCGATCCGGTCCAACGCGTCGATCATCTCGAGCATCATCGTGCCGGTAAAGGCGTTCATCTTTTCGGGACGGTTCAGCGTGATGGTCGCAATGCCGTCATCAACCGAATAGCGGATGGTGGTGTAATCCATTGCGATCGCCCTTCCCGAAAAGACACCCCGCCCGGCGTGAACCGGGCGGGATTGTTGAGGTGTCAGCGCGGCGCCATGCGGATGCCGCCATCGAGACGCACATCTTCACCGTTGAAATAACCGCATTCGATCATCGTCATCGCCAGCTGCGCATATTCTTCCGGATTGCCCAGACGCTTGGGGAACGGCACCGATGCGCCCAGCGCATCCTTGACCGGCTGCGGCGCGGCGGCAAGCAGCGGGGTGTTGAAGATGCCAGGCAGGATGGTGTTGACGCGGATGCCCTCGCCGGAAAGGTCGCGCGCGATCGGCAGCGTCATGCCGACAACGCCGCCCTTGGATGCCGAATAGGCCGCCTGGCCGATCTGGCCGTCTTCTGCCGCCACCGATGCGGTGTTGACGATCGCACCGCGATCGCCATCGGGCAGCGGGTCGAGCGTCATCATGCCCGCGGCCGACTTGGCGATGCAGCGGAACGTGCCGACGAGGTTGATCTGGATGATCCAGTTGAACGCATCGAGCGGGAAGTGCTTGATGCTGCCGTCGTCGCGCGAGCGGCTGGCGGTCTTGATCGCGTTGCCGGTGCCTGCGCAATTGACCAGGATACGCTCCTGGCCGATGGCAGCGCGCGCCTTGGCGAAGCCTGCGTCGACGCTGGCATCGTCGGTCACGTTCACTTCGCAGAACACGCCGCCGATCTCGTTGGCGAGCGCGGTGCCCTTTTCTTCCTGCAGATCGAAAATGGCGACCTTGACGCCCTTGGCGGCAAGCGCGCGGGCCGTGGCAGCGCCAAGGCCCGATGCGCCGCCGGTGACGACCGCGGAAATGGTGGAATCGAGAATCATGAAGTGTCTCCTGGAAATGTAATCAATCTTCAGTCCTCCCCTGACCGGGGAGGTGGCAGTCCGCAGGACTGACGGAGGGGCAACGGGCTCATGCCGACATTCGCGACCGCGCCTGGACGTTTCCCCTCCACCGCTCTGCGGTCCCCCTCTCCGTTCCGGGGAGGGTCAATCAGGGCTCAGCTCAGCCGTTCGATGATCATGACATTGGCCTGGCCACCGCCTTCGCACATCGTCTGCAGGCCGTATTTGCCGCCGCGCGTTTCCAGCGCGTTGAGCAAGGTCGCCATCAGCTTGGTGCCCGATGCGCCGAGAGGATGGCCCAGCGCAATCGCGCCGCCGTTGACGTTGAGCCGGTCATGGCTCGCGCCGAGGTACGACAACCACGCCAGCGGCACCGGCGCAAACGCTTCGTTGACTTCGTACAGATCGATGTCGTCGATCTTCATCCCCGCCCGGTTGAGCGCGCGCTCGGTGGCGAACAGCGGTTCTTCGAGCATGATCACCGGATCACCCGCGGTCACCGATACGTGGTGGATACGCGCGCGCGGAGTCAGACCATGGTCTTTGAGCGCCTGTTCGGACACGATCAGCACCGCCGAGGCGCCATCGCAGATCTGGCTGGCATTGGCGGCGGACAGCAGCCCGGTTTCGGAGATCCGCTTGACTCCGGCGATGCCTTCGAGCGTCGCATCGAAGCGGATGCCCTCATCGACCTTATGCCATTCCTTGCCCTCGGGAGTCTCGATCTCGAGCGGAACGATCTCGTTGTCGAATGCACCCGCCTGGGTGGCGGCAGCCGCGCGGCGGTGGCTCTCGAGCGAAAAGGCGTCGATCTGCTCCTTGGTCTGGCCGTGCTTCTTGACGATCATTTCGGCGCCATCGAACTGGCTGAACATCACGCCGGGGAAGGCCTCTTCCAGCCTTGCCGACTTGTAGTTGCCCATGCCCGCCTTCATGTAGAGCACTGCGGTCGAGCCCATCGGCACGCGGGTCATGCTTTCGATGCCGCTGGCGAGCACGATGTCCTGCGTACCGCTCATCACCGCCTGCGCGGCGAACTGCATCGCCTGCTGCGACGAACCGCACTGGCGATCGATGGTGACGGCAGGGATGCTGTCGGGCAGCTTGGATGCCAGCACCGCGTTGCGGCCCAGATCCATCGTCTGCTCGCCGCCCTGGCCGACGCAGCCGGTGATGACGTCGTCGATCGCCTTGAGGTCGAAATCGTTGCGGCTGCCGATGGCATCGAACACCGCTGCGCCCAGATCGACCGGGTGGATGCCCGCAAGCCGTCCGCCGCGACGACCACCTGCGGTGCGCACCGCATCGACAATATATGCATGAGCCATGAATTTCTCTCCTTGGAACCAGGGGACCGGGCCACCCTTGGGCCCGAGTCCGTCGTGGATTTAACCGTTCGATTAAACAGCGTTGCGCCTGGCGTCAACGATAAGGTCAATCGCGGCCCATCTTCATCACCCCCGCGAAGGCGAGGGCGCATCGATCGCCCAAAATCTGCAGCAGAGCCTCTCCCCGGAACGCGCCCGGGGAGAGGGTTTCTATTACGCCACTGCTTTCTCGCGCTTTACGGTGATCACCTGCGGATAGGTGAACTCGAGCAGGCCTTCCTTGCCATATTCTGCGCCGAAGCCCGACTGCTTGTGCCCGGCGAAAGGCGCGAAGGGCGACAGGTGGAGGAACTCGTTGACCCACACGGTGCCGGTTTCGAGCTGCTCGGCAACGCGCACGCCCTCTTCGGGATTGCTGGTCCAGACAGCGCCAGCCAGGCCGTAATCCGAGGCATTGGCGCGCGCGATCGCTTCGTCGACAGTGGCGAACTTCATCAGCGGCATCACCGGGCCGAACTGCTCCTCGGCAACGATCCGGGCATTTTCGGGCGGGTTGTCGAGGATGGTGATCGGCACGTAATAGCCGGGCACCGAGGGATCGTGATCGCCGCCGACCAGGAACTTGTAGCCATTGTCCTTGGCATCCTGGATCAGCTCGAGCACGCGCTCATACTGCTTCTTGTTCTGGATCGGTCCGACCGCCGTGCCCTGCTCGGCGCCATCGCCGACCTTCACATGGCGGGCGTATTCGGCGATCGCGGCGGACAGCTCGTCATAGATATCCTCGTGGATGTAGATGCGCTTGGCCGCAACGCAGATCTGGCCGGCGTTGGTGAAGCTCGACCAGAACAATTGCTCGGCCACCTTCTTGACGTCGGCATCGGGCAGCACGATCGACGCGTCGTTGCCGCCGAGCTCGAGCGTGATGCGCTTCAAGTCCTTCGAAGCCGATTCCATCACCCGCTTGCCGGTCGCGGTCGATCCGGTGAAGGTGACCTTGTCGATATCGGGGTGCGAGGTGATCATCGGGCCCAGATCATCGCCGCCGGTGATGACGTTGAGCACGCCTGCGGGCACTTTGTCGGCGACCAGTTCCATGATACGGAGCGTCGCCAGAGGGGTGAACGGCGAAGGCTTGAGCACGATCGTGCAGCCCGACAGCAGCGCAGGGACAATCTTCTGGACCGCCATCATCACCGGGAAGTTCCACGGCACAATGCCGCCGACCACGCCCACCGGAACGCGCCGGGTGCGCGACAACCGGGTCTCGCTGTCCTCATTGATCTCGTCTTCCAGGCTCAGCGTCGACTGGGCTGCGGACATCGCTGCGGCGCCATAGATCTCGCCGGTGGCCTGCGCGTGCGGCTTGCCCTGTTCGCTGGTCAGCAGACGCATCAGCTCGTCGGCATTTTCCTTGATCGCGGCGGAAATCTTCATGATCACCGCACGGCGATCCTCGATCGGGGTCTTGGACCAGGTCTTGAACGCGGCACGCGCCGCGGCGACCGCACGGTCCAGCTCTGCCTGGCCGCAATCGGGCACCTGGCCGATCACCTGCTCGTTGGCGGGGTTGACCACGTCTATCCACTTGCCGGGCTTTTCGAGCTTGCCGTCGATGAGCACGCTATATTGCTGAACCATGAGATGTTCCTTTCCTGTGAAGTGTTTTCATATGGGCTTTGGCCGCGAGGTTACATCGCCACCCGGCCGCAAGCCACTATCTATTCGTCCGCCGATGCACCTGAGCGCTCAGCTTGCAACAAAGCGGATCGGAAGCGTCTTGGGCCCGCCGACAAAGGTGCTGGAGGCGCGCTGCGGGGTGCCCGCAAGCTCCACCGATTCGACCCGGTCGAGCAGTTCCTCGAACAATATCCGCATTTCCATCCGCGCCAGATGCAGCCCCAGACACTGGTGCACCCCTGCGCCGAACGCGACATGCCGGTTGGGCCCGCGCGCAGCATCGAACCGGTCGGGATCATCGAACACGCGCTCGTCGTGGTTGCCTGAGACATAGCACAGCATCAGCCAGTCATCCTTGGCGATGGCCTGTCCGCCGATCTCGCAATCCTCCGCTGCGGTGCGCATGAAATGCTGCACCGGCGTCGTCCAGCGGATCGCTTCCTCGATCAGCCCGGGCAGCAGGCTGCGGTCGGCCTTGATCCGGGCGAACTGCTCGGGATCGTTGGCCAGCGCCCACATCGCGCCTGCGGTCGAGGCCGAGGTGGTGTCGTGTCCGGCGGCAGCGACGATGATGTAATAGCCTGCGGCATTGCGGTCGCTGATCGGCTCGCCATCGATCGTCGCATTGGCGATGACGCTGGCGACATCGTCGCGCGGACTTGCGCGGCGGTCCGCCGCCAGCTTCATGAAATAGCCTTCGAAATCGCGCACCGCATCGACCACGAACTGCATCACCTGCTCCGGTGTCAGGTCGACCGAGCGCGCCCGGTTGAGATCGGGGTCCTCGCCGCCGAACATCTCCTGCGTGAGCTTGAGCATCAGCGGCTCGTCCTCGTGCGGCACGCCGAGGATCTGCATGACGACATGCAGCGGATACAGCGCCGAGACCTGGTGGACGAAATCGCACGCGCCGCCGGTCGCCACCATCGCGTCGATCGAGGCACGCGCGATCTCGCGAATCCGCGCCTCGATGCCGCCAAGGTTCTTGGGCATGAACCAGCTCTGGGTGAGCTTGCGGTAATCCATGTGCTCGGGCGCATCCATGGTCACCAGCGATCGCACCAGATGCGGGCTTCCGCCGGTGATCATGTGGGTGAGCATCTGCACCGCCACCGGGCCCAGCACTACCGACTTGGGCGCGTTGAGAAACCGCGCATTGTCCTTGCTCACCGTCATGATGTCTTCATGCCGGGTGATCGCCCAGAACGGCATATAGCCTTCCGCCTGCACCAGCCCCACGGGCATGTTGTCGCGCGCCCAGCGGAACTTGGTCTTCAGATCGTCCCACTGGCCATAGGCAACCGGGTTGACGATCGCCGATGCGATCTCGGAAGGCAGCGTGGCGGGGGCGATCGTCGCCATGCGATCAACCCTCCGCCAGCGCGCTGTCGGCCTTGGCCTTGGCCCAATATTCGTCGCGCAGCAGCCGTTTGTAGAGCTTGCCGGTCGCGTGGCGGGGCAGTTCGTCGCGGAAATCGATCTGGCGCGGCATCTTTACCCCCGACAACGACTTGCGCAGATAGCCGCTGAGCTCCTCGGCGAGCGCATCGCCGGCTTCGGCCAGATCGAGCGGCTGCACGATGGCGACCACACGCTCGCCCATATCGGGGCACGGCGCGCCGATCACCGCAGCATCCGCCACGCGCGGATGGCTGACCAGCAGGTTCTCGATCTCCTGCGGATAGATGTTGACCCCGCCCGAGATGATCATGAAACTCTTGCGGTCGGTGAGGTAGAGAAAGCCATCCTCGTCGACCCAGCCGACATCGCCCAAGGTTGTCCAGCCTTGCGGATGCGTCGCCTCGCGGGTCTTGGCCGAATCATTGTGATAGACGAACGTGCCGCCGCCCTCGAAATACACCGTGCCCTCGGTGCGCGCGGGAACCTCGTTGCCCTCCTCGTCGCAGATCCGCACGATACCCATCAGCGCGCGGCCGACCGAGCCCTGGTGCGTCAGCCAGTCTTCGCTCGAGATGAAGGTGAAGCCATTGCCCTCGGTCCCGGCATAATATTCCTTGAGCACCGGCCCCCACCAGTCGATCATCGCCTGCTTGACCGGCACCGGGCACGGCGCTGCGGCGTGGATTGCGGACCTGAGGCTCGAGACATCGTATCGGGTGCGGATGTCCTCGGGCAGCTTTAGCATACGGGTGAAATGCGTCGGCACCCATTGACTGACATTGACCTTGTAGCGTTCGATCAAGGCGAGCGCGGCTTCCGGATCGAACTTTTCCATCACGATCACGGTGCCGCCCAATTTGTGCACCGTCATGCACCAGCGCAGCGGCGCGGCGTGATACAGCGGCGCGGGCGAGAGATAGATGCTGTCCGCGCCAAAGCCGAATGCGCCCTGCGCCAGTGCGACCAGCGAATTGCTCGCGGCGATGTCGCCATCCTCGGGCAACGGCAGTCTGACCCCCTTGGGGCGCCCGGTGGTGCCCGACGAATAGAGCATGTCGGCGCCCGCGCGCTGATCGGCGATGGGGGTGTCAGGCAGGCCATCGAGCACCGCCACGAAGCCTGCATCGTCCAGACTGACCACCGGCACATCGGGGCATTGCTGCCGGATGGCAGGCAGCTGCGCAGCCAGAGTGTCCGACGTCACCAGCAGCTTTGCACCGCTGTCCTGCACAATATAGGCGATTTCGTCGGCGGTAAGGCGGTTGGATATCGCCACGAAAATCAGCCCCGAGCGCTGCGCACCCCAAACGACATCGAAATATTCGGCGCGGTTCTCCAGACACAGCGCCACGGTGTCGCCAATGGCCAGCCCCTGGCCGCGCAGATAGTGCGCGATCTGGTTGGAACGGCGATCCAGCTGGTCATAGCTGATCTGGCGGCCCGATCCGGCCATGATGATCGCGGGCTTGGCGCCCTCCGTCCGGGCATGGACCGATGGATGCATTGCGACATTCCCTCCTGTGCAAGGATTTCCTCCACAGGGCAGCATAAGCCGCCCGGGGCGATTCCTGTTGTTGGACGGAGCATCGTTTAATCGTACGATTAAAGCAACGCCAAACTGCGCCTGGCGGACCTCTCAAACGAAAAAAGCGCCGGAAATCCGGCGCCTTTATCGAAATTCTGATAGCTGGCTTGGCGCCCAGCCGCGCGCTTGTTCGGCGGGGCCGCGCACTTATTCGGCGGGACCGCCCTGGGCGACGCGGCTGCCATCACGGATGGCGAGAAGGTAATCGCGCGAGGAGATGAAGGGCATCGGGTTCACCGAGTTGCCGGCGATGCGCACTTCATAATGCAGGTGGCTGCCGGTCGAGCGGCCGGTCGAGCCCATCAGGCCGATGACCTGGCCCTTGGTGACGCGCTGGTTGGGCTGCACCAGGATCTGCGAGAGGTGGCCGTAGCGGGTCTGGATTTCGCCGCCATGGTTGAGTTCGACATACTGGCCATAGCCACCGACCCACTGTGCGCGACCGACGATGCCGTCAGCGGTGGCGTAGATCGGGGTGCCGATGGGGCCTGCCATGTCGACGCCCTTGTGGCGGGCGCGGCGGCCGGCGAACGGATCGGCGCGGAAGCCGTACTGGCTGGTGAGCTTGAAGCTGTCGACGGGCTTGCGCGACGGGATGGCGATGCGGCCGGTGTCGCGATTTTCGAGCGACTTCCAGTCAGCGAAGAGAGCGCGGAATTCGGTGTCCTGAGCGCCGGTGCCGTTATCTGCAGCGGCAGAGGCAATATTCGATGCAACGTCGGCGGAACCATTTTCAGCCATTGCGGGTGACGCAGCGCACAGCAGACCGGCTGTGGTGGTGGTAAGAACCGTTGCGATAATTCTGGTTGCGACCATGAATACTCAGCACCTTTTTATCGGGCAGTGCGTCTGGCCGTTGAGCCCTGGCGCCTGCCCTTCTTTCCCGCAGCCTCAAATGAGACCGGGGTAGAAAAACCAAAAATCGTTGGAACCCCTTCCCTCCGATTTCGTTGAACAATGAGTAGGGGCAAAAGTTTGTGCGCCGCAACCCGTCTCGGCCAATCGCGCGTTGAAGCGTCTGGTTGGCACGTTGAGTCGTTTAATCGCAGGCAAAAAGGGCTGATTTTCGGCATATTGGCTGGTGCAAGCCGACCGGTGATTGGTGAATCAGCACGGGTCGTCTACGCCCATAGCCCTCGTGCGTATTGCAAGAAAACGTCATCCGATGCGCTTTTCGCCGACGAAAACAGCTCGCCCTTGCCGGGCGAGCCGCATGATTCGTGCTTGCTGGGGATGATCAGAGCGCGGTCGCTGCGGCGAGCACCTCGTCGACATGCCCGGCGACCTTCACCTTGCGCCACACCTTCGCCACCTTGCCATCCGTGCCGATGAGGAAGGTCGAGCGGTCCATTCCCATGTATTTCTTGCCGTACATCGATTTCTCGATCCACACGCCCATCGCCTCGGCAAGGCCATCCGTCTCCGCATCACTGGCGAGCGGGACGGTGAGGCCGTATTTTTCGATGAACTTGAGGTGCTTCTTGGGCGGATCCTTCGACACGCCCAGCACCGAGACGCCGGCGGCTTCGAACGCGGGCAGCTGCGCACTGAATTCCTGCGCTTCCTTGGTGCACCCGGTGGTGTCGTCCTTGGGATAGAAATACAGCACCCAGGGTTTTCCGGCGAAATCGCTGGCCCGCACCTCGCTGCCATCGGGCCGGGTGAGCGCCATGTCGGGGATGGTGTCTCCAATATCGGTCATCGTCGTTCCTTTCACTGGTGCGGCTGATGCGGGTCAGCCGGTTGCAAATAATTTCTGCCAGGCCTGTTGAACACCCGCGCGCGCGATTTCGACGTCAGCCATCAGCCCATCCCATGTCTGGCAGCCACAGGCACGCGCGATCAGCACCTGGCTGGCGGGCGGCGGCTCGGCGCAATCGGGCGCCACCAGCCGCAAGGTCACCAGCAGCCGCGTCATCAGATCATGCGCGGCACCCAGCGACGCATCGACCAGCCCCGCTGCGGTCAGTGCTGCCAGCGCCTCGCGCAGATCGGGGTGGAAGGCGGTACGGTGCTGCAACTGGAGCGTGTGGACGATGAATTCGATATCGACCAGCCCGCCGGGCAGCAATTTCACGTCCAGCGGCCCGAGCGGGCGCTTGTGGCTGGCGATATCGGTGCGCATCTTGAGCGCGGCTGCGGCGATCTCGCCCGCGTCGCGCGGGTGATGCAGCACATCGCCGATGATCCCCTCCAGCCGCGCCCGCGCCTCGGGCGAGCCAAAGACGACGCGCGCGCGGCACAGGGCCATGTGCTCCCATGTCCAGGCCTGATCGCGCTGATATTCGGCAAAGCTGGCGAACGACACCGCAAGCAGCCCCTGCGCGCCGTTGGGACGCAGCCGGGTGTCGACCTCGTACAAAGCCCCCGCGGCGGTGGGGACGCTCAGCGCGGCGATGATACGCTGGGCAAGGCGATTGTAGTATTGCGTGCTCCCCAGCGGCCGCCGGCCATCGGATTCCGCGCCGATCTCGCCGCTGAACAGGAAGATGAGGTCGAGGTCCGATGCGTGGGTCAGCGCGCCGCCGCCCAGCCGGCCCAGCGCCAGAATCACCGGCTCGCTGCCGGCGATCGTGCCGTGCACCTGGGTGAATTCATCGACCGCGCAATTGGCCAGCCGGATGATCGCAGCCTCCGCCACCCGCGCATAGCCCCCGGCGATGGCGACCGGATCATGCCGCCCCTCGATCAGCTGCACGCCCAGCGCAAAACGCATCTCGCCCACGCGCACCCGCACCGCATCGAGCCGCTGCTGGTAATCGTCGCCCGGTTCCTCGCGCGACAGCCGCTGGACGATATCCTCGACACAACCGACCAGATCATAGGCGCTGGCATCGATCAGCCCGTCGAGCAGATCGCCGCGCCGCGCCAGCGATTCGGCAAGCGGCGGCGCATGGCTGAGGATATCGACCATCGTCTGCATCAATGCGGGCCGCGCCTGCAGCAGGCGGAAGACGTTGACCGTGCTGGGCAGCTGGCGCAGCAGATCGTCGAACCGGTTGAGCGCGGCAGGCTGATCGGGCGCATCGGCAAAGGCCGCGAGCAAGGCGGGCAGCACCGCCTCGAACGCCTTGCGCCCTGCCGCGCTGCGCAGCGCGCGCACCGCGCCGCCGCGCCAGCCCTGCACCCGCGCGGCCAGCGCCTCGGGCGCCTCGAGCCCGGCTGCGGCAAGCGCATCGGCAAGCAATTCGGGATCGTTGCTCAGCGTGATCGCGGCATCGTCACTGCTCGATCGCTGCGAGGCGATCAGCCCGTCATAGACCCCAGCCACCTCTCCCGTAACGCCCTCCAGCGCGTTAATCATCGCCGCACCATCGGCAAGCCCGTGCAGCCGTGCGACATTGTCGAGCGCCGCCGGATCCTGCGGCAGGCTGTGGGTCTGCTGGTCGTCGACCATCTGCAACCGGTGCTCGAAGGTGCGCAGGGTGCGATAATGCGCCGACAGCATCATGGCCTCGTCCTCGGGCACGATCCCCTGCCCGGCCAGCGCCGCCAGCGCATCCAGCGTCGATCGCGCGCGCAGTGCAGGGTTGCGCCCGCCATGAATCAGCTGGTGCGCCTGGGTGAAGAACTCGACCTCGCGAATACCGCCGCGACCGCGCTTGAGATCGAAGCCGGGGCCGAGCAGCTGGCCCTTGCTGTAATGGTCGCGGATCTGCCGGGTGAGCGCGGCGATCTCGTCGATCGTCCCGAAATCGAGCGATCGCCGCCAGATGAACGGGCGCAGCGCCTCCATGAAATAGGGCCCGAGCACGCGGTCGCCTGCCGCAGCGCGCGAGCGGATGAATGCCGCCTGTTCCCAGGTCAGCGCCTGCGATTCATAATGCGAAAGCGCGGCATCGACCGGGATCGCCAATGGCGTCACCTCGGCGGCGGGGCGCAGCCGCAGATCCATGCGGAAGACATAGCCATGCCCGTCGCGCGCGCTCATCAGATCGATCAGCTGCCGCGCGATTCGCTGTGCGGCATCGGCGGCATCCTCGCGCGCGCGCACCGGAAGCGTCTCGGGATCATAGATGAAGATCGGGTCGATATCCGACGAGTAGTTGAGCTCCTGCCCGCCATGCTTGCCCAGCGCGATCACCGCAAAGCCGCGCACCGGCTCGCCCGGGGTGCGCCTGGCAAAAACATCGCCAAGCGCGCAATCGAGAGCGGCATCGGCAAAATCGGACAGGCAGTGCGTCACCTTGTCGACCCCGATGACGCCTGCCAGATCGGCCACCGCCAGCACCATCGCCAACGCATTCTTGCGGCGGCGGAGCGCCTCGCTCACCGGTGCATCGGCATAGGCTGCCATGATGTCCGCAATCGCTGCATCCACGCCCTGATCGCGCAGCACCGCGAGCGGTTCGGGATGACGCTCGATCGCCAGCGCCAGAAACGGTGAATGCGTGCAGGCGCGGCTTATGGCGTCGGAATATGCATCGGGCATCGTCATGCGACGGGTGCTAACCGCCTGCCCGTGTCTGTGCAATGAGCGATGAGGCGCGCACGCAGCGATCCGCCCCACCTTGCGCCGTTATGCGTCGTCGCCGCCCCGGCCTGGCAGCCCGCCGCTCACCCGGTCGACATCGGCCATGATCGCCGCCATAGGGTCCGCTGTGCGTTCGCCGCGGCTTTCGTTGGTCACCACATCGTCGATCAGCGCGCCGAGGGCAGCGCGACCGCGCGCGACCCGGCTCTTGATCGTCCCCAACGCCACGCCGCAGATCTCGGCCGCTTCTTCATAGGAAAAGCCGCCCGCCCCCACCAGGATCAGCGCCTCGCGCTGGCTTTCGGGAAGCTGCATCAGCGCGCGCTGGACATCGGCAAGATGCAGCTGGTCACCCTGGCCTGCAGGCATCGAGAGGATCCGGTCGGCAACTACGTCGTCCCACTCGGTGGTGAACCGCGCGCGACGCCGCTGCGACAGGAAAGAATTGCGCAGGATGATGAAGGTCCAGGCGCGCATGTTGGTGCCCGCGGCAAAGCGCTCGCGCGCGGCCCAGGCTTTCAGCATGGTGTCCTGCACCAGGTCGTCTGCGACATCGCGATTGCCGCTCAGCGACCGGCCATAGGCACGCAGATGAGGAATCAGCGCAGCCAGCTCCGCCTTGAATGCTCCGTCGTCAAGCGGAGCACCGCCGATTTCCGGCGGGGTATCTGCGGGGGTTTCCGCCGACATCAGTATCTGGCCTGGCCTTCACGCATGGGTTTTACGGGGTGGTGAGCAAGCCGATCGACCCGCGCCACATTGACGCATGTTAACTTTGATACGTCCGATAGGGAATTTCGTTGCATATCACAAGCATGGCGCGAATCGGTTCGTCCCGCCGCGCTTGCCTGCGGCAGGCCAAGCTGGCAAACAGACGCGGCCACCGGACCTGCCGTCCGGCCCTGTGTCCTCTGGTCGAAAAGCGCCCGTATCATGATCAAAACGCTGCTCAAATTCGCTCCCCTGCCGTTCTTCGTGATGTCCGCTGCGCAGGCTGGCGCGCAGCAGACAGCGCCTCTCGATATCCCGGATGTCGCCCCCCAGCCGGTGTCGCAAGCTACGATGCAGGACGTGACGCGGATGCTGGCATCGGATGAATTTGAAGGCCGGGCGCCCGGTAGCGTCGGTGAACAGAAGACCATCGCGCTGCTGACCGAGCGTTTTGCCAAGGCGGGGCTGAAGCCCGGCAATGGAGACAGCTGGCTGCAGCCCGTGCCACTGGTCAGCATCGAGGCAGGCAAGGTCAGCCCGCTGACCATCACTGGCGGCAAGACCCCCTTGAGCTTGGCATATGGCACCGACATGGTGCTGGGCACCTATCGCGAGGCGGACAGCATCACCATCGCGGGAAGCGATGTCGTGTTCGTCGGCTATGGCATCAACGCGCCCGAAAAGGGCTGGAACGACTATGCCGGGGTCAACGTCAAGGGCAAGACCGTGGTGATCCTGGTCAACGACCCCGATTATGACAGCGCGGACCTCACTGGCGACTTCGGCGGAAAGGCGATGACCTATTACGGCCGCTGGACCTACAAATACGAGGAAGCCGCGCGTCAGGGTGCCGCTGCCGCGCTGATCGTGCACGATACCGTTCCCGCCGCTTATGGCTGGGGCGTGGTCGAATCGAGCTGGACCGGCCCTCAGTTCTTCGCCCAGACCAAGGACAAGGGCGCAAGCCAGACCCAGGCGAACGGCTGGATCCAGAAATCCGCCGCCGAAACCCTGCTCGCCAGCGCCGGGCAGGATCTCGCCACGCTGAGCGCGGCTGCCAAGAAGAAGGGCTTCAAGGCGGTGCCGCTGGGCGTCAAGGCATCGGTGTCGTTCGCCAACGCCATCGACACGACGATGTCGAACAACATCATCGGCATTCTGCCCGGCGCCAAGCGGCCCGACGAATATGTCCTCTACACCGCGCACTGGGACCATCTGGGCCGCTGCAAGCCCGCGTCCGATGGCGACGACATCCGCAACGGCGCGGTCGACAACGCCACCGGCACCGCAGCCTTGGTGGCGCTCGCCGAAACCTTCGCAAAGGCTGGCGCGCCCGATCGCAGCGTGGTGTTTCTGGCTGTGACGGCTGAGGAATCCGGCCTGCTGGGCTCTGCCTATTACGGGCAGAACCCCATCTATCCGCTGGCAAAGACCGCAGGCGGCATCAACATGGATGCGTTCCTGATGGCGGGTCCGTCGCGCAACGTGACCGTGGTGGGCAAGGGCAAGTCCGAGCTCGAGGCGTATCTCGACGCGGCGCTGACATCCGCCGACCGCGTCGCGTCTCCGGACAGCAGCCCCCAGAACGGCTATTATTACCGCTCTGACCATTTCAGCCTCGCCAAGCAGGGCGTGCCGATGCTGTATATCGATGGCGGCGAGGACCTGATCGAGGGTGGCACTGCGGCAGGCGCAGCCGCGGCCAAGGACTATACCGTCAACCGCTATCACGGCCCCAAGGACGAATATAACCCCGACTGGAACTGGTCTGGCGTGATAGCCGACCTGTCGCTCTATTACCGCATCGGCCGATCGCTGGCGATGTCGACCAGCTGGCCCAACTGGGTGGAAGGCGACGAATTCCGCGCCACCCGCGACGCCAGCCGCGCCGCCGCGAAGTAAGGACAGACCGTTGACGTATCGCATGCCCGCCGAATGGTCGCCGCAAGCCTGGTTGTGGATCGGCTTTCCGCATCTCGCCGATGAGTGGCAGGGCTTTCTTGCTGCAGCGCAAGCCGAGATCGCGGCGTTTGCGCGCGCGGTGGCCGATAGCGGCCAGCCGGCGCGCCTGGTCTGCCGCGACGAGGCCAGCGCGGCCATTGCCCGCGAACTGTCGGGCGATGGGGTGGATATCCGCATCCACCATTATGGCGACATCTGGCTGCGCGATACCGGGCCACTGGTGGTTACAGGGCCCGGCGGCGCGCTGCGGGCGCAGCTGTTCGGCTTCAACGGCTGGGGCGGCAAATATGTAATGGAGGGCGATACCGAGATCGGCGGCGCGCTCAGTGAAGAGGCCGGACTGGCCTCGGTGCGGGCCGACTGGGTGCTCGAGGGCGGCGCTATCGACGTCGATGGCACCGGATTGGGCGTCACCACCGAACAGTGCCTGCTCAACCCCAACCGCAACCCGCATCTGTCGCGCAGCGATATCGAGGCGCGGCTGCACCGTGATCTGGGGATCGAGCGGCTGTTGTGGCTGGGCGACGGCCTGCTTAACGATCACACCGATGGCCATGTCGACAATCTGGCGCGGTTCGTGGCGCCCGGCACGCTGGCGCTGCCGGTTGCGGCCGGGCACGACGACCCGAATGCCGCAATCTACGCGAATGCCAGGGCGCGCGCCGAGGCGTTCGGGGTGACGGTCGTCCCCATCCCCTCGCCCGGGCTGGTCGAGCGGGTGGATGCCGAAGGGCAGCTCAAGGTACAGCCCGCGAGCCATATGAACTTCGCGATCACCAGCCATGCGGTCATCGTGCCGACCTACGGCACCGCGTCCGACCAGCCCGCAGTGGAGGCGATCGCCGCCTGCTTCCCCGGGCGCAGGACGATCGGGCTGCGCGCCGATGCAGTGCTCGCCGGCGGGGGCAGCTTCCACTGCGCCAGCCAGCAGATGCCGCTGCCCGTCTGACGCCCAGATCGATTGATCGGCCTGTCGCTGCCGGGTATAGCGCCTGTCAGGTTACTGCCTATATTCCCCAGAACCTTTGAAGAGGATTGCCCCCATGCGCCATTTGATCATCCCTGCCCTGATCGCGGGCACCGCCCTGCCGCTGATCGGAGTCGCCCAGCCTGCCTTCGCCGCCGAAGCTGCCGATGCAAGCTCTGCATCCGCGATCGACGCTGCGGTTGCCGCCGATCTGCGCGGCACCGACAAGGCACGCGACCAGTATCGCCACCCCAAGGAAACGCTCGAATTCTTCCAGGTGAAACCGAACATGGTGGTCGCCGAATATGCCGCCGATGCTGGCTGGTACAGCAAGATCCTAGCGCCGCTCACCGCCACCAGCGGCAAGTATGTCGCGTTGGGCGTCTCGCCGAGCAGCCCGTCGCTGAACGAGGAACGCAAGGCGCAGATGAACGCCTTCCCCGCCAATTATCCCGCGCGCGCCGCGAAGGCGACCGGGGTCAGCGCGGACAAGATCCACGCCTTCGTCACCAACGCAGTCCCTGCCGAGATGCAGGGCAAGGTCGACCGCGTGCTGATCTTCCGCATGCTGCACAACCTGCAGCGCTCGGGCATCCTGGGCAGCGAACTTGACGCGATCCACGGCATGCTCGCCCCCGGCGGCATGGTCGGCATCGAACAGCACCGCGCCAAGGCAGATGCGCCTGCGGCCTATGTCGATGGTTCCAAGGGCTATCTCAAGGAAGCCGATGTGATCGCGATGTTCGAAAAGCACGGCTTCGTGCTGGCGGGCAAGAGCGAGATCAACGCCAACCCCAAGGACCCGGCCAACCACGCGCAGGGTGTCTGGACGCTTCCGCCCAATTATGCGCTCAAGGACGTGGACAAGGACAAGTACGCCGCGATCGGCGAATCCGACCGCATGACTTTGTTGTTCAAGAAGAAGTAAGCTCAAGACTATGACCGAGATCACCGTCGCCGCCCTGCAGTTGCCGCTGGGCGCAAGCGAAGCCGACAATATCGAGGCGGTGACGGATCTGGTCGCCCATGCAGCCGACAAGGGGGCAGAGATCATCCTGCCCCCCGAGCTGTTCGAGGGACCTTATTTCTGCCGGACTGAGGACGAGGCGCTGTTCGCCAGCGCGCGTCCCACGAATGAGCACCCCAGCGTGCGCGCGATGGCGAAGCTCGCCCGCCAACTCAAGGTCGCGATCCCCACCAGCTTCTTCGAGCGCGACGGACCGCATCACTACAACTCGCTGGCGATGATCGATCCCGATGGCGAGATCATGGGGGTGTACCGCAAGAGCCACATCCCGGACGGTCCGGGCTATGAGGAGAAATATTATTTCCGCCCCGGCAACACCGGGTTCAAGGTGTGGGACGTGTGCGGCACCCGCATCGGCGTCGGCATCTGCTGGGACCAGTGGTACCCCGAATGCGCGCGCGCGATGGCGCTGATGGGGGCGGAACTGCTGTTCTATCCGACCGCGATCGGCTCCGAGCCTTATGACAGCACGCTCGACACCAGCCGGATGTGGCAGCGCGCGATGCAGGGACATGCGGTCTCCAACTGCATGCCGGTGATCGCCAGCAACCGCATCGGGATCGAGGGCGACCAGACCTTTTACGGCCACAGCTTCATCACCAACGAATGGGGCGACAAGGTGCTGGAATATGGCGCGGAGGAAACCGGCGTGCTGGTCGCGACGCTCGACCTCGACCAGGCACGGATGCACCGCGCCGGCATGGGCTTCTTCCGCGACCGCAGGCCGGAGCTTTACGGACGGCTGGCGCAGGACGTTTGAAGACCGGAACACCCCGGGCCCCGGATCAGGTCCGGGGTGACGGATGTATTTGACCGGAAACGGATGCAACTCTCGTCATCCCGGACTTGATCCGGGACGCAGAGCCGATCACGCCAAGCGCTCGTCCCGCAGCTTGCAGGCGCGCGCGAAGACATCCTCGAACATCGCGGCCGTCAGCCGTCCAGTGTTCGTGTTGTACCGGCTGCAGTGATAGCTGTCGATCAGCACCCTGCCCTCGCCCAGATCGTGGACCGCGCCGTGGCCGAAAGGATGATCGGCGAGGCGGTGGCCCCAGTGGCGCAGGAAGCTGTCGTGCGCGATCCGCCCCAGCGCGACGAACACGCGCAAGCGCGGCAGCGCGGCGATCTGGGCGGTGAGGAAACGGCGGCAGGTGTTGATCTCCTGCGGAGTCGGCTTGTTCTGCGGCGGCAGGCACTTGACCGAATTGATGATCACCACGCCGCTGAGCGCGAGGCCATCGCCGAGATCGCTCTCGTAGCGATCGTTGCTCAAGCCGAACTTCGCCAGAGTCGCGAACAGCAGATCGCCCGCATAATCGCCGGTAAACGGCCGTCCGGTGCGGTTCGCCCCGTGCTTGCCCGGCGCCAGCCCGATGATCCCCAGCCACGCATCGGCATCGCCAAAGGCGGCGACGGGCGCGTTCCACCAGTCGGGATGCTCGGCCTGGCAGGCATGGCGCAGCGCCACCAGCCTTGGGCATAAAGGACAGTCGCGCGGCGGCTCGGTGTGCGGAATGGGGCTTACGCTGATCACGCCCAAGCGCTAGGCGCAGACCATGCGTCAGGCAAGCCTTGCCCAGTATCTGATCGCGCTGGGATCGAACCGGCGGCACCATCGCATCGGTCCGCCCGAGCGGGTGCTGGAGGCCGCGATGGAGGCGCTTGCGGCCGAGGATGTCGATATTCTCGTGCTCGCGCCCGCGATCCGTACGCGCCCGATCGGCCCTTCGCAGCGCATGTATGCCAACAGCGCGGCGCTGATCTGCACGCAGCTTGCCCCCGACGAACTGCTGGCGCTGCTAAAGGCGCTGGAGGCGCGCTTCGGCAGGCGGCGCGGCCAGCGCTGGTCGGCGCGCACGCTCGATCTCGACATCATCTGGTGGTCGGGCGGCACCTGGCATTCGCGCCGGCCCGAGCTGATCGTCCCGCACATCGCCTTTCGCGAGCGGCGCTTCGTGCTGCAACCCGCCGCGATGATCGCCCCGCAGCTGCGCGACCCCGTCACCGGGCGCAGCATCGCCCAGCTTCTGCAGCGGCTCACGCGGGCTTGACCCGCCAAGTCTCCCCGACTAGGGGAGACGCCGCACCGGGACACACCGGTCGACATCCGATGGCGCCACACCGCTGCGCCACCCCTTACGGGCCCTTAGCTCAGTCGGTAGAGCAACTGACTTTTAATCAGTAGGTCGCTGGTTCGAACCCAGCAGGGCTCACCATTATAGCAATTAACTCAATGGTTTATGAGACGGTGGCGGTCAAGCGATCCTGCAGCCGCCTCTGTAGGTAACCCGGTAGGTAACACTTGCCCATTGGTCGGAACGAAGTTGCGCGGCTGCCGTAAGGCTTGCAAGCAACTAACTACGGGCCAAGATACATGACCGCAGCAACTGCATTCGCCCTGATTGCCGGCTTGAACGCGACCGCCATAGCGGCGCTGGTTTATCATCGGGCTCACGCTAAAGCGTCTGGGCGCCCTGCACCGGCATGGTTAAGCGCGGACAACCGCTAATCCGGCCCTGGTTCATCCTTGCCCCACACGCCGGGCCGTTTATCGAAATACCCATTGTCGACCGGATCCGCGACCACGACAGCCGTTGACCCGCCCGCGAGCCTGGCCGCGATATGCTTGGCCATCGCTTCATGCGCGCGGTCACTTTCCATCGCCAGCTTGGACCGCATGGCGGTTTTTGTTGTGGGCGGTGCTGCCTTGAGCGCCTGATATAGCATGGCCTCGAGTTCGGTCTGGTCGATTCTACGCATGGTGACACGATGGTGCACGATCAGGGCTGTAGGAAAGCGGATATTTGCCCTCCACAGAACCTCTGGCGCGCGTCTGTCAAATGACGGCGAACCTGAGGCACAGGTATGTGGGTGCAACCCACGTCGCTCGGGCTGTCTCATGCCGTCCATTCTGCGCTTGCCCCCTTTGTGATCAGGCTCTTATGGTCGCCGCCTAACCACGGGGACCATCATGCACCACACCATTCGCTTTGCCGTATCCGCGCTCGCCATCGCGCTTGCCGCACCCAGCACGATCGCGCTTGCACCGGCGATCGCCGCGCAGCCCGCCGAGGCCAATCAGGATCCCGCGCTGACCACGTTTCTGGATGCCGAGTTCGAAGAAGCGATCAAGCAGCAGCCGCAGCTCGCCACGCGCCTTGGCCGCAAGGACGGCGGCGACCAGTGGAACGACATCGGCGATGAAGCTGCCGAGGCGCAGCTTGCCTGGCGCAAGGCTTCGGTCGCCCGGATGAAGGCGCAGTTCGACCGCGCGAAGCTCTCGCCCGAGGCGCAGGTCAACTACGACATCTGGGCGCTTGAGGCCGAGCGTGCCGAAATGCAGCAGGCCAACCGGGTGTACCGCCCGCCCTTCTATTCGCGGCTCTATTCGGCGCACAGCCAGCTGCCCGATTTCCTGATCAACACGCACACGGTTGCCGATGCGACCGACCTCAAGAACTACATCGCCAGGCTGCGCGGCATCCCCGCGGTGCTTGATGTCGCGATCGCGCGCACCAAGGCGAGCGAGGCGGCGGGGATCCGCGCGCCGAAGTTCCAGATCGAGACCATCATCACCGGCAGCGAAAAGCTGACCAGCGGCGCGCCGTTCGGCGATGGTCCCGATGCTGCGCTGTGGGCGGACGTCAAGGCCAAGACCGAGGCACTGGTCAAGGCCGGCAAGCTCCCTCGCGCCGAGGCCGATGCCATGCTGGCCGAAGCGCGCGCGGCGATCGTCGCGCTGAAGCCGGCCTATGACCGGGTCGTCGCCTGGGCCAGGGCCAGCCTGCCCAACGCGCCCAGCGGCAAGGTCGGTGCGATCACCCTGCCCGAAGGCGCGGCTTATTATGCCAATGAGCTCAAGCTCAACACCACCAGCGATTACACCGCCGAACAGATCCACTCCATTGGCCGTTCGGAAGTCGCGCGGATCGAGGCCGAGCAGGATGCGCTGGCAAAGCAGGCAGGCTTCAAGGACCGCAGCGCCTATTATGCCGAGCGCGCCCGGCTCAACCCGCCGCGGCCCTATGACGATGCGGCGCGGACCGAATATCTGACCACCGCCAATGCCTTTGTCGCGCACACCCGCTCGCTGCTCGATCCCTATTTCAACTCGCTGCCCAAATACGGCATCGAGGTGGTGCGCGAGCCGGCATTCTCCGAAGTCGCAGGCGGCGCAGCGCACGCCTCTGCCCCCAGCCCCGACGGATCGCGCCCGGCCAAGACCTATGTCCATCTGGTGGGAACCGTGCCCGATCCGGCGGCGATGTACACGCTGATGTGCCATGAGGCGGTTCCCGGGCACAACATGCAGGGCGACATCCAGGTGCGGCAGACCAGCGGGCCCAAGTTCCGCGCGGTCACCGGCTATGTCGCGTTCGGCGAAGGCTGGGCGCTCTATGCCGAGGCCTTGTGCAAGGAAATGAACGCCTTCCCCGATATCGCCGCCGATTTCCTGCGGCTGGATGCAGAGCTGTTCCGCGCGGCGCGGCTGGTGGTCGACACCGGCATCCATGCGATGGGCTGGACCGAGGACGAGGCGGTTGCGTACATGAACACCACCGGTCGCCAGCCGATAGAACGCTCGCGTTCGGAAATCCGCCGCTACATCACGCTGCCGGGCCAGGCGACCGGCTACAAGATGGGGATGCTCAAGATCGTCGAGCTGCGCCAGCGCGCCGAAAGCAAGCTGGGCAAGAAGTTCGACATCAAGGGATTTCACGATCTGCTGATCGCGTCGGGATCGCAGCCGCTGTCGATCCTGGAGCGCCGGGTGGACGACTGGATCGCGCGCTCGGCGACCTGAGCCTGCGCCTCTGACCGGCACGAAGTCCGGTTGCGAACCGAAACGGGCTTTTGCATCGGCAGCAATGCCCTATATGCAAGAAGCCCCGGCGCCATCCCGCGCCGCATTCGCAACCGGACGACCCGCCATTTCCGATTCCACTGCATCGTCCGCCGATCTGACCCCTGCCCCATCGGGCAGCAGCGGCCCATCGCCCACGCGCGCGCCAACGTCTGCACGGTCCGTCGGCACCGGCAAGTTCCTCACCGGGAGCCTGATGCGGCACGTCGCCGTGATGACGCTCACCTCCAGCATCGGCCTGCTTGCGCTGTTCCTGGTCGATTTCGCCGATCTGTTTTTCATCTCGCAGCTGGGCGACCCGTCGCTGACCGCGGGGATCGGCTTTGCCAGCACTTTACTGTTCCTCAACTCCTCGCTCAACATCGGGCTGATGATCACAATCAGCGCGCTCGCTGCCCGCCGCATCGGCATGGGCCGCAGCGAAACCACGCGTGCGCTGCTGGGCGAGGTGCTGATGCTGGGCGTTGCCATGGCGGCGCTGATCGCATTGGTGTTCTGGATCTTCGCGCCGCAATGGGTCGAGATGATGGGGGCGACCGGCAGGGCCAGGGATGCCGCGGTCAGCTATATCCGCATCGTTGCCCCGTTCGGGCCGATCACTGTGGTGGGCATGGTCTGTTCGGGGCTGCTGCGCGCCTATGGCGATGCCAGCCGCGCGATGAACACCACGCTGGCGATGGCGGCAGGCAACGCGATCTTCGATCCGCTGCTGATGTTCGGCCTGGGCTGGGGCTTTGTCGGCGCAGCCTGGGCGACCGTGATCTCGATCGTGCTGATGGCAGTGACAGGCATCGTGCCGATCCTGCGGCATTATGGCGGCTTTGCCATGCCGACGCGCGAGAGCTTCGCTGCCAATCTGGTGGATATCCGCAAGATCATGGTGCCTGCCGTGCTGACCAATCTGGCGACCCCGGTCGGCGGGATCATCGCCTTTCGCCTGATCGCGGAATATGGCGAGGCATCGGTGGCCAGCTATGCGGTGATCGGCCGGATCATCCCGCTGGCTTTCTGCCTGCTGTTCTCGCTCTCCGGATCGATCGGCCCGATCATCGGCCAGAATTACGGCGCGGGCCAGCTCGACAGGGTGCGCGGCACAATCGATCGCGCGGTGCTGTTCGCCGCAGGCTTCACGCTCCTGATCTGGCCTGCGCTGATCCTGGGCAGCGATGGCATCGGCTGGGTGTTCGATCTGCCCGCAGGTGGCATGGAGCTGATCCACGCCTTTGCGTGGATCGTGGTGCCGTTGTTCTTTTTCAACGGGATGCTGTTCATCTCCAACGCCAGCTTCAACAATCTGGACCGCGCCAACTGGTCGAGCTGGACCAACTGGGGCCGCAACACGCTGGGCGTGCTGCCTTTCGCGATGGTGGGTAGTGCCGTCGCCGGAGCACCGGGCGTGCTGATCGGACAGGCGATCGGCGGGGTGCTGTTCGGGCTGGGCGGCTATTGGCTGGTCCGACACCGGCTGGCGCAGCTCGAGAAAAATATAGGTTAACCCATTTTGCGTGCAGGGGACTTCACGTTATTTAGGCGCCCAACCCAACGGATTAACGATTACAGTCACGCCATGAACAAGACCGACACGCCTGTCATTTCCGTGCTGATGAGCGTGTACAACGCCGAGCGCTATGTTGCCGAGGCGATCCAGAGCATCCTTGGCCAGACCGAGGGGCGCTTTGAATTCCTGATCGTCAACGACGGCTCGAGCGACGCGTCTGCCTCGATTCTCGACCGCTATGCCGCGCAGGATTCGCGCATCCGGGTGATCCATCAGGAAAACCGCGGCCTGATCGCCAGCCTCAACCTGCTGCTCGAAGAGGCACGCGCGTCGCTGGTGGCACGGATGGACAGCGACGACGTCTCGCGGCCAGAACGCTTTGCTGTGCAGCTCGCCGAAATGGCTGCAAGACCCGAGATCGCGGTGCTGGGCACCAACACCGACGAACTTGACGCAGACGGCGCCTACTTTCCGTGCAGCGATTTCCATCCCGAGCAGCCCGAAGACATTCGCGAGCGGCTGATGGTCGCCAGCGGCATCTGCCATCCTTCGGTGATGATGCGCCGCGATGTTATCCGCGCGCTGGGCGGATACCGCGCGGCATTCCGCCATTGCGAGGACTACGACCTGTGGCTGCGCGTCAGCGAGCATCATGACATGATGAACCTGCGCGACCGGCTGTTCCTCTATCGTCGCTCGCCCGATCAGGTGAGCGAAAAGCACATCCTGGTGCAGGCGATCGGCGCGGCCTGCGCCCGCTACGCAGCGCAGCAGCGCCGCGCCGGGCGGCCCGATCCGTTCGAGGGCGCGACCTCCCTGCCCTCGCTCGACACCATCGATGCGGTGCTGGGCACCCAGGGTGTCGGGGCACGCATGCGCCTGGAAGTGATCGACAGCGTCAAATATTCGCGCGACGCGATGACCAGCGGCGGGCTGGAACTGATGCAGGCGCATCTGCGCGAGGGCGGCACCAAGCACGGCTTCTGGCGCACTGCCGGACGGCTGGTCAAGCTGGGGATGATCCCGCAGGCGCTGACCCTGTCCTACGACCTTGTCCGCTACTGAAAGCGCCAGTCCGAACCTGGCTTTTTCGCGTGTTTCCGGATTGTTAATTCCTGTCACATCGGCTGTCCCGTCCAGAGACAGCGCAAATTGCCCGCAGATTTGGTAACCGATTTGCGCTAGGCGGCATGCTCAGGGCTTTCCCCCCCACCACCGCTTGTCAGGATTCGCGTCTCCATCATGTCTCGTGCCCCCACCGGAATGAAGCGTTTCAGCGCCGCGATGGGATTGCGCGAGTGGGTGGCATGGCTGGCGCTGGCATTGGTGCTGTCGCTGGGCGCCTCGCAGATCGTTCGCGCACAGCGCGGCGAGGATGACGCGGCCGCCCCGCGATATCAGCCACGCGAAGGATTGCCGTTCGAGCATTCGGGCGAAAACTTCCCTGGCTCTGCGTTCTACTATCTCGACGATGCCGGATCGCTGGTCCAGCCGTCGCGTGCCGTGCTCAGTGGTGACGTTGCCGATGGGCTTTCGGGTGGCGAATTCGTGCGCGGCGTGGTGCTGCGCGGGTCGCCGGTCGATCAGGGCCGCGCACTGCAGTGCCTCACCGCCGCCATCTATTACGAAGCCGCGATGGAGCCGGACGCAGGCCAGCAGGCGGTCGCGCAGGTCGTGCTCAACCGGATGATGCACCCCAGCTACCCCGACACCGTCTGCGGCGTGGTCTATCAGGGATCCGAACGTGCAACCGGCTGCCAGTTCAGCTTCAGCTGCGATGGTGCCATGGCGCGCGCACCCAGCCAGGTCTATTGGGCGCGCGCGCGCCGGGTCGCGGAACGCGCGCTGTCGGGCTATGTCTATCGCCCGGTCGGCACCGCGACGCATTACCACACCACCGAAGTTTCGCCCTATTGGGCGCCCAGTCTTGACTTCATCGGCACCATCGGCGCGCACCGTTTCTATCGCTGGAAGGGCGCCGCCGGACGCAGCATGGCCTTTGTCAGGTCGCATCTGGGCGCGGAACCCTTCCCCGGCCCCAAGCCGCGCAGCACGCTGATCCTGGCGAGCGCAGTCGATCCGCTCGACCCGCTGGTGCTGGCCAAGGCCTATGAGGCCGCGCGCCTGAAGGCCGAGGCCGACAACGCCGTGACGCTGGAGGCGCAGCGTCTGGGCCGTGCAGCACCCGCCACCGCGCCGTCGCTGAACGCGGTGCAGGCTCCGGCTTACGCCCCCGACGTCGTCCGGCGCGGCGGCGATGCTGTGTTCCGCGGATCCAACCTGCCCGACAACAGCCAGATCCGCCCGGAATACCGCAACAGCGGCCAGTGGATCCGCCAGCCGGGCACCTGAACGTCATGGCCCAGCCGCCGCCAATTAGATGCGGCGTGCATGCTTTACGCATTAAGCATATCAGCCAACCGGTTTTGCCAAAGCCGGATTAGGCTTTCTGCGTCTAATGTCGGTAATCGATAGATTAACTGCACCTGGCAAATGTGCCAAATCGGGACTTCCGCTTCGCCAGCGGGACTGCGATGGCCGCACAAGGTTGCGAGGCGCGCATCTTCGAAGGAGAGAAAATATAATTTTTTCAAAACGGTAGTAACGCTGCCCCACCCCCCCCGGTTAAACGGAGCGGGGACGGAAGGGCCACCGACTGCACCTGCGAAAACCCCTTGGAATTGGGGGATCGCGATACCCTCGGAACGAGGCAAATTTGCAGTTTGGTAACCCTCTGCGCGGTATTACGGTTTACGAGGAAGTAACCACATGCAACCAGTCGTCACTCGTAACAGCAGGAACACGGCACGTCCGATGCGCATTTTGCTCATCTGGTCGCTCGTGTCCGCATTGCTGTTCGGGCTGGCCGAGTTCGGCGAGCCCGTCGACGACATGTTCCGCGCGATCCGCAACAAGGCGCGCGATCACGACGCCACCGGCCAGATCGCCGTGGTCGGCATCGACAGCCGCGCCCAGCAGCAGATCGGCGACTGGCCATGGTCGGCCCAGCGCTATGCCAACATGATCGACCGCCTGTCGCAGGCCGGCGCACGCCGGGTGTTCTTCGATTTTCCGATCAACGTCGCCGCCAACGATCCGCAGCTGCCGCAGCTTGCCGATGCCATGGCGAGCATGAACGGCCATGTGTATATCGCCGCCAACTTCGCGCCGGAAGCTGCCGACAACAGCGGCGAGCAGCTGCTGCCGCCGGCAGCGCTGCGTGCCGTTGCTGGATTGGTGAACACCAACATCCGTACCAACGGGTTCAACGTCGCCTGGCACATGCCCTACAGCAACAAGGTCGGCAACCAGGACATCCCTTCGATCGCGTCCGCCATTTCGGGCGTGACCGGCAAGCCCGGCGAGGCATTCCCGATCGACTATGCCGTCCGCCTGAAATCGCTGCCCTATGTCAGCGCGGGCGAAGTTCTGGACAACCGCGCCAGCCTCGACCAGCTGCGCGGGCGCGATGTCATCATCGGCACCAATGCCACCGGGATCGGCAACCGCTATGCAGTTCCGGGCCAGGGCCCGTCGGCGAGCGTGTTCGTCACCGCGCTTGCTGCCGAGACGCTGCTCGATGGAGCGCCGGTGACCTATGGCTGGTGGGTGCCATTCCTGGTCGCGTTCCTGACATCGGCGCTGCTGATGCGGGTATCGCGCACCCAGCTGGTGCTGGGGATGATCGCAACGCTGCCAGTGTGCGCCGTGGGCCTTCCGCTGCTGCTCGAAAGCCTGGGCCGCTACGCCGACATCATGCCCGCTTTGGTGCTGATGCTGGGTGCGATGGGCCACCATGCCTGGAAGCTGCACCGCCAGACCTTCGACGAGCGCGGCATGGTCAACGAGGTCTCGGGCCAGCCCAACCTCAATGCGCTGCGCGCTGCCGGGCTCGACAGCCAGGATGGCCTGATCGCCGCGCGGATCCACAACTACGCCGAAGCCGCCACCGCGCTGCCTTCGGCCGCGGAGAAGGAGCTGGTCGACCAGATCATCATGCGGCTGACGCTCGGCAACGGCGGCTGCAAGGTCTATCAGGGCGACGAAGGCATCTTCATGTGGCTGATGCCTGCGGCCGGCATCAACAATGTCGGTGACCAGCTCGCGGGACTGAGCGCGATCTTCCGCAGCCCGGCCAATGTCTCGGGCCGGCTGATCGATCTCAACATCGCCTTCGGGGTCGATGCCGATCCGGGCCGCACCATACAGAGCCGCATGTCGAGCGCGCTGCTCGCCTGCCAGGAAGCGCAGAATGCGGGCGAGCACTGGCGCGTCTATGATCCGACCAAGCTGGAGGCCACCGAATGGCGCGTCTCGATGCTAGGCGAACTCGACGCGGCGATCGACAATGGTGAAGTCTGGGTGGCGTTCCAGCCCAAGCTCGACCTGCTGTCAGGCGAAATCTGCGGCGCCGAAGCATTGGTGCGGTGGACGCATCCCGAAAAAGGCCCGATCAACCCCGAAGAGTTCATCACCGCGGCCGAGCGTCATGACCGGATCGAGAAGCTCACCGACCACGTGCTCAACCGCGCGGTGCAGGTTGCCGCCAAGCTGAACAGCAACGGCCAGCGCTTCGACATGGCGGTCAATCTCTCGCCGCGGCTGATCGGCCATGCCAATCTCAAGCCGATGGTCATCCAGACGTTGCGCCGCCATGGCCTGCCTGCCGAGCGGCTGATCCTGGAGATCACCGAAACCGCCGCCATGTCCAGCGCCGATGCGGCGATGCAGGAGCTGAAAGACCTGCGCAGCCTAGGTCTGCAGCTGTCGATCGACGATTATGGCACGGGCTTTTCGACGCTCGATTATCTCAAGCGTTGCCCCGCGACCGAGCTCAAGATCGACCGCAGCTTCGTCAAGATGCTGGTCACCAGCCGCTCGGACCGCATCATGGTCAACTCGACGATCGAGCTGGCGCATTCGCTGGGCGAGGAAGTGGTGGCCGAAGGCGTCGAGGACAGCGAAACGCTGCAGCTGCTCGCGCAGATGGGCTGCGACAAGGCGCAGGGCTATCTTATCGGACGACCGATGCCGTACGAAGCGCTGATCGATTATCTGGCGAGCTACAGCCCGGCCAAGGCGGCCTGAACCAGGCCGCCCCGGGGAGCTGGCTCAGCCGATAGACTGGCCGGTCTTGGCCCAATCGGCCATGAAGCCTTCGATGCCCTTGTCGGTCAGCACATGCTTGAACAGGCTGCGAATCACCGAGGGCGGCATGGTTGCGACATCGGCGCCGATTCGGGCCGATTCGAGGACATGGATCGGGTGGCGGATCGAGGCGACGAGGATTTCGGTCTCGAAAGCATAGTTGTCATAGATCAGCCGGATGTCCTCGATCAGCGCCATGCCGTCGAAGCCGTTGTCGTCGTGACGGCCGACGAAGGGCGAGATGAAGGTCGCGCCGGCCTTGGCCGCGAGCAGCGCCTGGTTGGCCGAGAAGCACAAGGTGACGTTGACCATGGTGCCATCGTCGGTCAGCTTCTTGCAGGTCTTCAGGCCGTCGAGCGTCAGCGGCACCTTGATCGCGACATTGTCGGCGATCTTGCGCAGGATCTCGGCCTCTTTCATCATCGTTTCATGGTCGAGCGCGACGACCTCTGCCGACACCGGCCCTTCGACCAGCGCGCAGATTTCCCTGGTCACCTCGAGGAAATCTCGGCCTGACTTGGCGATCAGCGACGGGTTGGTGGTAACGCCATCGAGCAGTCCGGTGGCGGCCAGATCGGCGATATCGGCGGTGTCTGCGGTGTCGACGAAGAATTTCATGGCGGCGGGCTCCGGATGGCTGGATGGGGTGCGATTCGTGACGCCGCTATAGCGCGGGGAGCCGATGGGGTTAACCGAATAAGGGCGCGCGCTCTCCCCTCCCGCTTGCGGGAAGGGAGAAAGTTGGCCGCAGCTATACGCACGCTGCTTCACCGCCTATGCAGACCCCACCATGAATCGCGTTCGGGTCCTCCTCTTCAACTCAGCCATCGGTCCGCTCGACTATAGCGTGCCTGCGGGCATGGAGCTGCCAGCCGGATCGGTGGTGCAGGTGCCGCTCGGGCCGCGGCGGATCGACGGGATCGTTTGGGATGCAGGCGCGCTCGATGAAAAAGAGGTCGAGGCCAGCCGGTTGCGTCCGGTCGCAGCCCGGCACGACATACCGCCCCTGTC
Source organism: Blastomonas sp. AAP25 (assembly GCF_001295965.1). Classification (NCBI taxonomy): domain Bacteria; kingdom Pseudomonadati; phylum Pseudomonadota; class Alphaproteobacteria; order Sphingomonadales; family Blastomonadaceae; genus Blastomonas; species Blastomonas sp. AAP25. Next base: position 207,043 of record NZ_LJHP01000008.1, read on the forward strand.
CGCGCCGCTTCGCCGCCTGATCGACTGGACCGCCGATTATTACCTCGCCCCGCCCGCTGCCGTCGCGCGGATGGCGCTGCCCAGCGGATCGCTGCTGGGCCCGGGCCGCGCGATCACCGAATACCGGCTGAACGGGTCGGTGCCCGTGCGCATGACCCCGCAACGGCAGAAGGCGTATGACGCGCTGGAAGGCGCGCAGGCAACTGTGCGCGAGCTGGCGGCACTGGCCGAGGTGTCCGAAGGTGTGATCCGCTCGCTTGTGCAATCGGGCGCGTTCGAGGCGGTCGAGGTGCCCGTCGATCGCCCCTATCCGCGCCCCGACCCCGATCATATCACGCCCGTGCTCAACGACGAGCAACGCGAGGCCGCGACGAGGCTGGCGCAGGCGGTGGCAGCAGCGGAACCCACGCCGTTCCTGCTCGACGGGGTGACCGGATCGGGCAAGACCGAGGTCTATTTCGAGGCGGTGGCGCAGGCGCTGCGGCAGGGCAAGCAGACGCTGCTGCTGCTCCCCGAGATCGCGCTGACCCAGCCGTTCCTCACCCGGATCGAAAAGCGGTTCGGTACCACTCCGGTTGCGTGGCATTCTGGGCTCAAGCAGACCGAGCGGCGGCGCGCATGGAACGCGATCATCACCGGCGACGCGCGGATCATCGTCGGCGCCCGCTCTGCCTTGTTCCTGCCCTATGCCAACCTGGGCGTGATCATCGTCGACGAGGCGCACGAGACCAGCTTCAAGCAGGAAGACGGCGTGCGCTACAATGCGCGCGATGTCGCGGTGATGCGCGGGCGGTTCGAAGGCTGCCCGGTGGTGCTGTCGAGCGCCACGCCTGCGCTCGAAAGCCGGGTGATGGCCGAAGCGGGGCGCTATGAGGCGCTCACCCTCACCCATCGCTATGGCGGCGCGCAGCTGCCGCGAATCGCGCTGATCGACCTTACCGAAAACCCGCCGCCGCGCGGCCAGTGGATCGCGCCGCCGCTGATCGAGGCGATGCGCGAACGATTGGAGCGTGGCGAGCAGACGTTGCTGTTTCTCAACCGCCGCGGCTATGCACCGCTGACCTTGTGCCGCAACTGCGGGCACCGCTTCAAATGCCCCAACTGCAGCGCCTGGATGGTCGATCACCGGCTATCGGGGCGGCTTGCCTGCCACCATTGCGGCCATGCCGAACCCTCGCCCAGCGCCTGCCCCGAATGCGGCGAGAGTGACTGCCTGGTCGCCTGCGGTCCGGGAGTCGAGCGGATCGCCGACGAGGTCGCGGCGATCTTCCCCCAGGCGCGGCGCGCGATCGTGACATCGGACACCATCTGGTCGCCCGAAAATGCGGCCGAATTCGTCGCGGCGGTCGAGGCGCGCGCGATCGACATCATCATCGGCACCCAGCTGGTGACCAAGGGATACCACTTCCCCGACCTGACGCTGGTAGGCGTGATCGATGCCGATATCGGGCTTGAGGGGGGTGACCTGCGCGCAGGCGAGCGCACCTTCCAGCAGATCGCGCAGGTTTCGGGCCGCGCCGGTCGCGCCGCCAAGCCCGGCGAGGTGTTCCTGCAGACCCGCCACCCCGATGCGCCGGTGATCGATGCGCTGGTGCAGGGTGACCGCGAGGCGTTCTACGCCGCTGAAACCCAGGCGCGGCGCGATGCCAATGTCCCCCCGTTCGGGCGGCTGGCGGCGATCATCATCTCGTCCGAGGACCATGACGAGGCGCGCGATGCGGCGCGGCAGACCGGCGCCAGCGCGCCCGAGCTCGATGGTTTTGCGGTCTATGGCCCCGCCCCTGCGCCGCTCTCGCTGCTGCGCGGGCGCCACCGCTTCCGGCTGCTGGTCCACGCCCGGCGCAATGTCGAGATGCAGCGGATCATCCGGCAATGGCTGGACCCGATGCGCTGGCCGCCAGGGGTGCGCGTCGCGGTCGATGTCGATCCCTATAGCTTTGTCTGACACGGCCGTTATGAGATGGGCCCCATGAACCCGATGCGCCTTTTCGCCCTCGTCATCGCGGCCTGCGCGGCCCTGCTGGCGGCACCGCTTTCCGCCGATCCCAACGATATCCAGGCCGCCAGCCGCTCTGTCGTGCGCGTGGTGCTGGTCGCCGAAGAGGATGGCGAAACCTTCTATGTCGGCCATGGCAGCGGCTTTGCCGTGGCGCCCGACAAGATTATCACCAACGCGCATCTGGTCGCCCCGATGCGCGAGGATGCGTCGATCCGCATCGGCATCATCCCGTCCGAAGGCACCACCACGTATGGCGGCAAGCTGGCCGCGCTGTCGGTGCGCAACGATCTGGCACTGATCGAGGTCGAAAAGGGTCGCCTGCCCAGCCTGCCGCTGCTCGCCACCCCGCTCGACGATGGCGCGCAGGTGATGGCGATCGGCTATCCTGCCGCGGTTGATCGCGCCCAGGGGCTCGATGCGCGCGAAACCGTGGCGCCTATGGCCCCGGTCAAGACCCCCGGCGTCATCTCGGGCGGACGCACGACGCGCGATTTCGATACCATCCTGCACACCGCCGCGCTCGCCAAGGGCAACAGCGGCGGGCCGCTGGTCGATCTGTGCGGCCGCGTTGCAGGCGTCAACAGCTTCGGCTCTCTCTCCGATGGAAACGATGCCGAATATGGCTTTGCGGTCTCAAACCGCGAACTGTTCACCTTCCTGCGCTCGGCCAAGGTGGACTACCGCCTTGCCGATACGCCCTGCCGTTCGGTCGCAGAACTTTCCGCCGAGGAACGCGAGCGCGCCGAGCAGGCGGAACAGGCCGCGCGCGCGCGCCAACTGGCCGAGAAGGCCGAGCGGCGCGATCTCGAAGAGAACGCGCTGCGCGAGGCAGAACATGCGATCATCGCCGCGCGCGAAAACCATGTCGCGTTCGTCGCGCTGATGCTGGTGCTCGCCGGCATGGCGGGCGGCGCGACCTTCGTGCTGCACGAACGCGGTGACCTGGAAAGGCGCAAGATCGCTGTCGGCATCGGCGGCGCCTTCGTGCTGGCAGCCGCGCTCGGCCTGGTGCTGCGCCCTGGCTTCGACGGCGCCGAGGACATGGCGATCGCCGCGCTCAAGGCCAAGGGCGTCAAGCCAGGTGCCGCGACCGGGTCTGCCGATGGCCAATATGTCTGCCGGATCGTGCCCGAACGCAGCCGCATCACCGGCACCAGCCCGCAGCCTGTGGAAATCGGCTGGACCACCACGGGCTGCGTCAACGACCGTACCCAATATGGCCGCGACACCGATGGCTGGACCCGCGTGTTCGTGCCCAACGAGGAGCAGGCGGTATCGATCAACCGGTTCGATCCCGAAACCCGCGAATTCCGCACCGAGAATTTCCAGCTGGGGCTGAGCGCGATGCAGACCGCGCGCAAGATCCGCGCGCGCTATTCGAACAACGCCTGCACCACAAATGCCGATGCAATGGCCGATCTGGAGGACATGCAAAAGGCGCTGCGCCAGGCGCTGCCCCCGCAGCCCAACGAGATCCTGGTCTACAGCTGCAGCGCCAAGGCTCCGGCGGCCAAGTGAACCGGCCCGGTGAGCGTCAGTCCGATTCGCGCTTGAGCAGCTCGGTCTTGATCTCAAGGCCATAGGCATAGCCGCCCAGCGTGCCATCGGTGCGCAGCGCGCGGTGGCACGGGATCAGCACCGCAACCGGATTGGCCCCGCAGGCAGACCCAACCGCGCGCACTGCCTTGGGCTTGCCGATACTCGCTGCGATCTGGGCATAGCTGCGAGTCTCGCCCGCCGGGATTTCGGACAGCGCCTTCCACACCGCCTCCTGAAACGCGGTGCCCCGCACATCGAGCGGGATGGCAGCGCCGGTTGCAGGGGCTTCGACCTCGGCGATCACTCCGGCGAGTATCGTCGCGGCGTCCGTGTCCGCCTTGTGCAGCGTGGCTGCAGGAAAGCGTGCGGCGAGCGCTTCGGGCCCCTCGTTGAACGACAGGCGGCACACGCCCCTGTCGGTCCATGCCACCAGCAGCAGACCCAGGCTGGTCGGGCTTTGCGTCCAGTGGATATCGACGCCCGCGCCCTTGTTCTTCCATACCGAAGGATCCATGCCGATCCGTCCTTTCATCGATCCGTAAAAGCGCGATGGCGCGCTGAAGCCTGCCTCATAGATCGCATCGACCACGCGGGGCTCGCGGCTGAGCGCCTCGCGCGCGCGCTCCTCGCGCAGCGCGCGGGCATAAGCGGCGGGCGACAGGCCGGTGTGGCGGGTGAACACGCGCTGGAAATGCGCGGGCGAATAGCCGCATTCTGCCGCCAACGCCGCCAGCGCCAGCGGTTCCTCGCTTGCCTGGATCGCCTTGATAGCGCTGAGCACGGCAACCTCGTCGCGTGCGACATCGTCGGGCAGGCAGCGCTTGCAGGCGCGCAAGCCCGCCGCGCGCGCCGCCGCGCCATCGGCAAAGAAGCGCACATTGCCCCGCGCCGGATGTCGCGCCGCGCAGGACGGGCGGCAATAGATCCCGGTGGTCAACACCCCGGTGACGAAGCGGCCGTCGAACCCGCGGTCGCGGCGCAGTACCGCGTCCCACGCGGCTATGTCGTCGATCGTGTCATCCATCGTCATGCCCTGTCGACCTGCGCCACGAAGCAACCATGCGCCGCATTGTGCGCGTGGATATAGGCGATCGCGGGATTGTCGAACAGGCCCCGGATCGCTGCATCGGCCTGCCCGGGCGCTGCAAGGCGCGCGTCGCGAAGCATGCCCTTGGCATCGAACGCTCGAAGCCCCAGCGCCCGGCCCCGCATCACCGGCGGCAGGCTGTCGCGATAGTCCGCTGCAGCGCCGACATCGCGCACATAAATGGCGTAGGCGCTGCGATAGGGCGTGGGTGCATCATGGCTGACATGGTGCAGCAGGATCACGGTTTCGCCGATAGCGGCATCCTCGAGGCTGATCCGGCAGGGAAAGCCCGGGTGCGCGCTGACCTCCACCCGCATGGCATTGCGGGCAGCAAGGTCGGCATCGGACAGGGTGAACAGATCGGAAAAGGACGACGGCGCAAGGCCGGTAATCGCGTAGCTCATGGACCAACTCCTTGATGGGGTTGTCCGATAGTTATCGGGCGGGCCCGAGCGATGCGTCCCGGATCGTGCGGTCAAAGCCGCAACCGTCAGGCCGAGCGCACCGCCTGCGCCAGCTGCTGCATCTGCGCGCGCAGCTCCTGCGACTGGCGCGCTACGTCCTCGGCGGTCTGGCTGAGTGCATCGGCAGACAGGTTGGCGCGAGAGGATTTCTCCTTGAGCTCGGTCATCTGTGCCAGCACTTGCTGGCTGCCGCCCTGCACCACGCGGATCGCGTTGAGGATGTCGCTGCTGGCACGGTGCTGATCGGAAACCGCCTGGTCGATGCGGTCGGCATTGTGGCGGATCGTGGCGACATGGCCGTCGACAGTGACGATGGTGCCGGAGACCTCGCGGGTCATGCTGGCGATGCTGCCCAGCCGTTGCTCGACCGATGCCGCGGCATGCTGGGTCTGGTTTGCAAGGTTCTTGACCTCCTGCGCCACAACCGCAAAGCCCCGGCCCGCCTCGCCCGCGCGCGCGGCCTCGATCGTGGCGTTGAGCGCCAGCAGATTGGTCTGCTTGGCGATATGGGTGATCAGCGAGAGAATGTCCGAAATCTCGCCTGCGACTGCATGCAATTGGTCTGCCGTATCGCGGCTCGACTGGCTGGCGTTGTGCGCATCATAGATGTTGCGCGTGCTGTCGGCGACCAGCTCGCGCACCTCGCCACCGGTCTGCTGAAGCCTGCGGCCATGGGTGTCAATGGCCTGCATCGATTGCGCCGCCTGATTCGCGTTGTCGGCGATGAACATGCTGTAGTCCTGCGCCTGCGCCGCGTTGCGCTTCATCATCTGCGCACCCTCTCGCATGCCGACGGCGGCCTGCGCGAGATTATCCGACAGTTCAGACAGCCGCGCCTCGTGGCTGGCGAAAAGCCGATCGAGCTCGAGCGCGCGCCGTGCGCGTTCCTGCTGGCGATCGATCTGCTCGCGCTGGAGCTGCAGCTGCGCCGCCTGACGCTCCTTTTCCGCCTTGAGCGCACGATCCGCCTTGGCGTGCGAGCGGTGGATGGCACGCGCGATGGCACCTATCTCGTCGCGGCGCCGCAGTCCCAGATCGCGCACCGTCACCGCATCGCGATTTTCGGGCAGCGCATATTGCCCCAGCTCGGTCAGCGGCAGCAGGAAGTCGCGATTGGTGTAGCGCACGCACCAGTGGACGAAAAACCCTCCGGCCAGCACGAGCAGCGCGGAGAACGCCAGCGCGATGACATAGACGCTTCGCAGAAAGCCCAGCTGCTGCACCGCGCGCTGGCGCATGACGTCGATCGCGTTCTGGCTGGTGATCAACATCGGGTCGAGCCCGCGGTGCAGATCGTTGGAGATGAAATAGTCCATCTCCTCGATCGCCTCGTTTTCGAGCAACCGGCGCAACTTGGCCTTCGCCGCATCGGCGGTCGCGCGGCTGTAGCGCAGCTCTGTCATCTGCGGCTTGAACTCGGTGGCAAAGTCGCTTGCCTCGAGCTTGTTCCAGTTGCGGTTGATCTTGCGCTCCAGCGCATCGAGCGCGCTCACCCCGCTGGCAGGCGGCATCACCCCCGATTCCACCTTGCTCGATATCGCCAGCGATTCCCGATAGCCGTCGATCACCGCCTGCATCCGCACCGTCGGCTGGATTCGCCCTGAAATCAGGTGGCTGGTGGTGTACTGCGTCATCGCGACAACGCCGATCGCGCCGACGGCGAGCAGCGCCATCAGGCCCAGCATCACCGTCAGCCCCAAGCGCACCTTGGCATGAACGCTCAGCCCGGCCAGCCGGTGGAGCATATCCCTGCGCATGCTGACGATTTTCGACATAGATCCGGGCAGTTCCGTTGAATGCGTGGCGACACTTCGCGTGATATGTAAAATGCCCGATCGGTCCCAAGATTTGGTAAACGACGCTTTCATCAAATTGTCGCAAACCACCAAAATTGTGGAGCCGCCAGCTTTGGCGAGCGATGTTTGTCCCCGTCTTGCAATGCAACATGATGAGTGCTAACCGCCGCGCCGACAGGTGGGGAGGTCAGACCTTTCCAACCAAGCCTGCAACAATAACATCACGGCAAGGGAAAGCATTCGCGTGGACATTTCCGGCGGGATACAGGCCAGTCTGGCGGGGCGTTACGCCTCCGCTCTCTTTTCGCTGGCCCGCGACGACAAGCAGCTTGCCGACGTGGAGGCGAGCGTTGCGACGCTGCGCGCCGCGCTCAACGAATCGCCCGATTTCGCGGCCATGACCAAGAGCCAGACGATCAGCCGCGGCGCCGCCGAAAAGGTGGTGGAAGCGCTGAGCACGACGCTCAAGCTCGACACCATGACCGGCAACCTTCTGGGCGTGCTCGCCCACAACCGCCGTCTGGGTCAGCTGTCCAACATCCTGGCCGCCTTCGACACGCTGGTCGCCGCGCACCGGGGTGAAGTGACCGCAGAAGTCACCTCCGCCTTTCCGCTTACGGAAACGCAGATCGACGAAATCCGCAAGCAGCTGAAAGACCGCGCCGGTCACAGCATCAAGATCACCGCCAAGGTCGATCCGTCCATCCTGGGCGGCCTGATTGTCCGCATGGGCAGCCAGATGATCGACTCCAGCATCAAGACTCGTCTCAACACGCTCAGCCAAGCGATGAAAGGCTAACATTCTCATGGACATTCGTGCCGCAGAAATCTCCAAGGTTATCAAGGATCAGATCGCCAATTTTGGCACGGATGCGCAAGTATCCGAAGTCGGAAGCGTGCTCAGCGTCGGCGACGGTATCGCCCGCATCCACGGTCTGGACAACGTCCAGGCCGGCGAAATGGTCGAGTTCTCGAACGGCGTGCAGGGCATGGCGCTCAACCTCGAAGCCGACAATGTCGGCGTCGTGATCTTCGGCTCGGACTCCGAGATCAAGGAAGGCGATGTCGTCAAGCGCACCGGCACCATCGTGGACGTCCCCGTCGGCAAGGGCCTGCTCGGCCGCGTGGTCGATGGCCTGGGCAACCCGATCGACGGCAAGGGCCCGATCGTCGCCGAAAAGCGCATGCGCGTAGAAACCAAGGCGCCGGGCATCATCCCGCGTACCTCGGTGCACGAACCCGTGCAGACCGGCCTCAAGGCGATCGACGCGCTCGTTCCCGTCGGCCGCGGCCAGCGCGAGCTGATCATCGGTGACCGTCAGACCGGCAAGACCGCCGTCGCAATCGACACCTTCATCAACCAGAAGCAGGCCAATGCCGGCACCGATGAAGGCAAGAAGCTGTACTGCATCTATGTTGCGATCGGCCAGAAGCGCTCGACCGTCGCACAGATCGTCCGCCAGCTCGAGGAATCGGGCGCGATGGAATACACCATCGTCGTCGCCGCGACCGCTTCGGAGCCCGCTCCGCTGCAGTTCCTGGCACCGTACACCGGCTGCACCATGGGCGAATATTTCCGCGACAACGGCATGCACGCCCTGATCGTGTATGACGATCTGTCGAAGCAGGCCGTCGCCTATCGCCAGATGTCGCTGCTGCTGCGTCGTCCTCCGGGCCGCGAAGCGTATCCGGGCGACGTGTTCTATCTGCACTCACGTCTGCTGGAACGCGCCGCGAAGATGAACTCGGACAACGGCTCGGGCTCGCTGACCGCACTGCCGATCATCGAAACCCAGGCGGGCGATGTGTCCGCTTACATTCCGACCAACGTGATCTCGATCACCGACGGCCAGATCTTCCTCGAAACCAACCTGTTCTATCAGGGCATCCGTCCGGCCATCAATGTGGGTCTGTCGGTGTCGCGCGTGGGGTCTGCGGCGCAGACCAAGGCGATGAAGAAGGTTTCGGGCTCGATCAAGCTGGAGCTGGCGCAGTATCGCGAAATGGCGGCGTTCGCGCAGTTCGGTTCGGACCTCGACGCCTCGACCCAGAAGCTGCTCAACCGCGGTGCGCGTCTCACCGAGCTGCTCAAGCAGGCCCAGTACAGCCCTCTGCCGTTCGAAGAGCAGACCGCGTCGATCTATGCCGGCACCAACGGCTATCTCGACAGCATCCCGGTCAACCGGGTCAATGAATATGAAGCCGCAATGCTCAGCTTCCTGCGCACCGATCACGCCGACCTGCTCGGCACGATCCGTGACACCAAGGATCTGGGCGACGATGCCAAGGCCAGCCTGAAGGCTGCGCTCGACGCATTCGCCAAAACGTTTGCATAAACTGCTGGTCCCCTGCGCAGGCAGGGGCCCATCTCCCGCCGGTGGCGCGAGGTGAAACGGCAGGAGATGGCCCCCCGCCTTCGCGGGGGAGACCGAACAGGGTTTGAAGTTAGGACACCATGGCCAGTCTGAAAGAACTCAAGGGCCGGATCGCCTCGGTCAAGTCGACCCAGAAGATCACCAAGGCCAAGCAGATGGTGGCATCCGCCAAGCTGCGCAAGGCGCAGGCGGCGGCGGAAGCCGCGCGTCCCTATGCCGAGCGGCTGGAGCGCGTGATGGCATCGCTGGGTTCCAAGATCGCGATCAGCGATTCCAGCCCCCGGCTGCTGGCAGGCACGGGCAAGGATCAGGTTCACCTGATCGTCGTCGCCTCGTCGGACCGCGGTCTGTGTGGTGCGTTCAACGCCAACATCGTCAAGGCCGCGCGCATCAAGGCGCGTGAGCTCGAAGCGGCTGGCAAGACCGTGCGCTTCTACCTGGTGGGTCGCAAGGGCCGTGCGGTCATCGTGCGAGAGTATCCCAAGCAGATCGACCGCTATTTCGATACGACCGCGCTCAAGAACCAGGGCTTCGTCGAAGCTCAGGAGATCGCGGCCGAGCTGATCGCGATGTACGAACGCGGCGAGTTCGATGTCGCGCACCTGTTCTATTCCAAGTTCCGCTCGGCGCTGGTGCAGGAACCCATCGGCAAGCAGATCATTCCCGTCGCGATCCCCGCAGGGGGTGCGGCGGCAACGGATGCTGCGATGGAATACGAGCCCGACGAGGAGGAAATTCTCGCCGAGCTGCTGCCACGCAACGTCACCACGCAGATCTTCGGCGCGCTGCTCGAAAACGCGGCATCCGAACAGGGTGCCTCGATGACCGCGATGGACAATGCGACCCGCAACGCGGGCGAGCTGATCAATGACCTCACGATCGTTTACAACCGCACCCGGCAGGCGGCGATCACCACCGAGCTCATCGAAATCATTGCCGGTGCCGAAGCACTGTGATTCAAACAGTTACATCTTGATTCGAGTAGGAAATATTTATGGCAATCACCAATAATGTGGGCAAGATCAGCCAGATCATCGGCGCTGTCGTCGATGTGACCTTTGAAGACAATCTGCCCGCCATTCTGAACGCGCTGGTCACCGACAACAACGGCAACCGGCTGGTGCTCGAGGTTGCGCAGCACCTCGGCGAGAACACCGTCCGCACCATCGCGATGGACGGCACCGACGGCCTCACCCGCGGCCAGGAAGTCACCGACACCGGTGCGCAGATCACGATGCCGGTCGGCCCCGAAACGCTCGGCCGCATCCTCAACGTCGTGGGCGAGCCCATCGACGAGCGTGGCCCGGTCAACGCCAAGAACTTCGCTCCGATCCACGCAAAGGCTCCCGATTTCGTCGATCAGTCGACCGAAACCGCCATTCTGGTGACCGGCATCAAGGTGATCGATCTGATCGCGCCTTATGCCAAGGGCGGCAAGATCGGCCTGTTCGGCGGCGCCGGCGTAGGCAAGACCGTTCTCATTCAGGAACTGATCAACAACATCGCCAAGGGCCATGGCGGCACCTCGGTGTTCGCAGGCGTGGGTGAACGCACCCGCGAAGGCAACGATCTGTACCACGAATTCCTCGACGCAGGCGTTATCGCCAAGGATGCCGACGGCAACCCGACCAGCGAAGGTTCCAAGGTTGCGCTGGTGTTCGGCCAGATGAACGAGCCTCCGGGTGCGCGCGCTCGCGTCGCTCTCTCGGGCCTGACCATCGCGGAATATTTCCGCGATCAGGAAGGCCAGGACGTGCTGTTCTTCGTCGATAACATCTTCCGCTTTACCCAGGCGGGTTCGGAAGTGTCGGCGCTGCTCGGCCGTATTCCTTCGGCAGTGGGCTATCAGCCGACCCTGTCGACCGACATGGGCGCACTGCAGGAACGCATCACCTCGACCAACAAGGGTTCGATCACTTCGGTGCAGGCCATCTACGTTCCCGCAGATGACTTGACCGACCCTGCCCCTGCCACCTCGTTCGCTCACTTGGATGCGACCACCACGCTGAACCGCGCAATCTCCGAGCTGGGCATCTACCCCGCCGTGGATCCGCTCGATTCGACCAGCCGCGTGCTGACCGCAGCCGTTGTCGGCCAGGAGCATTACGACACCGCCCGCCGCGTCCAGGAAACCCTGCAGAAGTACAAGTCGCTGCAGGACATCATCGCCATTCTGGGGATGGACGAGCTGTCGGAAGAGGACAAGCTCACCGTCGCCCGCGCGCGCAAGATCCAGAAGTTCCTGTCGCAGCCTTTCCATGTGGCAGAAGTGTTCACCGGCATCCCCGGCAAGTTCGTTGCCATCGAAGACACCGTGCGTTCGTTCAAGGCTGTGGTGGACGGTGAATACGATCACCTTCCGGAAGCAGCCTTCTACATGGTCGGCGGCATCGACGAAGCGGTCGAAAAGGCCAAGACGCTCGCAGAAGCGGCTTAATCGAACAAACTGCCCTCTCCCTTTGCGGGGAGAGGGCATTGAGGAATTCTGAAATGGCACTGCAGTTTGAACTCGTAACCCCTGAACGGCTGGTCCGCTCCGAAGCGGTGCACATGGTTGTCGTCCCCGGCAGCGAGGGCGAGTTCGGCGTGCTCGAAGGCCATGCGCCGCTGATGTCGACTGTGCGCGACGGGCTGGTCTCGATCTACAGGACCGAAGGGTCGCAGCCCGAAACCATCGCGGTTGAAGGCGGTTTTGCCGAGGTCAACGAAAAGGGTCTGACGATCCTTGCTGAGCGCGTTTCGGCCTGATCCAGCCGCATTGGCTGATCAACAGTTTCAGGGCGGCCGATGCACAGCGCATCGGCCGCCCTTTTCGTGTCTGGAATCGGCAGATCAGCTTTCGGCGCGCTTGCGCGCCATGATGCCGCCGCGCTTGCGGATCGAGCCCGGCATCCACTTTGCCGCAAAGGCGAGCTTCTTGGCGGTGGGTCCGACATAGCTGTGGACGTTCCTGGGATCGTGCACCGCGGCCCACGCCGCTTCTGCTACTATCGCCACCGGTGCGATCTCGAGCCCTGCCGCCGTCACGCTGTCACGGCTGGACTGGTTGGTCCGCGCGACCGGTCCGTCGAGCAGCGGGGTGTCGATGAAGCTGGGCAGCAGTGCGCGCACGCGGATGTTGTCCGGGCCCCATTCGATATCGAGCGCCTCGGACAGTCCGCGTACCGCAAATTTGGTCGCCGAATAGACAGACAGTCCGGCCGAGCCGTAGATGCCCGACGCGGACGAGGTGTTGAGCAGGCACGATCCGGGAGTGGCCTTCAGATATCTGTGGCCGATATGCGCGCCATAGACGACGCCCTTGAAGTTGATGTCGATCAGCTTCTCGATATCGTCCTCGCTGTGCTCCTCGAGCAGCCCGCCGATGCCCACCCCGGCATTGTTGAACAGCACATGGAGCTTGCCATCGCTGGCCTCGGTGAAGGCCTCCAGCGCTGCGGTCCACTGTTCGCGGCTGCGCACGTCGAGCATGTAAGTCGCCGCCATGCCGGCGGGCAGCATCGCGGCGGTCTCGTCCATGCCCTTCATGTTGACATCGGCAAGACCGACGAACCATCCGCGCTGCGCGAAATACTTCGCCACCTCGCGCCCGATGCCCGATGCGCCGCCGGTGATGAAGATGTACTTGGTGTCGGTCATAGTTCAGGCTTCCCTAATCCTGGTGCCCCGTTCTCCGAGTTCCCGAGGACAAACGGATGAGGTGTTTCGCGCTCAACGCTAAGCCGCCCCCAACCCTCGCGCAAGTGGCTAGCCAGCGCCGGTTTGTGCCGCCTATAAGCAGCTCTGCATGGCGACCTCACCCTCTTCCTCCCGGCCCGCCACCGCGCGCGGCCCTGCCGTAGCGTTCGAGGGCGTCGGCAAGGCCTATGGCGGCACGGTCGCCATCGCTGGCGTCGATGCGACAATTTCGCCCGGCACCTTCGTCGCCATCGTCGGATCGTCGGGATCGGGCAAATCGACGCTGCTGAAGACGGTCAACCGGCTGATCGAGCCCGATCATGGCAGCGTGCGAATCGACGGCGCGGACGTGGCCGCGCAGGAGCTGCACCAGCTGCGCCGCTCGATCGGCTATGTCTTCCAGAACATCGGCCTGTTTCCCCACATGACCGTCGCGCAGAACATCGGTATCGGCTCGCGGCTCGCGTCGGGCAAACCGCTGCCGGACGACCGCGTCACCGCGCTTCTCGATCTCGTTGACCTGCCGCGCGATTTCGCCACCCGTCTGCCCGAGCAGCTCTCCGGGGGCCAGCAGCAGCGGGTCGGGGTCGCACGCGCGCTGGCAGGCGCTCCCGGGCTGATGCTGATGGACGAACCGTTCGGCGCGCTCGACCCTGTGACGCGTGAAACGCTGGGCGAGCAGTATCGCGCGCTGCACGAGCAGCTGGGGCTGACCACGATCATGGTCACCCACGACATGGCCGAGGCGCTGCTGTTTGCCGACCGCATCTGGGTGATGGCGAGTGGGCGGATTGTCGCGGACGCCACGCCTGCCCAGCTGATCGCGGGCCGCTGCGGGCCGGAGGCCGAGGCTTTGGTCGCAGTGCCGAGGCTACAGGCAGAACGGATCACCGCGATGCGGGCGGCGGGGCCCGCCGCATGAACCAGGACTGGCCGCGCATCCTCGATCTGCTCGCCCAGCATGTGCAGCTGAGCTTTGCCGCGCTCGGGCTGGCGCTGGTGATCGCACTGCCGCTGGGAATCGCGTCCGCGCGCAGCCGCACCGTCGCAGGCGTGACGCTGGGCTTTGCCAGCCTGATCCAGACGATCCCCGCGCTCGCGCTGCTTGCGCTGTTCTTTCCGCTGCTGCTCGCGCTTTCGGCGGTGTTCGGCGATGCGATCTCCCCTCTGGGCTTTCTGCCCTCGCTGCTGGCGCTGACGCTGTATGCGCTGCTGCCGATCCTGCGCAACGCGGTGACCGGGCTGCGCTCGGTCGAACCCGCGATGGTCGAGGCAGCGGACGGCGTGGGCATGACCGCGCTGCAGAAACTGTGGCTGGTCGAAGCTCCCCTCGCCTCCCCCACCATCATGGCGGGGGTGCGCACCGCTGCGGTCTGGACCATCGGCGCAGCGACGCTTTCGACCACCGTGGGCCAGCCCAGCCTGGGCGATCTGATCTTTGCCGGGCTGCAGACCCAGAACTGGTCGCTGGTGCTCGCCGGATGTCTCGCGGCCGCGGGGCTCGCGATCAGCGTCGATCTGCTGCTCGGGCTGATCGAGAGCGGGATCCGCTGGCGCAAGCATTTGCGCATCTGGCTGGCGGGGATCGCGCTGGCTTTGGGACTGGGTGCGGCTCTGTGGCCCGCGCCGCAGGCCGACCGCCCGGTGGTCACCATCGGCGCCAAGCGCTTTTCCGAGCAATATGTCCTCGCGCGGCTGATCGGGCGGCGGCTGGAGGCGGCGGGCTATGCGGTGCGATACCGCGAAGGCCTGGGCAGCGCGGTGGTGTTCCGCGCACTCGCCAGCGACGAGGTGCAGGTCTATGTCGATTATGCCGGCACCATCTGGACCAACGAGATGCAGCGGCAGGACCCCGAGCCGCGGGCCCAGATGATCGCGGAGATCGCGCGCTGGGCCAAGGCGCAGCATGGCGTGCAACTGGTCGGGCCATTGGGCTTCGAAAACACCTATGCCTTTGCGGTGCGCCCCGATGACGCGAAGCGGCTGCGCCTGCGTTCGCTCGACGATGTGGTGCGCGTTGCGCCGCAGTTCGTGTTCGGCACCGATGTCGAGTTTCTCGAGCGGCCCGAATGGCAGATGGTCCAGGCCGCCTATCCGCTGCGCTTCAAGGGCCGGCGGGCGTTCGAGCCGACCTTCATGTACCGCGCGCTCTCGCTGGGCGAGGCGGACATCATCTCGGCCTTCTCGTCGGATGGCAGGATCGCCGCCAACGGCTTTGTCGTGCTCGATGATCCCAAGGGCGCAATTCCCTCGTATGACGCCATCCTGATGGTCAGCCGGTCAGCCGCCCGCGACGCACGGCTGGTCGAGGCACTCAAACCGCTTGTCGGCGCAATCCCGGTGGAAAAAATGCGTGAGGCCAATTATCGCGTCGACAGGGACGACAACAAGCAAAGCCCGGCTGATTCGGCAGCCTGGCTCGACGGGGCGCTGGCTGCGCCTGCACAAGGGAAGACTCGATGATGCTCAAGCGCCTGCTGCTGACCTTTCTGATCGCCCCGATGATGCTGTGGGCCCATGCCGCCCATGCCAGCGTCACCATCACCTTCTACAGCCACGAACTGGGCAGCCAGTTTCCCCATGCCTTTGCAACGCTCAAGGGCAAGGTCGATTCCACCGGCGAGAGCGTGGACACCAATGTCGGCTTCACCGCCACCAGCACCGGTCCCAGCATCCTGTTCGGCTGGGTCCAGGGCGAGATCAGCCATGCCAAGCCCAAGTACATCGCCAGCTCCAACCCGCATTTCACCTATGAACTGACCGATGCCGAATATCGCGCGGTGATGGCGGTGACCGAAAAGTGGCGCAACAAGAAGCAGAAGAGCTACAACCTCAACACCGCCAATTGCGTGCACTTCATCGCGGAAGTGGCGACGGCTGCGGGACTGAAGATCAACTCCAAGAGCAAGTTCTTCAAGAAGCCGACCAGCTTCCTCAAGGAAGTCACCACGTTGAGCCGCGAGCGGCTCGCCAGCGGGCGTATCCTGTTCAAGGGCTGATCGGCGCTCAGCCGCGCAACCGGCGCGCGCATATCCGCATCACGGTGGCGCCGTGGACCGCCATCCCGGCGACCACCAGATCGAGCGCTTCGAGCCGCCCGGCGCCGGCAAATCGCTCTGCCGCGGCCCATAGGAACAATCCGGCTATTCCCACCCAGAACGCCATGCTGGCGGTTTCGCCCAGGATCTGGCGCACAAACGGATCGCGATTGCCGTAGAGCCGCCAGATCAGGAACGCCTGGATGACGACCAGCGCAGCGACGAGTGCCATCGCTGCCTCGCCCGCCAGCCCAATGGATGGCCCTGCCGATACCAGCACCGTGGCGGCAGCCGAGAGGAACAGTACCATCCCCTGCCTCCGCAGCGCCCTTCTGGCAGCAGGAAACTGGCCATGATCGACAGTGCTTCCCATCCACTTTTGCAGCAAGCGCTCCTGCGATGCGGTGACGAAGGTCAGCACCCCGACCAGCGCAAGCGCCAGTCCCAGAGCCAGACCGCCAAGATGGGCCTGCATCGCCGCCGCGTCCTTAGAGAGCCGCGTTGTTATAGCATTGCCAGGTGAGGATCGCGATCGCACCGCGATGCGGCGACCAGGGCTCGGCCAGGGCGCGGGTCAGCTTTTCGGATGGCCGTTCGTCGAGCGCCAGTATGCGCCCGATCCCCGCCTGCACCGCCAGATCGCCTGCGGGCCAGATATCTGGGCGTCCTTCCGCGAACAGCAGATAGATTTCCGCGGACCAGCGCCCGATGCCCTTGATCCGCACCAGCTCGGCAATCGCCTCCTCGTCGTCGGCGGGCAGGTTTTCCAGATCGAGCGCGCCGGAGACCACCAGTTCGGCGAGCGAGCGGGCATAGCCCTGTTTCTGGCGCGACATGCCGCAGGCGCGCAAGGCATCGAATTCCGCCGCGATCAGCGCATCGGGGGCGCAGCCCTCGCCCAGCGCCGCCTCGAGCTTGTTCCACACCGACGCCGCCGATGCCACGCTGACCTGCTGGCCGACGATGGTGCGCAGCAAGGTGGTATAGCCGCGCGATCGGATGCGGGGTTCGGGATAGCCCGCAATCTCCAGCGCACGCGCGATCGCGGGCTCGCGGGCGGCAACGGCATCGAGCCCGTGGCTCAGTTGCTCGGCGGTCAATCCCATAACTGCAGTTCCTCTCGCATCCGCCGCTTGCATTCGCGCGCCCGGTTGATCATAGCAGCGACGTTTGCGGGGGCCATAGCCTGGCTCATTATCTTGGGGAGTTTCCATGCCAAAGCTGATTGTCGTCAACCGTGCAGGCGAAGAGAGCACCATCGAGGCCGATACCGGACTGTCCGTGATGGAAGCGATCCGCGACAATGGCTTTGACGAACTGCTCGCATTGTGCGGCGGCTGCTGCTCGTGCGCGACCTGCCATGTGCACGTCGATGCAGAATGGACCGACAAGCTTCCCCCGGTCAGCGCCGATGAGGACGACCTGCTCGACAGCTCGGATCATCGCAACGCCACCTCGCGCTTGTCGTGCCAGATCCAGATGACGGCCGCATTGGACGGCCTCAAGGTCGCGATCGCGCCTGAAGATTGATCAGATCCCGCCGGGCGTGACCTCGCGCCCGGTGGCTTCCAGCGCGGACACCAGCGCCCCGGCGCATGCGTCCAACTGGCCCTGATCGGTGGAGCGGATGACGAAATTCGCGCCCACCCTGCCCTCGCGGAAGAACGGATAGCTGCCGATTTGGCAGCCTTCATGCGCGCGCTCGGTGGCGCCCAGCATGTCTGCGACTTCGCTTTCCGCCACCCAGCAGCCCAGGGTCGCCGACAGCAGCGGCAATCCGCCCTCCAGCGTCCCGGTCAGCGCGTCGAGCATGCCTGCGGTAATGTGCGGCACGCCCGCCATCAAAAACAGGTTGCCGATGCGGATACCCGGTGCACCCGACATGCGGTTTTCAATCAGCTCCGCGCCTTCGGGCACCCGCGCCATCCGCAGCCGACCTTCGGTCAGGCCACCGCGTGTCGCATAATAGCCATCGAGGATCGCCCGCGCCACCGGATGGATCACGACATCGACGCCCAGCGCCTGCGCGATCGCATCTACCGTGATGTCATCGTGCGTCGGGCCGATGCCGCCGGTGGTGAACAGATAGTCGTTGCGCGCGCGCAGCAGGTTCACCGCCTCGACGATCGCATCCATGTCATCGGCGATCACCCGCACCTCTTTCAGCCGGATGCCCTGCACGTTCAGCCAGGTCGCGACCTGCGCGATATTCTTGTCCTGGGTGCGACCGGAGAGGATTTCATCGCCGATGACGATCAGCGCGGCGGTCCAGATACGGGGGCTTGATGCGGGTGCGTCTGCTGTCATGCGCCGGTGTTTAGCGCGTGCGCCGGAGCGCGCAAGCGGTTCGTTCCGGCGCGCGCGTCACTCCGACCAGAAGGTGGCGCAGCCCAGCCCTGCCAGCGCCGGATCGCGGGTGATCACGACCATCTCGTCATGGATCGCCTGCGCCGCGATCATCCGGTCGAAGCGATCGCGATGCTCGCCGGGAAGCGATCCGGCGAGCAGGCCGTGGGCAACCGAAACGCTCAACTCGATAAACCCGTCGGCACCTGCAAGCTCTTCAAAGTTCTCGAAAACTGGCACAGCTGCCTGCCATTTGCCGATACGGCACTTTGTCGCAATCTCCCAAGCGGAGACAGCGCTGACATAGACTGTATTGCTTTCGTCGCTGATTTCCCGGGAGACTGCACCAGGCAAGGCTTTGTCGCCGGTCCACCACCAGACAAGCGCATGGGTGTCGAACAGATAGTCGGTCATTCCCAGGCCCGGAGCTCTTCCTCGGGCAACGGATCGAAGAAAAAGCCGTCGGGTATTGGCGTCTTCAGCTTCAACCGCCCCGGCTTGCGCTCAACCTTGGGCTTTTCGAGCGGAACCAGCCGCGCATAGGGCTTGCCCGCCTTGGCGAGGATGATCTCCTCGCCCGCATGCGCGCGGTCGAGCAGCTTGGAAAAGTGCGTCTTGGCGTCGTGGACATTGACGATGCTGGTCATATCGCTTGGGTTAGCCCATTGACCGGACTAAGTCAATGGACTAAGTCCACTGCAATCCAGGGTCGCAAAATGACCGCCCCTCCCCTATATGGAATCACCATGAACCAGTATGTCACCGTCACGAATGCCGATACGCCGATGCGCGACGGCACCATCAAGCTGCACGGCCCCGAGGGCTTCGAAGGCATGCGCAAGGCAGGGCAGCTCGCCGCGCGCGTGCTGGACGAGTTGACGACGTTCGTCCGCGAAGGCGTCACCACCGCAGAGATCGACGCCAAGGCGCGCGAACTGATGCTGGCGAGCGGCGGTATCCCGGCCACGCTCGGCTATCGCGGCTTTACTCACAGCTGCTGCACCTCGATCAACCATGTCGTTTGCCATGGCATCCCCGCCGACCGGAAGCTCAAGGACGGTGACATCATCAACATCGACGTCACCCCGATCCTCGATGGCTGGCATGGCGATACCAGCCGCATGTTCCTGATCGGCGATGTCGGGGTGAAGGCGCGGCGGCTGGTCGATGTGACCTATGAGTGCCTGATGCTGGGCATCGAGCAGGCGCGCCCCGGCAACACGATGGGCGACGTCGCGCACGCCATCCAGTCGTTCGCCGAGAAGCACCGCTACGGCGTGGTCCGCGATTTCTGCGGCCATGGCCTGGGCCGGCTGTTCCACGACGCGCCCGAGGTCGTCCACGCCGGGCGCCCCGGCACCGGACCCGAGCTCAAACCCGGCATGTTCTTCACCATCGAGCCGATGATCAACATCGGCAAGCCCGCGGTGAAGATGCTGGAGGATGGCTGGACGGCGGTCACCCGCGACCGATCGCTGTCGGCACAGTTCGAACACTCGATCGGCATCACCGAAACCGGCTGCGAGATCTTCACCAAGAGCCTGGCAGGCCTCGACCGCCCGCCGTATTGAGGCGCGCCGGACCGGGCCTTGCTGCGCTTCGCACGCGTCCGGCGGGCAGAGCATTTGCCCAAAATATAGGCAACCGCGATATCGCGTGCCCGCATTTCCATCATCCGCCGCAATAATGTTGCGATGCGGCCAAGCAATTGTAGCGGTTTGCGTCTTGGCACGTTAATTGTTTGGTAGCATGCAAGGGGGGATTCGGGAGAGGCGCGCTGCGCCCGCCCGGCTTGCCTGCACAATGTCATGGCGGTGCTGGGCAACCCGCGCCGTTCTTTCCCATCAGCACCGCGCCGTCAGGGCGGGGTGGCCGAGCACAGGATGATCAGGACCACATGAAAAAGATCGAAGCGATCATCAAACCCTTCAAGCTCGACGAAGTGAAGGAAGCGCTGCACGAAGTGGGCGTGTCCGGCATCACCGTGACCGAGGCCAAGGGCTTCGGGCGGCAAAAGGGGCATACCGAGCTGTACCGCGGTGCCGAGTACATCGTCGATTTTCTGCCCAAGGTGAAGCTGGAAGTGGTGGTTGACGATGCGCTGGCCGACCGCGTGGTCGAGGCGATCGCGGCTGCTGCACAGACCGGACGCATCGGCGACGGCAAGATTTTCGTGATCCCGGTGGAGACCGCTCTGCGCATCCGCACGGGAGAACGCGATAACGACGCGGTCTGAACAACAGCGCGCGATCCAAGGAGAGGCCTGCCTCGGCAAGGCTGCAAGAACACACGTCAGTTTCACCAAAGGGGGGCCCGGCAACAGGCCCGGACCGGATTTCATGAAGAGGGAAAGCTAAGATGGCAAAAACCGCCAAAGACATTCTGGCAATGATCAAGGAAAACGAGATCGAGTGGGTCGATGTCCGCTTCACCGATCCCAAGGGCAAGTGGCAGCACCTCACGATGTGCGCCGGCGTGATTGGCGAGGATGAGCTCGAAGACGGTCTGATGTTCGACGGTTCGTCGATCGAAGGCTGGAAGGCGATCAACGAATCCGACATGATCCTGCGCCCCGACATGGACGCGGCGTACATCGATCCGTTCTCGGCCGATCCGATGCTGATCCTGTTCTGCGACATCGTCGAGCCCGGCACCGGCGAGCTGTATGCCCGTGATCCGCGCAGCACCGCCAAGCGCGCCGAAGCCTATCTGCAGTCGACCGGTATCGGCGATACCGTCTATGTCGGCCCCGAAGCCGAATTCTTCATGTTCGACGATGTGCGCTTCTCGGACGGCTATGCCGGATCGATGTTCTCGATCGACGATATCGAGCTGCCGACCAACTCGGGCCGCGCCTATGAAAGCGGCAACCTGGGCCACCGTCCGCGCGCCAAGGGCGGCTATTTCCCGGTTGCACCGGTCGACAGCGTCGTCGACATCCGCGCCGAGATGGTCAGCACCATGCTTGAAATGGGCCTGCCCTGCGACAAGCACCACCACGAGGTTGCCGCCGCGCAGCACGAGCTGGGCCTGACCTTCGGCACGCTGACCGAAACCGCCGACCGCATGCAGATCTACAAGTACGTCGTCCACATGGTCGCGCAGGCTTACGGCAAGACGGCAACGTTCATGCCCAAGCCGATCAAGCAGGACAACGGATCGGGCATGCACACGCACATCTCGATCTGGAAGGAAGGCAAGCCGCTGTTCGCTGGCAACGGCTATGCGGGCCTGTCGGACATGTGCCTGTACTTCATCGGCGGCGTCATCAAGCACGCCAAGGCGCTCAACGCCTTCACCAACCCGACCACCAACAGCTACAAGCGGCTGGTGCCCGGCTTTGAAGCGCCGGTTCTGCTCGCGTATTCGAGCCGCAACCGCTCGGCATCGTGCCGCATCCCTTATGGCACTGGCGAGAAGGCCAAGCGCGTGGAATTCCGTTTCCCCGACGCGATGGCCAACCCCTATCTGTGCTATTCGGCGCTGCTGATGGCGGGCCTCGACGGCATCCAGAACAAGATCCATCCCGGCGAGGCGATGGACAAGAACCTGTACGACCTGCCGCCCGAAGAGCTGAAGGAAGTGCCGACCGTCTGTGCGTCCCTGCGCGAAGCACTCGACGCGCTGATCGCCGACCACGACTTCCTGCTCAAGGGCGACGTGTTCCTGAAGGACCAGATCGAAGCCTATATCGACATGAAGTGGGCTGAAGTGAGCCGCTGGGAAACGACCCCCTCGCCGGTCGAATTCGATATGTACTACAGCTGGTAAGCTGCCGGCGTATTGCGCACAAAAAAAGCGCCTCGGGGAAACCCGGGGCGCTTTTTTGTAGCCGTAAAGCTCGCGGTCCTCAGCGGCAGCGTGTCCCGTTGCGATCGATCGCCCGGCCAGCGGCCGCGCCGCCAATGGCGCCCAGGATGGTGCCCAAAGTGTCCGATCCGCCCGGCGCGATGACATTGCCCAGCACGCCGCCTGCAACGCCGCCGACGATCAGCCCGGTGGTGCCATCGGACCTGCGACAATAATAGCGTCCGTCCTGACCCCGGTAGACGCGGTCGTTGCGGCTGAGGCGGCGCTCGCGATAGCGCCGGTCGTCACGATAATAGCGTCCGGCATCATAGCCACCGTAGGATGGATCCGGGCGGTTATAGTCGTATTGCCGAGCGTTGCTGAAACCGCGATCGTTGAAGCCCGATCCAGCGCAGCCGCTGACGACCGTCGCCGCAGCAATCGCAGCGCCCACAGTCCATGCCTTGGTGGTGAAAAGTGTCATGATGTTCCTCGCTTTTTGCTGAAGCATGGACGCGCCGCCGCTGCGTTCCGTTCCGCAAAATCCGGATTTTTGAGGGCCTGGCCAAAACGCGCTCCATCGCGCCTTCCCTGCCGCCGTCATTCGGGGCAAGCTGCCAGCGATGCGCCTCCTGATCCTTGTCCTGCTCAGCGTGCTGCTGACCGCCTGCCATGCCGGGCCTCCGGCATCGGACAGCACGCCCGGACCAGACCGACTGGTCCGGCTGACCGATTCCGAAATCCGCGGACTGGACCCGCAGGTCTATTCCGACATCGCCTCGCTGCGAGTGGCGGCGGACCAGTTCGAAGGACTGACCCGCTTCGATGGTGCGGGCCGCGCGGTAGCAGGGCTTGCGCGCGACTGGACCGTCTCGGCTGACGGCCGGGTCTGGCGGTTTACGCTGCGCGACGGACTGCGCTTTTCGGATAGCTCTGCGATCACCGCCGCGGTGTTCGTGGGGGGGTGGCGGCGGCTGAACGATCCTGCCACCGGATCGCCGCACACCGCGCTGTTCGCGGCGATTGCTGACGTGAGGGCAGATGGCGATGGCGTGGTGATCGTGACACTCAACGCCCCCTTCCCGCAAATCCCTGCCCTGCTGGCGCACCCGGCCATGGCCGCGCTTCCGCTGCACCGGACTGGTGGCGCGCAGGGCGACTGGACTGCCGAACGCCCGCTGGTCACCTCCGGTCCCTATCGCACCCGCGAATGGCGGCTCAACGACCGGCTGGTGATGGAGCGCAACCCGCGCTGGCATGCCGGACGCGCGCCCATCGCTATGGTGGTGTGGAAGCCGGTGGACGATGCGCTCGCCGGGATGCGGCTGTTCCTGGCGGGCGATGCCGATATCTCGGGCGACTTTCCACAGAGCCGCCACGGCTGGCTGGTCGCACAAAGGCCGCAAGCGGTGCGCACCGGCGATTATCTGGGCAGCTATTACTTCACGCTCAACACCCGAAAGCCGCCGTTCGACGACGCGCGGGTGCGCAAGGGCCTGAGCATGGCGGTGGACCGCGAATGGATCACGCGTGCGTTGCTGCCGATGGGCAACGCACCTGCCTATGCGATCGTGCCGCCCGCGCTCGCCGGGGGTGCAGCGGTGCAGCCGGACTGGGCGGTATGGCCTCTCGCGCAGCGCCAGCGTGAGGCGCGGCGGCTGATCGCGACGGCGGGCTTTTCCCCTGCAAAACCGCTGCGTTTCGAAATCCGGATCAACTCGTCGGCTGAACACCGCCGAATGGCCGTCGCCCTGGCGGCGATGTGGAAGCCGCTGGGGGTCGAGGCGAGCATCCTCAACAGCGAACCTGCGCTGCATTTTGCCGCGATGCGCCGCGGCGACTTCCAGATGGCGCGCTCGGGCTGGATCGCCGATCTGCCCGCGCCGGAGAACTTTCTAGCGGTGCACCGTTCGGACTCGGGCGAGGTCAATTATTCGGGTCATGCCGATCCGGTTTTCGATGCGCTGCTCGATACAGCGATGGCCACCGCTGATCCGCCGGCGCGGCTGGCGGCGATGCGCGCCGCCGAGGCGCGGCTGCTAGAAACCATGCCGGTCATCCCCTTATGGTATTATCGCAGCGGCGCGCTGGTTGCGCCCCGCGTGACCGGCTGGATCGACAATCCCGGCAACGTCCACCCCAGCGCCGCGTTGTCGCTTCGCCGCGGCCCTGCTATCGCCATCGGCAGCGGCACCGGGTTGAAAGGCGGACAATGACACGCGCTCTGGCAAGGACTTGGCGGTCTTGCAGCATCGCTGCAGTGCTGGTGCTGGCCGCGTGCAGCGGATCGGACAGCTCGCCGCTGGGCATTTCGATCATCGACCCCTCGCCGGTGAACAATCTGGACGCCGCCGAGCTTGCGCCTGCCGCAGAATATCTGCGCGCGGCGACATCGCAGGGGCTGGTCCGGCTCGATTCGCTGGGCAACATCGTTCCCGCGCTCGCCGAACGCTGGATCGTCACCGATGACGGCCTCAGCTATATCTTTCGCCTGCGCAACGCGCGCTGGGAAAACGGCGATACGGTGACCTCCGAACATGTCGCGGCGGCGCTGCGCCGTCGGCTGCAGATCGAAAGCCGCACCGCGATCGGCGCGGATACTACCGAGGTGCGCGATATCAGGTCGATGACCGGGCGGGTGATCGAGATCCGCCTGCTCGCCCCGCAGCCCGATCTGCTGCGCATCCTGGCGCTGCCCGAACTTGGCATCCGCCGCAGCGGGCGGGGCTCGGGCCCGCTGGTCGCCGATCGGCAGCAATACTGGACCGTGCTGACCGAGCGCGCCGACGATCTGGTCGAAGGCGAGTTTCGCCCCCCGGTGCGCCCGCTGCAGGTGCGCACCGAAAAAGCCGCGCGCGCCATCGCCCGGTTCGCGATGGGGGAAACCAGCATGGTGCTGGGCGGCAGGTTCGAGCATCTGCCCTATCTCAGCGCCGCTGCTGTCGCCGACAACACCGTGCGCGCAGACCCGGTGATCGGGCTGTTCGGGCTGCTGGTGGTCGAAAGCCGCGGGTTTCTGGGCGATGCCGCCAATCGCGAGGCGATTGCGCTGGCAATCGACCGCGAGGCGCTGATGACCCCGCTGGGCATCCGCGAATGGCAGACCATGACGCGGATCGTGCCGCTGGGGCTGGATCGGTACGCGCCGCTGGTGGGTGAACGCTGGGCGGATTTGTCACTCGATCAGCGCCGCGAGCTGGCGCGTGCGCGCGTGGTTCGCTGGCGGCAGGACAACGAGACGCTGCCCGTGCTGCGCATCGCCATGCCCAAGGGACCCGGCAGCCGGCTGGTATTCGGGCGGCTCAAGCGCGATCTGGCCACCATCGGCATCGATAGCCGGCTGGTAGAGGGCAAGGGCAAGGCCGACCTGAAGCTGATCGACGAGGTCGCGCGCTATCGTCAGCCCTCCTGGTTCCTCAACCAGCTCGCCTGTGTCGTACGGCCGGTGTGCGACAGGGACGGCGATGTGCTGCTAGCGCAGGCCAAGCGGGCGGGCGATCCGGCGGTTCGCGCGCAGCAGATGGCCGAGGCCGAGCTGTCGATGACCAGCGCCAACATCTACATCCCGCTGGGGGCTCCGGTGCGCTTTTCGCTGGTGCGCGGCAACGTCCCCGGCTTTGCCATCACCGCCGATGGATGGCACGCCTTGCCGGATATGGTTGCGATCCCCAGATAAGCCGCTGCAAGGGGTTGCGGAGGACAGCATGAAGACGATCCGGCCTGAACAGATGGAACAGATCAAGGCGGCGCAGATGAAGGTCATGGGCGCCGCGCTTGCCAATGACCCCGCCTCGATCCGCAGGCGCATCGAGATGATGGAACAGGTGCTCGAGCGCAGCTTCACCGTGCCCGGCATCAACCGCAAGGTCGGGCTAGATTTCGCGCTCGGACTGGTCCCGGTGGTCGGCGATATCGTCACCGGCGCGATGGGCCTTTACATGGTGTGGGAGGCGCGGAACCTGGGGATGTCCAAATTCCAGCTGGCGCGCATGGCTGCGAATGTCGGCTTCGACAGCCTGGTGGGCGCGGTACCGCTGGCAGGCGACCTGTTCGACCTGTTCTGGCGGTCGAATACGCGCAATCTCAAGATTATCCGCAAGCATCTCGACAAGCACCATCCGGCGACGCGCATTATCGAGATGTGATCCGCAATACGAATCACCTTTCATTCGCGCGCACCCTATAGGCGGCGCACCCGACCCTGACACCGCTGGACAGCGATTCAGTGCAATCGTGTGCAGAGCCTTTGCCGGGCAGACGCCGCGTAGAGCAAGGAAATCAAAGGGTTTGCCAAGCGCGAAACAATTGGTTACGCCACCGCCCTCAGGCCTCAGCAGACAAAAAAAGGGCCAGCCCGAAGGCTGACCCGATAAAGTTTTTAGGAGAGGATGCCTGAAAGGCATGATCAATATGGGTCAGAGACCCTTATTGTGCAAGTGCGAAATAGCTTTGGATAATTGCAAAGAATGCAAGTCCACTGACGGAAAACCGCACTAAGTTCGCTATTTGCAATTGCACATTTCCGCTGCAGTGCAATAATGCTCGCCGATATGGCCATGCGACGTCTCCCCCCTTTGCGATCTCTCGAGGCATTTTTGCGTGTCGCGCGACTCGGCTCGGCCAAGGCCGCGGCCAGCGAGCTGGCGCTCTCGCCCTCGGCGCTGAGTCGCCGGATCGGCGGGCTGGAAGACTTTGTCGGCAAGAAACTGTTCAAGCGCCACAACCAGCAACTCAAGCTCAACGAGGCGGGCGAAGCTCTGTTTGCCAGCGTTGCCCCCGCGATCGACGCGCTGGCCGATGCGGTCGCCGCGCACATGGATGACAGCCGGGTGCTGCGCCTGCGGCTGGGGATGCTGCCGCTGTTCGGCAGCCAGCGGCTTGTCCCGCGGCTGGGCGAGTTGCGCAGGCTCTATCCGCTGCTGCACATCGATGTCGACACCTCGGGCCATGGCGAGGCTCGGCTGGGCGACACGCTCGATGCCGCGATCATCCTGTCGGAAAATCCCGATCCTTCGCTGCACTCGGTGCGGCTCGATCGCAATTATGTCTATGCGATCGCCTCGACCGAGCTCGTGGAGAGCCTGGGGTCCACCCCCGATCTGGAGCGGCTCAACCGCCAGACGATCCTGATCCACAACGACATGCCGGAATCGTTCGAGGCCTGGAAGCACGCGCTAGGGCTGGTCGACCTGCAACCGGCATCGATCGATCATATCGACAGCGGGCCGCTGATGCTCGAAGCCGCAGCCCAGGGCCTGGGCATCGCGATCATGCACGACGATCACCTCACCCGCTCGGGCGACACCCGGCTGGCCAAGCTGTTCGATGTCCGCGTGGAAAGCCCGTACAGCTACTGGTTCGTGTGCAAACCCCGCGCGCTGGAGACCCGCGCCGTGCGGCTGTTCCACGACTGGCTGGTCGACGCGGGGATTTAAAACCCGGGAATAGAAAAAGCCCTCCCGTTTCCAGGAGGGCTCTTCAAGAATTACGCCACCGTTGCCGATGCGATCACGCCGGGCTTTGCGGGCGGTTCGCCCTTCGGCAGCGCGTGGACGTGTTCCATGCCTGATGTCACCTGGCCCCACACGGTGTACTGGCGATCAAGGAAGCGCGCATCGTCGAGGCAGATGAAGAACTGGCTGTTGGCGCTGTTGGGGTCCATCGTGCGCGCCATCGAGCAGACGCCCTCGACATGCGGCTCGTCGTTGAATTCCTGCTTGAGATCGGGCTTCTTCGATCCGCCGGTACCGGTGCCGTTGGGGCAGCCGCCCTGCGCCATGAAGCCCGCGATCACGCGGTGGAACTTCACGCCGTTGTAGAAGCCTTCATTGGCCAGTTCGACGATGCGCTCGACATGGCCGGGGGCAAGATCAGGGCGCAGCTTGATGACGACATCGCCGCCGTCCTGGATGTGAAAGGTAAGCGTCTCAGCGGTCATATGCAGTCCTTTGATGGCATGAGAGGGATTTGGTGGCACGAGAAATGCTGCCGCCGATATAGCGACGCGCAGGCGAATGTCACCCCCGGCGACGCCCGCCGCATCGGGATTGCTTTTGCAGGTGCGAACCGCCACACACTCGGTGATTCCCGCGCGCGGGATACACCCATTCCCACAGAAAGGAGCAGGCCATGACCGACCCATCCGACGCCCAGCTCCACGATCATGCACCCCATGATGCCATGGATGCCAGCACCAGCCTGGACGAGGACAACCGCCTGCTGCCGGGCTTTGTCAGCCAGGTGTGCGATGCGCTCGACGAAGGCGACGACGAAGCCGCCTATGATCTGGTCGAGCCGCTGCACCCCGCCGATATCGCCGACCTTTTCGAGCTGGTCGAGCGCGAGTATCGCGGGCCGCTGGCGCGGGCGATCACCGATCTGCTGGGCGCAGACGTGCTCACCGAACTCAACGATTATGTCCGCGATGACGTGATCGACGCGCTGCCTGCCGCGCAGGTGGCGGAGCTCGCCGGGCAGCTGGAAACCGATGACGCGGTGGCGATCATCGAGGAGATGGAAGAGGCCGACCAGCGCGCGGTGCTGGCCGAACTCGAACCTGCAGACCGCGCCGCGATCGTCGATGCGCTCTCCTTCCCCGAGGAATCCGCAGGCCGACTGATGCAGCGCGATCTGGTCGCGGTGCCGGAACACATGAACGTCGGCCAGCTGATCGATTATCTGCGCGAACATGCCGATCTCACCACCGAGTTCTGGGAAATCTTCATCGTCGATCCGCAGCATCGCCCGGTCGGCACCTGCCAGCTAAGCTGGATTCTGCGCACCCCGAGGCACATCGCGCTCGCCGATGTGATGAAGCGCGACCAGACGCTGATCCCCACCGACATGGACCAGGAAGAGGTCGCGCTGCGCTTCCAGAAATACGCGCTGATCTCTGCCGCCGTCATCGATGGCGCGGGACGCCTTGTCGGGCAGATCACGGTCGATGACATCATCCACATCGTCCAGGAAGAAGCGGGCGAGGATATCCTGCGCATGTCGGGCGCGGGCGATGGCGACATCAACGAGCCGATCCGCCAGTCCTACAGCAGCCGCGTGCGCTGGCTGATCGCCAATCTGGGCACCGCATTGGTCGCCAGCAGCATCATCGCGCTGTTCGGCGGCGCGATCGAGCAATTGGTGGCATTGGCGGTGCTCATGCCGATCGTAGCTTCGGTCGGCGGCAATGCCGGCACCCAGACGATGGCGGTCGCGGTGCGCGCGCTGGCGATGAACCAGCTGACGCAATCGAACACCCGCCGCATCATTGCCCGCGAACTGCGCATTGCGGTGCTCAACGGTGCCACCGTCGCGGTGCTCACCGGCGCGGGCACCGCGCTCGTCTTTGCCGATGCAATGCTTGGCGGGGTGATCGCGCTTGCCATCCTGGTCAACATCATCATCGCCGGCATGGCGGGCGTGATCGTGCCGGTCACGCTCGACCGGCTGGAACAGGACCCTGCGGTCGCCAGTTCGGTGTTCGTGACGATGATCACCGATTCCATGGGCTTTCTGGCGTTTCTGGGCCTGGCGGTCGCGAGCGGGCTGGCGAGCTTCTGATCCCGATGGCGCTCAGCATGACAAAGATCGCGTTCGGCGCGCAGAGCGCAGCATCGCTGCGGCAGTGGCTGGAAAGCCACGCCCCGGTGGGCGAGGCGCGGCTTACCACGCGCTACATGCCCAAGCGCCACGAGGAGATGGCG
Source organism: Blastomonas sp. AAP25 (assembly GCF_001295965.1). NCBI lineage: Bacteria > Pseudomonadati > Pseudomonadota > Alphaproteobacteria > Sphingomonadales > Blastomonadaceae > Blastomonas > Blastomonas sp. AAP25. The sequence continues at coordinate 236,854 of NZ_LJHP01000008.1, forward strand.
GGCGGTTCGCTCTACTGGATCTTCAACAAGGCGATCATCGGCCGCAGCCCGTTGCTGGGCTTCATGGACAACGGCCAGGGACGCTACTGGATCAGGGTCGAGCCAAAGCTGATCGCAGTCCAATCCATCCCCCGCCGCGCGCACCAGGGCTGGCGCTATCTCGAACCCGCCGATGCGCCCGCAGACCTGGGCGAGGGGATGGACGCCGCCGACCTGATGCCCGCAGAGATGCTGGGCGAACTGGCCAGATTGGGGCTGGTTTAGGGTTCGGCTGGCATACCGGTCTCGAACCTCGTCATCCTGAACTTGTTTCAGGACCCAACCCTCCTCCCGCTCTTGCCACACCAGGACGCACCATGGGTCCTGAAACAAGTTCAGGATGACGGAAAAAGCACGGGTGAACTAGGCCAATGCCTTCTCCCGCACCTTGCGGATCACGTTGACGAAGGTTTCGGCCTCCTGTGCGCCGGGGACCAGATACTTGCCGTCGAAGATGATCGCGGGAACGCCACTGATGCCCTGTTCGATCCAGTGGTCGAGATGCGCGCGGACTTCGGCTTCGTTGTCGGGATCGTTGAGCACAGCGCGCCCCTCATCAGAATCGAGGCCGATGTCCGCGACCACGTCGAGCAGCACCTCTTCATCGCTGATATCGCGGTTGTCCTGGAAATACGCCGCGAACAGCGCCAGCTTGAGCCGTGTCTGCGCCTCGCAGCCTTGCGTGTCGCCCGCCCAGGTGAGCAATTGGTGCGCCTTGAAGGTGTTGTAGATCCGCATGCCAGGGGCATGGTTGAACTCAAAACCCAGCCGCTCGCCGGTTTCCTTCAGCCGCGATCGGTTGGCTGCGCTCTGCTCTGCACTGGCGCCGTACTTGCGCGCGACATGCTCGGAAATCGCTTCGCCCTCGGGTGCCATCTTCGGGTTAAGCTCGAACGGGTGCCAGGTGATCTCGGGTAGGACCTCGTCGCCGACGATATCGAGCGCCTTTTGCAGCTGCTTGTAGCCGATGATGCACCATGGGCAGACCACGTCTGACACGATATCGATCTTGAGCGGATGGGCGGTCATTGTCGGTCTCCGGTAGTTGAACTGTCGGCGCGCCCCGGCAAAGCGCAGCATATCGCGTTTTGCCGGGGCTGTCAGCCTGTGGTGACCATCAACGCGTCGGAACCGGGGTTTCTCCCGAATAATCGTAGAAACCGCGCTTGGTCTTGCGACCCAGCCAGCCGGCCTCGACATATTTGACCAGCAGCGGCGCGGGGCGGAACTTGGGGTCGCCGGTCGAGCTGTGCAGCACCTGGGTGATGCTGAGGCACGTATCCAGCCCGATGAAATCGGCAAGCGTCAGCGGGCCCATCGGATGGTTGAGCCCGAGTTGCACCGCGGCGTCGATGTCCTCGATCGTCGCCACGCCCTCGCCTAGCGCGAAGCACGCTTCGTTGAGCATCGGCAGCAGGATGCGGTTGACGATGAAGCCCGGCGCGTCATTGGCCTGCACCACCCGCTTGCCGATCCGCTCTGCGTACGCGCGGACGAAATCGACCGTCGCATCTGAAGTGGCAAGCCCGCGGATCAGCTCGATCAGCCCCATGACGGGCACCGGGTTGAAGAAGTGCACCCCAACAAATCGCGACGCATCCGTAGTGGCGGCGGCCATGCGGGTGATCGGGATCGATGAGGTGTTGCTCGCCAGGATCGCATCTGCGGCCAGCACCTTGCCGACATTCTCGAAGATCGTGCGCTTGATGTCCTCGCGCTCGGTCGCCGCCTCGATGATCAGGCCTGCCTCGGCCATCTTGGTATAATCGCCCACCGGCTCGATCCGTGCCAGCGCCGCGTCGGCGTCGGCAGCATCCATTTTGCCCTTTTCGACCGCACGCGCCAGCTGCTTGGCGATGCCAGCCTTGCCCTTTTGCGCGAGCTCCACCGACACGTCGGAGAGGAAAACATGATAGCCTGCCTGCGCACTGACCTGTGCGATGCCCGCGCCCATCTGGCCCGCGCCGATAACTGCCATTTTGTCCATAAGTGCCTCTTTCTGGTGCCGCTGGAATAGGATAGGCCCGCCGCATAACCGATGATTCCGTCTCTGGCTAGGATCGAGAAAAGCCCATGCTGATGCCCGCCCTGCTCATCGCCGCGACGGTTGCCGCCGCGCCCGCGGATCAGACCCCCGGCGAGGTCAAGACCTTCAAGGACTGGTACGTCGCCTGCGACAATGTGTGGTCCTGCGAGGCGGGAACGCTGGCGGAAGAAGGCGGCGAATTCACCACCGCGATGGCGGTGCGCATCCGGCGCGAAGGCGGACCCGACGCGCCCTTCCGTATCGAATTGAGCCCGCCCGAGGAAATGGCGACCGGCCCGGCACGGCTGAAGATCGACGCGCGCCCGCCGCTCAGCGGCACGCAGGACACCGAAGGCGACACTTGGTTGGACGAAGCGCAGTCGCTCGCGATCGCCCGCACGCTCGCCAATGGCACCAAGGCAGCGCTGATGCTGTCGGATGGCAAGTCGGTGGCATTGTCGCTCGCCGGATCATCGGCGGCGCTGCGCTATATCGATGCGGTGCAACAACGCGCGGGCACGCTCGGCGCGATCATCGCCACCGGCACCAGGCCTGACACCGCCCTGCCCCCTGCGCTGCCGCAGCTGACAGCGCGCGCCGCCTCGAAGCTTACCGAGCTTCCCGACCTCAAGCGATACCCTGAGATCATCGCCGAAACCGGGTGCGAATACCGGATGGAGGGGGTGGAAGACACGGTGCACCCGCTCGGCCAGCGCGGCGGGCTGGACATGGCGCTGGTGCTGATCGCCTGCGATTCGGGTGCATACAATTTCGGATCGGCAGTCATGGTCGCCACCCGTCCGATGGAAGACCCCAATGCGGGATGGGAATTTGCCCCGGCCAAGTTCGACAGCCCCACCGGCTGGGGCGGCGATGATCAGGTGCCGCAGGTGGTCAACGCCGATTTCACGCCAGAGACCGGTACGCTTTATGACCGCGCGAAGGGTCGCGGCATCGGCGATTGCGGCGTCGCCAGCAGCTATGTCTGGGATGGAGACATGTTCCGCCTCAGCGAAAAGCACGAAATGGGCGAGTGCCGCGGCGTGTGGGAATGGCCGCGGGTGTGGACGGCCGAGGTTTCGGTAGTGCGCTGACCGGGCTCAGAGCGTGCGCGTCATGCACATGCTGAACGGGTCATCGGTATAGTCGGCAAAGGGCGGACACCGCTCGAAGCCGTGCTTGCGGTACAATGCGTGCGCTGGGTGGAAGGGCTCTGGGAGGCCGGTTTCGAGGCTAAGCCGCGAATAGCCGCGCGCGCGCGCCTCGGCGATCAGATGCACCAGCATGGCCTCGCCCAAGCCGCGCCGCAGGAATGCAGGATCGGTTCGCATCGACTTGAGCTCGCCATGGCGGGCATCGATCTGCTTGAGCGCGCCGCACCCTGCGAGCTGCCCATCGACGCGCAGCGCGTAGAAGGTCACATCGCCCGCGCGCAGCCGTTCGACCGGAAAGGCATGCACCGAGCAGATCGGCGAATGCAGCTGCATCTGGTCGAGATGATAGCGCAGCAATGCGACGATATCCTCCCCGCTCAGATCATCCTGTTCGATCGTGATCGTCTGATCCATGCCTGCCTTCCCCTTGCAGCGGAACCTTTGCCCCGGTGAGACATTGCGACAGCACAGCTGCGGTTTCCACTCAAAGTTTGCGTGACCGTCCAAAGGTCTTTAATCGCCCGGCCTTGTCGTTCGCCTTGGACCAAGGGAGCTGAATATGCGCCTGATCCTGTTGCTTGGAGCCCTGTTGATGTCGTCTGCCGCCCCCGCCTCCGCCAAGCCCGAAACCACCGCAGAGCCGGGCTGGTCGCTGGTCATCCATGGCGGCGCCGGAATTCTCGAACGCTCGCGTGTCTCGCCCGAGACCGACGCCGCGGTGCGCAGAGCGCTCGACAAGGCGCTCGAGGCCGGATCGGCGGTGCTGCAGAGCGGCGGCGCAGCCCTGGACGCGGTACAGGCGGCGATCCTGGTGCTGGAAGACGACCCCAATTTCAACGCCGGGCACGGCGCGGTGTTCACCTATGAAGGCACCAACGAGCTCGACGCCGCGGTCATGCAGGGTATCGATCGCAAGGCCGGCGCAATCGCGCGCGCGCATCACACCCGCAACCCCATACTGCTGGCGCGCAAGGTAATGGAGGAAAGCCCGCACGTGCTGCTTTCGGGCGAAGGCGCGGACCGCTTCTCCAGGGAACAGGGGCTCGAGCAGGTCGACAACGCCTATTTCGGCACGCCCGAGCGCAAGCGCCAGCTGGAGGAGCTCAAGGCCAAGAAGGTCGGCTGGTTCGATGTCGATCTGAAATACGGGACCGTCGGCGCAGTCGCGCGCGATGCGCAGGGCCATGTCGCAGCGGGCACCTCGACCGGGGGCCTGACCGGCAAGCGCTATGGCCGCATCGGCGATTCCCCGCTGATCGGCGCTGGCACCTATGCCGATGACCGCGCGTGTGCGATCTCCGCCACGGGCGCGGGCGAATTCTTCATCCGCGTCGGCGTGGCGCACGAAATCTGCACCCGCATCCGGATGAAGGCCGAAGCGCGTGCAGAATTCCTGACGCAGGAAGCCGAGCGCGGCGGCACCCGGCTCGACGGAGCGGCACAGGCCAGGCTGATCGCGGCAGCGCTCACCGCCGAGGAGGTGCAGGCCATCGCCGATGCGGTGATCGGCGAAATGGGCGCGCTGGGCGGTTCGGGCGGGATCATCTACCTCACCCCCTGGGGCCATCAGGGCTACAGCTTCGACACCCCGGGCATGTACCGCGGCATGGCGAGCAGCGACGGAAGCAGGAGCGTCGCGATCTACGGCGACGAATAAGGGTCAGCTGCGCGGCTTGCCGGTCTTGGCCAGCCTGGCCTTCTCCCGCGTGATGAACTCTTCCATCTTGGCCTCCATCACCGGCAGCGGCACCGAGCCCAGGTTGAGGAAGGTGTCGTGGAACGGCCGCTGGTCGAACCCGGCGCCAAGCTCCGCCTCGGCCTTGGCGCGCATCTTGCGCAGCGCAAGCTCACCCAGCTTGTAGGCGAGCGCCTGCGCGGGCCAGGAGATATAGCGGTCGACCTCGGTCTCGACATCGCGCTGCGCCAGCGCGGTATGGCCCGCCAGATAGTCGATCGCCTTCTGCCGGCTCCAGCCCTGGGTGTGGATGCCGGTATCGATCACCAGCCGCACCGCGCGCCACATCTCGAAGGTCTGGCGGCCGAATTCCTCATAAGGCGTTTCGTACAACCCCAGCTTTGTCCCCAGCCATTCGGTGTACAGCCCCCAGCCCTCGCCATAGCCCGAGAAATAGGTCTGGCGACGGAAGTCGGGGCGATCTGGCGCCTCAAGCGCGACTGCCGCCTGAAAGCTGTGCCCCGGGATGCACTCGTGCAGCGTCAGTGCGGTCAGGTTGTACAGCGGGCGCGAGGGCAGATCATAAGTGTTGAAAAGGCAGCTATCCAGCCCGCCGCGCCCCGATGTATAGATCGGCGCGATGACATCGGGCACCGGCAGGATGGTGAAGCGGTAGCGCGGCAGGAAATTGAACGTTTCCTTGAGCTTGCCGTCCATGCGCTTGGTCACATAAGCCGCGTAGGACAGCAGCTCGCGCGGGGTCTTGGCGTAGAATTGCGGATCGGTGCGCATGAACTGCAGGAACTCGGGGAACGTGCCCTTGAACCCCGTCTCGCGCATCGTCTTCTGCATGTCGGCATCGATCCGCGCGACCTCCTTGAGGCCGATGTCGTGGATCTCGTCCGGGGTCAGGTCGAGCGTGGTGTAGAGCTTGATCTGGTCCTGATAGAAGGCCTTGCCATCGGGCAGCGAGTACGCGTCGATCTGCGTGCGCGCCTTGGGCATATACTCGCCCCGCATGAAGGTCAGCAGCTTGGCATAAGCGGGTGCGACCGATGTCTCGATTGCTTTCAGCGCATCGGCGCGCAGTCTTGCCTGCTGCGCCGCCGGGATGCTCTCGGGCATCGTGCGGAAGGCATCGTAGAACGGGTTCGCCTCGCCGGTGACGGAATAGGCCTCGATCGTCGCATCGCGCCCCTCGATGGCGACCCGCGGCACGGTGTAGCCTCGCGCCAGGCCCGCGCGCATGTTGACGATATTCTCGTCGAAATAGCGCGGAATGTCATTCATTCGCCCCAGATAGCGGCGATAGCTGGCGGCGTTGGGAAAGCCCTGGCGCGGGTTCAGCCCACCCCAGAAGAAGGTGTCGCTGTTGAACGGCGCCTCATAGGTCTTGTGCTCGATGCTGTTGGCATTCTCCCACACGGACTGGCGAAAGACCGCGGCGTTGACCTGCTCTTCGGGCGAGAGCTGGTCCATCGTGATCATATCGAGCTGGCGCAGCACATCGGTCCAATAAGCCAGCCGACGCGCCTGCGCCTCGGCGGTGACATCGCCCAGGCTGTCGCCCTGGATCCAGCGACCGCCCTCCTTCACCCGCGCATATTCGGCCTGCCGCCACTCCCATTCGGCATCGTAGAGCGCGCGCAGCGTGGCATCCATGGGGCCCGGCGCGCTCTTCGTCTCGACAACCGGGGCAGCGGGCGCGGGATCGTCCTGCGCAAACGCAGGCGCGGCCTGGATGGCCGCAGCGCCCATCAGAAACGAAGCGAGAAGACGTGATGCGCGCATAATCGAGGACCCCGGATGGCAGTGTTCTGGTGCGCCGCATTAGACGCAGGACGGGGTCGCAGGGTCAAGGGGCTCGGCGTAGCCATCGTATACAAATCAGCGCAAATAGCTGTTTTAATGAGACTATAGGTACTGTCTCATCGTCACCCCCGCACACGCGGGGGTCCCGCTTCGTTTTTGTGGCAGCGTCAAAGCGGGATTCCCGCCTTGGCGGGAATGACGGGTCAGGCCTCGCGCTTCTTGAGCAATGCCGAGCGAAGGCAACGGCAGACGACCTCATTTCGTTGATTGATCAGCTCATGCGTGAACGTCACGATCCCGGCATTGGGGCGCGACTTGGATTCCTTGAGCTCGGTCACTTCGCTGGTCGCGCGCATGGTATCACCGATGAACACGGGCTTGGGCATGACGAGCTTGTCGTACCCCAGATTGGCGACCAGCATGCCCAAGGTCGTATCGCCCACCGACAGCCCGATCATCAGCGCGAAGGTGAAGGTGCCGTTGACAAGGATCTGCCCGAATTCGCTCGCCTTGGCCGCCTCGACATCGAGATGCAGCGGCTGCGGATTGTGCGTCATCGTGGTGAACAGCAGATTGTCGGTCTCGGTCACCGTCCGGCGGATCTCATGCTCAATCCGGTCACCGACCTGCCACTCATCGAAATATCTGCCTGCCATCTTGGTTCCTTTACCCCTCAAACCCCTCTCCCTGCAAGGGAGAGGGTTGCGAAGACTTATGAGCGAAGCGAATTAGTCGAAGCTGGGAGAGGGGGCAGCAACGGTAGAATGATAGATGGCCCATAGGCCACTCACCCTCTTCCAACTTCGCCTAGCCTCGCTGCGCTCAGCAAGGCTGCGTATCCTTCTCCCGTCAAGGGAGAAGGCTTTGCGCGCGCATCACTCCGCCGCCGCCTCGATGCGCACCAGCAAAGCGTCGACCTGCACCTGCGCACCCTCGCTGGCGTTCAATTCCGCCACCACGCCATCGAACGGCGCGACCAGCGAATGCTCCATCTTCATCGCCTCGAGCGTCAGCAATTTCTGCCCCTTGGTGACCGACTGGCCTGCGGTCACATCCACCGCGATGACCTTGCCCGGCATGGGCGAAAGGATCGAACCGCTCCCCGCCGCCGCATGACCGGATCCGCGGGCAGCGATATCGAACGCATAGGCTGTCCCGTCCGCAAAGAGGATCGCCTGGTCGCCCTGGATATGCCCAGTGACAACCGCAGCATCGGTGTTTTCGGGCAGGTAATAGTCGGCGGCATCGTCTCCGACGGACACGATCTGGTCGCCGATCATCGCGACATCGACTGTTCGGGTTTCACCGCCGCTTGCCAACGTGACGCGATGCACGGGCACAGCGTTCAAACGGAAGCCAGCATTGTGCACAGGCTCGGTGCTGTCGTGCACCAATCTCGCCGCCACCTCGAACAGGGCATCCTCGGGCTCGCTGGGCGGGATCAGCGCGTCGCCAGCCTTGGCGATGAAACCGGTATCCAGATCGGCCTCGACAAAGCTGTCCGACCACAAGGCGCGCACCAGAAAGCCCGCATTGGTCCTCACGGGCCAGACTTCGGTCTCGCTGACGGCATGCGCCAGCGCGGATATGGCATCGCTGCGGGTTTCGCCATGGCAAACGATCTTGGCGATCATCGGGTCATAAAAGGGCGAGACCGCCCCGCCCTGCTCGACCCCGGTCTCGACACGGTCTGCCTCACCGAACACCAGGTGCTCCAGCCGTCCCGTGCTCGGCAGAAACCCCTTCGCCGGATCTTCCGCATACAGCCGCGCTTCCATTGCCCAGCCGTTGATGCTGAGCTCCTCCTGCCTGAGCGGGATCGGCTCGCCGCTCGCAACACGCAGCTGCCATTCGACGAGGTCGACCCCGGTGATCTCCTCGGTCACCGGATGCTCGACCTGCAGCCGCGTGTTCATTTCCATGAACCAGATGCGGTCGGCGCGCAGCCCATCGGAGCCATCGGCGATGAACTCGATGGTGCCTGCGCCTTCATAATCCACCGCCTTGGCCGCGCGCACCGCCGCGCCGCACACCGCCTCGCGCGTCGCTGCGTCCATGCCGGGCGCGGGCGCTTCCTCGATCACCTTCTGGTGGCGGCGCTGCAGCGAGCAATCGCGCTCGAACAGATGGACGACATTGCCATGGCTATCGCCGAACACCTGCACCTCGATATGGCGCGGGCTTTCGATCCATTTCTCGAGCAGCACGACATCGTTGCCGAAACTCGCCGCCGCCTCGCGCTTGCAGCTGATCAGCGCATCGGCGAAATCCGCGGGCGCATCGACCTTGCGCATCCCCTTGCCGCCACCACCCGCAACCGCCTTGATGAGCACCGGATAGCCGATCGCAGCGGCCTGCTCGGCGAGGAAATCGGGGTCCTGATTGTCACCCAGATAGCCCGGCGTGGTCGGAACGCCCGCGGCGTCCATCAGCTTCTTGGCCGCATCTTTCAGCCCCATCGCGCGGATCGAATCCGGCTTCGGCCCGACCCAGATCAGGCCCGCATCGATCACGGCCTGAGCAAACTCGGCGTTCTCCGAGAGGAAACCGTAACCGGGGTGGATCGCCTCCGCGCCGGTTTGCTTGGCCGCGGCGATGATCTTCTCACCCACCAGATAGCTCTCGCGCGCCGGCGAAGGCCCGATATGCACCGCTTCATCGGCCGAACGCACATGCAGCGCCTTGGCGTCGGCGTCTGAGTACACCGCGACCGTGCGGACACCCATGGCCCGCGCGGTGCGGATGATCCGGCAGGCGATTTCGCCACGGTTGGCGATGAGGAGGGATTTCAGCATGGAGCGCAACCTTCTACGTCACCCTGAACTTGTCTCAGGGCCCATTTCGCGGCATTTTCGAGGAGATGATCGACCGCCAACCGTGCGTGTATATCCTGGCCAGCGCACCCTATGGCACGCTGTACATCGGCGTGACGTCCAACCTGCTTGGCCGTCTCTACGAGCACCGCACGAGCGAGATCAAGGGCTTCACCTCGCGCTACCATGTCCATCGCCTGATGCGCTTCGAGCTGTTCGACACCATGGAAGGCGCGATCGAGCGGGAAAAGCAGCTCAAGCGCTGGCATCGACAGTGCAAGATAAACCTGATCGAGACCGACAACCCGCATTGGGTCGATCTGGCGGTACCGCTGGGCTTCGATCCCGTCCCACCGCGCGGCAGGCGGAATGGGCCCTGAAACAAGTTCAGGGTGACTGATTTGGCTGCCCACCACCCCCATCACATCCGGAAAACCCCAAACCGGGGCCCCTCCTCCACCGGCGCGTTGAGGCATGCCGCGAACGCCAGCCCAAGGACGTCCCTCGTCTGCGCGGGGTCGATGATGCCGTCGTCCCACAGCCGCGAGGTGGCGTGGTAGGGGCTTCCCTGCGCCTCATAGTCATCACGGATCGGCTGCTTGAAAGCTTCGGCCTGCTCAGGGGTCCAGCTGTCTGCATCGCGGTGCACCGTTGCCAGCACCGACGCTGCCTGCTCGCCGCCCATCACGCTGATGCGCGAGTTGGGCCAGCTGAACAGGAAGCGGGGCGAGTACGCCCGCCCGCACATGCCGTAATTGCCCGCGCCGAAGCTGCCGCCGATCAGCACGGTGACCTTGGGCACGCTCGCGGTGGCGACCGCGGTCACCAGCTTGGCGCCATGCTTGGCAATGCCTTCGGCCTCATACTTGCCACCAACCATGAAGCCGGAGATGTTCTGCAGGAACAGCAGGGGAATGCGCCGCTGGCAGGCGAGTTCGATGAAATGCGCGCCCTTGACCGCGCTTTCGCTGAACAGCACGCCGTTGTTGGCGAGGATCGCGACCGGCATTCCCCAGATATGCGCGAAACCGCATACCAGCGAACTGCCATACAGCGCCTTGAACTCGTGGAACTCGCTGCCGTCGACGATCCGCGCGATGACCTCGTGCACGTCATACGGCGCGCGGACATCCGAGGGGATGATGCCGTACAGCTCCTCCGCGTCGAACTTCGGCGGACGCGGATCGCGGATGTCGATGTTGACCTTCGGGATCGGGCCCAGATGCGAGACGATGTCGCGCACGATCGTCAGCGCATGTTCGTCATTCTCGGCAACATGATCGACCACGCCCGATTTGCGCCCGTGCAGATCGCCGCCGCCCAGATCCTCGGCGCTGATTTCCTCGCCCGTCGCCGCTTTTACCAAAGGCGGCCCGGCGAGGAAGATCGTGCCCTGATTGCGCACGATCACGCTTTCGTCGGACATCGCGGGGACGTACGCTCCGCCTGCGGTGCAGCTGCCCATCACGCAGGCGATCTGCGGGATGCCCTTGGCGGACATGTTCGCCTGGTTGAAGAAGATGCGGCCGAAATGGTCGCGGTCGGGGAAGACCTCGGCCTGGTGCGGCAGGTTGGCGCCGCCCGAGTCCACCAGGTAGATGCACGGCAGCCGGTTGGCCTCGGCAATCTCCTGCGCGCGCAGGTGCTTCTTCACCGTCATCGGGTAATAGGTGCCGCCTTTGACGGTGGCATCGTTGCACACGATCATGCACTGGCGACCCGAGACGCGGCCGATGCCGGCGATCATCCCTGCGCCGGGAATTTCGCCATCGTACAGGTCACAGGCAGCAAGTTGGCCGATCTCGAGGAACGGCGAGCCTGGGTCGAGCAGCCGCTCGACGCGCTCGCGCGGCAGCAGTTTGCCCCGCGATGTGTGCCGCTCGCGCGACTTGGCGTTGCCGCCCAGTGCGGCCTCGGCAACCTTGCTCCAGAGCTCATCGCGCAGGGTGATATTGTGCGTGAAAGATGCGCGGTAGGTGTCTGAATTGGTGTCGATCTTGGTGTCGAGGGTTGGCGCGGTCATCACCGAGCTCCAATCAGTTCGCGCGCGATCAGGAAGCGGCGGATTTCGTTGGTCCCTGCCCCGATGTCGTACAGCTTCGCGTCGCGCAGGAAGCGTTCGACCGGCCAGTCGGTGGTGTAGCCCGCCCCGCCCAAGGCCTGGATCGCCTCGAGCGAGCATTTGACCGCGTTCTCGCTGGCCAATAAGATCGCACCGGCGGCATCGAACCGCGTCGTCTTGCCCGCATCACAGGCGCGCGCCACGGCATAGACATAGGCGCGTGCGCTGTTCAGCGCGACATACATATCGGCGACCTTGGCCTGCACCATCTGGAATGATCCGATGGGCGATCCGAACTGCTTGCGCTCACGCACATAGGGCAGCACCACATCAAGGCACGCCTGCATGATGCCCAAAGGCCCGGCGGCCAGCACCGCGCGCTCGTAATCAAGGCCCGACATCAGCACACCGACACCGCCGTTGAGCGGCCCCATGATGTTCTCGTCAGGCACGAAGCAATCGTTAAATACCAGCTCTGCCGTGGGGCTGCCGCGCATCCCCATCTTCTGGATCTTCTGGCCTATGCTGAAGCCCGGCATATCCTTTTCGATGATGAACGCGGTGATCCCGCCCGATCCCTCCCCGGTCTTGGCATAGACAATCAGCGTCTCAGCATACGCCGAATTGGTGATCCAGAACTTGGTGCCGTTGAGCCGGTATCCGCCCGCGACTTCGCTGGCCTTGAGCTTCATCGAGACCACGTCCGATCCGGCGCCGACTTCGGACATCGCCAGCGATCCGACATGCTCGCCCGAGATCAGCCCGGGCAGATACTTCGCCTTCTGTTGCGCGTTGCCCCAGCGGCGCAACTGGTTGACGCACAGGTTGGAGTGCGCGCCGTACGACAGCCCCAGCGAAGCGCTCGCGCGGCTGACTTCTTCCATCGCGATGACATGCTCGAGATAGCCCAGCCCCAGCCCGCCGTCTTCCTCGCTCACCGTGATGCCGTGCAGGCCCAGCGCCCCCATTTGCGGCCACAATTCGATCGGGAACCAGTCCTCGGCATCGATCTTCGCGGCGATCGGCGCGATCTTGTCCGCGGCAAAGCGCGCGGTGGTGTCGCGGATCATGTCCGCAGCCTCGCCCAGCGCGAAGTCGAAATCGGGCATCGTGGACATCGCAATGATCCTCTCGTTTATCTGTCGATTGAAGCGGCTTTTAGAGGGGACGGTCAACAAAGGAAAATTGATATTGAAAGGGGTTTATCCTAGACGCTGTCTATGATCGAACGCTACCTGCTGCGCTATTTCCTCGCTGTCGTCGAGCACGGCAATTTCACCCGCGCCGCCGAGAGCTGCAACGTGACCCAACCGACGCTGTCGGTGGGCATCGCGCGGCTGGAAGAGAGCGTGGGCCAGCGCCTGTTCCACCGCACCAACCGCCGCGTCGACCTCACCCCCAATGGCGCGCAGTTCGCCGAGCATGCGCGGCGGATCGAGGCGCAGTTCAATCTGGCCGAACAGGCGATGCAGCAGCGCCAGCCCCAGGCGATCGTGCGGCTCGGGCTGCTCTCCACGCTGCCCAGCCCGGTGGTCGCGGCCATCGCGCAGGCGCTGGGCGAGATCGATGGCCTGCGCACCGAGTTCGTCGAAGGCCGGGCGAGCGAGCTCACCGACCGGCTGGATGCGGCGCGGATCGATCTGGCGGTGACGCTTGAGCCGCAGGGACGCCACCGCGCGCAGTTCCAGCCCGTAGCAACCGAAGGCTACAGCCTCGCTTTGCCCGCCAGCCACCCGCTCGCGGCGCGCACATTGATCGCCGGGCACGAGCTCGCCGACAATGTGATGCTGGTGCGCCGCCATTGCGAGGTGCTCACCGCCACCAGCCAGCACTTCACGGCCAGAGGCGTCCGCCCCTTCTTTGCGGCCCGCTCAAGAAGCGACGACCGCATCCTCGCACTGGTCGCGGCGGGCGTGGGCGTGACGGTGATGCCCGATTGCTTCACCGCACCAGGCGTGGCGCGGGTGCCGATGGAAGACTTTGCGCATACACGAACTTTGGGCGTGCTGATGCGCAAGGCGGACGCGGTGCCCGAGGCAGTGGTCGCACGGGTGGGCGGGGTGTTGGGAGAACGGATTGGTGGGACTTGGTAGGGGAGCATCTGATCCTGTCATGCCAGGCTGCGCGGTTCAAATCCTCTTCGACCGCCTGAAAAGACAGATTCCAACGCAGGTCGTCAGGGATCAACCGAATGGTATCGGCTCACCCCTAAGCCTAGTTCCCTCAAGGCTGCTCGGTAACCGGGGCAACCGTCGGCGTCGACGCCACCGCCTCGGCCGACAGCACCGGCTTGGCGGCGGCCTGGTCGATCGCGGTGATCAGGCGGTTCGTCTCGGTGCAGCCGGCAGTGCAGATTGCCTCGATGCGCACCAGGTTGCGGCGCGCCTTTTCGACTGCGCCGCGCTGGACCATCGCCTCGCCTTGCCCTGCCAGAGCGGCGACATCATTGGGGTCGAGCCTGAGCGCTTCGCGGTAGAAGCGGATCGCCTTGCCGGGCAGGCCTTGTGCGCTCGCGACCTGCGCCAGCGCGATATAGGCGGTGCGGTTGCCGGGATCGACCGCCAGCGCGGCCTCGTACAGTCCGATCGCCTCGTCGAGCTTGCCCGCCTGCTGCACGCTCGAGCCTTCGTCCACCAGCGCCTGCGAGGCGGGGTTTACGGCATAGCGCACCGGCTGGCCGATCCCGGTGCTGGAAACAGTGGCAAGCAGCAGTGACAGCGCGACGGCTGCGGGCGTGAAACGCATGATAGTCTCCCAGGTTGACCGCAAGGCTATCACGACCGGATCGCTCTTGTGAAGAAAAAGCCATCGGTGCCGTCGTGATGCGGCGTCAGGAGCATTCCGGCGGGCTGGTCGGCGGCATCGTGCGATGCGGCCAGCGCGCCATCGGCCCTAACAGGGCGGCCAATGTTCATAGTCTTCAAGGATATATGCCAGCCGGGCTGATCGCACAAGCCGCGCGCGATCTGCCGTGCGCCCTCTTCGGGGAGCAGCGAGCACACCGCATAGACCAGAGCCCCGCCGGGCCGCACCAGCCGCTTTGCGATCTCGATCAGCCGCGCCTGTTCGGCGACCAGTTTGTCGAGCCGCTCGGGGGTGAGCCGCCAGCGAGTCTCGGGGTTTCGCCGCCAGGTGCCCGAGCCGCTGCAGGGCGCATCAACCAGCACCACGTCCGCCTGCCCCTCGAAATGCTCGAGGCTTTCCCATTCGCGCTTGGGGTTGAGCAGCAGCGTCTCGATGCTATCGGACCCGGCGCGCCTGCGCCGGGGCTCCATGGCCGCGAGTCGGTCGCGGCTGGTGTCGGAGGCGATGATCCGCACCCCAGGCAGCATCGCCGAGAGCGCGAGCGTCTTGCCGCCCGCGCCCGCGCACAGATCGATCACCAGCGCCGGGGCATCGTCACCCAGGCACGCCTGGACGATCGCCTGGCTGCCCCAGTCCTGCACATCGACCGCGCCCTGCTGCCAGGGCTCGCTGGCCTCGATCGCGGTGCCGTTGGGCAGCCGCGCCGCACGCGGCAGCGCATCGCTGAAGACTAGCTCGGGCCAGTGTGCGCTGAGCGCCGCCCGGGTTGTACGCGCAGGATCATAGCGCAGATCGAGCGCCGCGCGATCGAGCAAGGCGGCCTTTTCCTTGGCGTCGAACAGCGCGGGCAAGCGCGCCTCGATCCAGCCGGGGATCACGTCGCCGCTTGCAACAGGCTCGTCATCGGCGAGCGCAGCCGGGCCATAGCCGCTGCCGTCGAACAATGCAGCAAGCTCTGCATCCTCGCGCGCCAGCCCCGCCATCGCGGCGCGGCCGTTATCGGGAATCTCGCCGAAGCGCCGCACCGCGCGCCAGGCCAGATCGCGCACCGCACGCCGATCGCCCGATCCCATATAGCGCCGCTCGCGGAAGAAATTACGCGCCAGGGTGTCTGCGCTCGCCCCCTGCCCGCGCGCTGCGGCCAGGATCGCATCGACCAGATCGATCGCCGCCTGGACGCGGGCCGAGGGCGTCATGCGCGGTTACCGGGTCGGGTAATTGGGAGCCTCCCGGGTGATCGACACGTCGTGGACATGGCTTTCGCGAAGCCCCGCATTGGTGATCCGCACGAACTCGGCATTGCGGCGCAGCGATTCGATGGTGGGCGATCCGGTATAGCCCATTGCCGCCTTGATGCCGCCGACCAGCTGATGGACGACATCGCGCGCCGGGCCCTTGAAGGGCACCTGGCCCTCGATGCCCTCGGGGACGAGCTTGAGCTGATCCTTGATGTCCTGCTGGAAGTAGCGGTCGGCGCTGCCGCGCGCCATCGCGCCGACGCTGCCCATTCCGCGATAGCTCTTGTAGGCACGGCCCTGGTACAGGAACGTTTCTCCCGGCGCTTCCTCGGTACCCGCGAGCATCGACCCGATCATGATGGTCGATGCGCCCGCAGCCAGCGCCTTGGCGGCATCGCCCGAGGTGCGCAGGCCGCCATCGCCGATCACCGGGATGCCCGACTTGTCGGCTTCCTCGGCCGATTCCATGATCGCCGACAGCTGCGGCACGCCCACGCCCGCGACCACGCGGGTGGTGCAGATCGATCCCGGGCCGATACCCACCTTGATGCCGTCTGCGCCCGCATCGATCAGCGCGCGGGTGGCGCCGGCGGTCGCGACATTGCCCGCGATCACCTGCACCTTGCTCGAATACTTCTTGATCGCCTCGACCGCGACCGCGACCATCTTGGAGTGGCCATGCGCGGTATCGACCACGATGACGTCGCACTCGGCATCGATCAGCGCCTTGCTGCGCTCGAAGCCAGCCTCGCCCACGGTGGAGGCGGCGGCGACGCGCAGGCGGCCTGCGGCATCCTTGGTCGCATCGGGGTTCATCACCGCCTTTTCGATGTCCTTGACCGTGATCAGCCCGATGCAGTGATAGTTGTTGTCGACCACCAGCAGCTTTTCGATCCGGCGCTGGTGCAGCAGGCGGCGCGCATCCTCCTGGCCGACATCGGCGGGAACGGTGGCCAGATTCTCCGAGGTCATCAGCTCGCGCACCGGCTGGTTGGGGTTCTCGGCAAAGCGCACGTCGCGGTTGGTGAGGATGCCGGCGAGACGGCCCGATTCCTCGACGACGGGGATGCCCGAGATCGAGTGCAGCCGCATAAGCGCCTGCGCTTCGGCGAGCGGCGCATCGGGGGTAATGGTGATGGGATTGACCACCATGCCGCTTTCGAAGCGCTTGACCTGGCGGACCGCCGCGAGCTGCTCCTCGATGCTGAGGTTGCGGTGGAGCACGCCGATGCCGCCCAGCTGCGCCATCACGATCGCCATGCGCGCCTCGGTCACGGTGTCCATGGCCGAGGACAGCACCGGGATGTTCAGCCGGATCGATTTGGTCAGGTACGTCGCGGTATCGGCCTGGCTGGGCACGATTTCCGATGCCGCAGGGCGCAGCAGGACATCATCAAAGGTAAGGCCGAGGGGGATGTCCATGCGGAATGCCACTTTCTTGATCCGAATCTGGTTTCTGGTGGCGGCCCATGTAACCAAGCTGCGCGTCAATCGCCAGTGGGTGCGGGGTTATATTTCGCTTCATCGGCAAAATGCCGCACCAGATCGACGTGCAGATTGGCATCGTCCGCTGCTCCTCCCAACGGCGTGGCATCGGTCAGCTCGTCGTCGGGCTGGTGATAGACGGTGGTGAGGAACGCCTGGAGCAGCGCCATGTCGGAGAACGAGCCGCCCGCCATGATCGACTTGACCCCCTTGGCGGCGAGCGCCCAGCCATCCTGGCGGCGGATGAAGGCATTGGCTTCGGTGTCCGAATCGACGGTGCGTCCGGCGGCGATGGCTACCTGATCGACGATTTCGTCCAGCCCGTTCTCGCCGCGCCCGACCAGGGCCACCGGAGCGCCCTTGGGCGCGATCGCCACGGTGTCGATGTTGAGCGCGACCAGGATCTGGTCGAGCGGTACCACCGGATTGTCGGCGAAATGATAGGCGCCCAGCAGGCCGCGCTCCTCGGCGGTGGTGCCCATGAAATACACGTCGCGGTCGAGCGGCGCACCGGCCCCGGCGCTGCGCGCGAGGCGTTCTGCCACGGTAAGCAGCACCGCCATGCCGCTGGCATTGTCCACCGCGCCATTGC
Organism: Blastomonas sp. AAP25; assembly: GCF_001295965.1. Classification (NCBI taxonomy): domain Bacteria; kingdom Pseudomonadati; phylum Pseudomonadota; class Alphaproteobacteria; order Sphingomonadales; family Blastomonadaceae; genus Blastomonas; species Blastomonas sp. AAP25. The sequence continues at coordinate 254,555 of NZ_LJHP01000008.1, forward strand.
AGATGCGGTCCTCGGCCTCCTCGCTGCGGCAGATGCCGAAGTGATCCCAGTGCCCCAGCACGATCACCGCGCCCGATCCCGGCCGTGCGCCCGGCAGCTTGCCGATGACGTTGTGGCTGGCGAACGCGCGCACCAGCGCGCTGGTGGCAAGGTCGAGCGTGACCGGCAAAATGATCGGCGCAAACGCCGCATCCTGCGCGCTGGCGATCGCATCGTCGGGCGAAAGGCGGGCGGCACGCATCAGCGCCTGGGTCACGTCGCCGCGCAGCACGCCGCCGATCTTCGCGCCCTTGTCGTCGCTGGCCAGCCGCATCGATCCGTTGGCGAGCTGCGCGCGCAAAGCACCCCAGGACGCGCCTTCGGGTGCGGTGATCAGCACCGCTGCAGCGCCGGCATCCGCCAGCATCTTCTGGCGATCGCGCAGGTTCGGCAGCTTGGCCGCGCCTGCGAACTTGGGTTCGGCCGACAGCATGAGCACAACGCGCCCCTGAACATCGGCGTTCAGCGTTCCATCGGCCTTCACGCCGAAGCCGACAAACACCGGCTCCCCAGTCACGCGATCGGTGGGGTTGCGGCCCGCCAGCACGACGCCATCCTCCTTGAGCGCGAGCGCCTTGCCGCGCGCCACGGCGCTCACCGCCTGGCCATAGGGCTTGCGCTCGACCAGAGGCACCGGCTGAAACCAGGGCCGTGTGGTATCGTTGGTGCCCGATACCAGCCCGTAGGACGCCCAGGTCTTGGCAAGATAATCGAGCGTTCTGGTTTCCCCCGCGGTCCCCGGCGCACGCCCCTCGAACTCGTCGCTTGCAAGCACCGCGATATGGCTGCGCACCTCGGATTCCGAGATCGGCGCGGGCCGGTCCTGCGCCATGGCGGCAGCAACGGGTGAGGCAACGGCCGCAAGGGCCAGGACGGACAGGGCACAACGCCGGATGCAGGTGATCATGCCATTGTCATGGCGCAAAGCCCGATGCTGGTGCAAGAGAGCGAGCGGCGCATGGCATCCCGCCGCGCCGAAATGCCGAAGGCTGTTGCAAAAATGCCCCGCACCCGGCTCAGCATCTGCGTACGCAAGCGCCGCTTTGCCAGCCAGAGCGATGCGATCGCCGCGGCGCTGGCCGCGGATATCGACCTTCGCCCCTATGTCTGCGACCGGTGCGGGCAATATCATCTCACCAGCCGGTTGAAGGGCAAGCGGCGGCTTGCCCCCTGACGTCGGACACGCCGATCACAAACCGAATTGATTCAGACGCTTGGATATATCGTTTGGCCTAATCGCTGTTCCAGGCCACTGCAATTGCCTGTAAAACAATTGCATGCCACACAACTGTATCAAGTTGAGTGAAGCTGCATTGTGAATGCGTGCTTTGCAATAGGGGCTTATGCCGCACTGCAGTATAGTAAACCCATGGCGATTCGTATTCCTCTTGCGTGTCTTGCTGTCGGCCACAAGCCAGATCGCAAGCGCGCATGGTACGATAACTTGAATTGGCGAAGTAACTGCATGTATTGCAATGCCGCGCTGATCAAGACCCACAATGGCTGGCGTACTTTTGCCGATGCGGATCTCGCGCTGGGGCGTTGCAGCAAGGATGAAGCCAAGCTGCTCAGCCAGGCGGAACTGACGAAATTGCGGACAGGGTCGGACAAGACCACCTGATCGCGGCCGCAACAGCGGCGCTGCGGATAGCGGAAGGTCGAATTTCGGCGAGAACCTGGCAGTTCAGCCCTGCTGCGCGAGCACCTCATAGGCCATCACGGCGCCAGCAACCGCCGCATTCAGGCTGTCGGCCTTGCCCAGCATCGGGATCTTGACCAGAAGATCGCACTCGGCCTCGTACTGCGCAGGCAGGCCCTGCGCCTCGTTGCCGATCAGCAGGAAGGTGGGGCTGGCATAGGCCGCGCCGCGATAGTCGTGGGTCGTGTTGAGGCTTGTGCCGACCAGCTGGCCCGGCCCGGCGCGCAGCCAGGTGAGGAAATCGCTCCAGTCGGCCTGCGCCAGCGGCACGGTGAACACCGCGCCCATGCTCGCACGCACCGCCTCGACCGAAAACGGATCGACGCACTGGTCGACCAGGATCAACCCGCCCGCCCCCACCGCATCGCAGGTGCGCAGCATGGTGCCGAGGTTACCCGGATCGCGCATCGCCTGCGACACCAGCCAGATGCCCGACCGGTTGCGGTCGAGTGCTGCCAGCGAGGTCGGCAGGTCCGCAAACACGCCCAGCACCGTCTGCGGGTTGTCCTTGCCCGATATCTTGGAGAGAATGTCGGTGGTGGTCTCGTAGATCGTACCGCCGCTGTCCGCCACCGCGCGCTCGAGCGCGTCTACCAGCGGGTGCGGATCACGATGCTGGCCCAACCACAGGGCTTCAGGCACGATCCCCGCCTCGCGCGCTTCGGTGAGCAGGCGCAACCCCTCGGCAAGGAAACGCTCCTCGCGCCTGCGGTGCTTCTTCTCGCGCAGCGCGCGCGCTGCCTTGACCGCAGGGTTGGAAAAGCCGGTGATCGGCAGGCGGGAGATGGTCATGGCGTTTCGGACCCGGGGGCGCAGCGGGCCATCAGTCCTCGCCGAAGCCATCCATCACCAGCCCGACCAGCTTCTTGAGCGCGGCGTCCGCACCCTCGCCCTCGACACTGATGGTGATGCTGTCGCCGCGTGCCGCACCCAGCATCATCAGCCCCATGATCGAGCTGCCGGTAACGATATTGTCATCCTTGGCGACATGCACCTGCACCGTATCGGGCAGGCGCGCCACGGCGGTGACGAACTTGGCGCTGGCGCGGGCGTGAAGCCCCCGCACATTGGTGATCGTCACCGTCTGCTGGATCATTGCGCGCTTTCCTGCCCCAGCAGGTCAGAGGCGACGCTGATATACTTCTGCCCGGCATCGCGAGCGGCCGCCACCGCGTCGCGCACGTTCATCGATCGGCGCGCGCCTTCCAGCCGGATCAGCATCGGCAGGTTGACGCCGGCGATCACCTCGACCCGGCCTGCATCGAGCAGCGAGATCGCGAGGTTCGAGGGCGTGCCGCCAAACAGGTCGGTGAGCACGATGACTCCCTTGCCGGTGTCCACCTTGGCAATGGCGCTGGCGATGTCCGCACGACGCTGTTCCATGTCATCGTTCGGGCCGATGGCGATGGTTTCAATGCTTTGCTGTTTGCCGACCACATGCTCCATCGCGACCAGAAACTCCTGCGCGAGCCGTCCATGGGTGACGAGAATAAGACCAATCATAGGGGATGCTTGTACCAATGTGCCTGTATCTGAGCCAAATTACTTGGTTCTTGAGAATATCTCTGCCTGACCCTGCGTCGTCTGCTTCAGCTCTCCCTGCCCTCTTGTGCCGCCATCATTCGGGCGGCTGCACGGGGCTTCCTTCTATGGCATCGACGGGTCTTGACGTCAGGTTGCGATGCTGGACAGTGGGACAAAACCCCGCTTCTTGCAAGCGTTTGGTTATCTGCTCGGCAACGAACACCGACCGGTGTCTCCCCCCGGTACAGCCGATGGCAATGTGAACATAGGCCTTGGCCCCGGCCTGATAATGGGGCAGCAGATAGCTCAGGAGATCGACGATCCGGTCCACCGCGCCCTGATAGGCGGGGTCCTCCATCACGAACGCGCCAACCGGCGCATCCAGCCCGGTGAGCGGGCGCAGGTCCCTGTCCCAGTGCGGATTGCGCAGGAAGCGCATGTCGAACACCAGATCGGCGCTCGGCGGCATTCCGCGGGCAAAGCCGAAGCTGGTGACGATCACGCTGGTGGGGGATTTTTCGAGCGAAAACCGGCGGCGCACCTCCTGCTGCAGCTCGGACAGCGGCATGTCGGTGGTGTCGATGACGTTTTCCGACCAGCGACGCAGCGGCTGCAGCCATTCGCGCTCCTCGGCGATCCCTGCCTCGGCCGAACGGTCCTGCGCCAGCGGATGGCGCCTGCGGGTCTCGGCGTAGCGCCGCTGCAGTTCGCGGCCCGCGCAATCGAGAAACAGCGTGCTCACCGCATATTCGGGGTGCTCTTCCAGCTCGCGTACCTGCCGCACGATCGAGGCGGGATCGAAGCCGCGCGTGCGCGCGTCGAACCCGATGGCGAGCGGACGCCCCTGATCGGGGCGCCGTGCCGATTGCGGCGTATCGATCAGCAGCGGCAGCAGCCGGATGGGGAAGTTGTCGATCGCCTCCCAGCCCAGATCCTCGAGCGTCTTGAGCGCGGTGGTCTTGCCCGCGCCCGAAAGGCCGGTGACCAGCATGATGCGCTGGGGCACGGGATCGGACGTGGAACCCGCGCCCTCGTCAGTGCTGGAATCGATCATGTCGCCACCCCTGGTGCGGAGGGAATGCTGCCGCAGCTCTGCGCCAGACCTAGCCCTTCAAGCCATAGGCATGCAACGCCATTTCCGCCTTGATCGGCAGCACATGGCTGTCGGGAGTGAGCAGGATCTGCGGGATCGCGACCCCCAGGATCACCCGCTGCTCGCAGCGCTCGATCCAGCGCGGCGCTACGCGGTTGAGCTCGATCAGCAGCGCCACCGGGCATTCCGGTCCCGGCTGCATCGGCATCAGTCCCAGGTTGCGCACCTCTATCTGTCCGGCGATGTTCTGCGCAGGCGATGCGATCAGCCGGCCGTCATCGCCGCAGCGCAGCGTGACGTGATCATCGCTGATCAGCCGCGCGCCACGATAGATCAGCGCCAGCGCCAGTTCCGACTTGCCGATCCCCGATTCGCCGCTGATCAGCAGCGCCACCCCGCCAATGCTGACACAGCTTGCCGGATAGGTGCAGTGCCCTGCTGGCTGCATCATTGTCCTCCCCCTTGCCCGCCTTATCCCGCGCCTTAGGCCGGTGATATCGGCAGTCCCTCCTGATCGATCCCCGGAAGACGGATCTCGAAACACGCCCCCGTGTTGCCGTCGTCGCGGTCATCGACACTGATCGCGCCATGATGCCCCTCAATGATCGTGCGCGCAATCGCCAGCCCCAGCCCGCTGTGCTGGCCAAAGGCCTCGCCTTCCGGGCGCGCGCTGTGAAAGCGGCGGAAGATTTCCTCGCGCTCGCTGGGCTCCACGCCGGGGCCTTCGTCGATCACCCGAACCAGCACGCGCGAACGCTCGGGCCCGCGCACCTGCGTCGCCTCGATCCGCACCAGCCCGCCCGGGGGAGAGAAGGACACCGCATTGTCGAGCAGGTTGGAGATCACGCGCTCGAGCCTTGTGCCCTCGCCCATCACCACCGCCACCCCGCGCCGGGGCCGCGCGAACACGATCTCGCGCCCATGGTTGAGCCCGCGCGCGCGGCGAAGATCGAGCAGGTTCTCGATCATCTCGCCCAGATCCACCGGCTCGAACCGGGTGCGGGTAAGCTGCGCATCGACCCGCGACGCTTCGGATATGTCGGTGATCAGCCGGTCCAGCCTGCGCACATCGCTGCACGCGATGTCGAACAATTGCGCGCGCAGCCCCTCGTCCTTGACGCTGCCCAGCCCCTCGAGCGCCGATCGCAACGAGGCGAGCGGGTTCTTGAGCTCGTGGCTGACATCGGCGGCAAAGGCCTCGGTCGCGTCGATCTTTTGCCGGAGCGCCAGGCTCATGTCCGATAGCGACCGCGCTAGCAGGCCGATCTCGTCGCCGCGCGAGGGCAACCGCGGCACAACGACTTCACGCGCCCGGCCCAGCCGCACCCGCACCGCGGCGCTCGCCAGCCGCCGCAGCGGCTGTACGATCGTGCGCGCCAGGAACAGCGAGAACAGCACCGACACCAAAGCCGTCGCCAGCACGATCAGCGCCAGGTTGAACCGCTCCGCGCGGACGATGCGGGTGATGTCGCGTGCGTTGTAGCTGGTGAACAGCACGCCCGAGCCCTGCGGCAGCGCGATCGCGGCGCTGATCATCGGGGTGCGATCGCGCGCATAGCGCATCCGCGCATGCGCAGCGCCGCTGTCGCGCGCGGCCACGGCTTCGGACCAGTTCTCCAGCCTGTCGGGACGGCGCTCGACATAGGCGTCCACCTTCTGGGCGTTGACCAGCCCGTCAAACCCTTCATCCAGCAGCCTCGCGGCATGGCGCTGCCAGGGCTCGTCGGCAGGATCGCGCAAGGTGTAGGTCGGCCGGCCCAGCGCAAAGCTGTCCAGCTGCAGCGCCCCTGCCCGGTCGTAAAGCCTGACCCGCGAGGCATAGCGGCTGGCGACCGCCTTCATCATCGCGATGCGGTCAGGCTGGTCGAGCCGTTCGAGCGCGTGCGCCAGCAGCCAGATGCTCTGCTGCTCCTGCTCGAGCCGTTCCTGGATAATCTGCTCGCGATAGCTGTCGAGATACAGCAGCCCGCCGCCAAGCATGGCGACCGCAAAGATATTGACCGCCAGAATCCGCCAGGTCAGCGAGACCCGCCGCGTCCAGCGCAAGCGCAGCGCGGGCGGGTTACTCGCCTGAGAAACGGTATCCGGCGCCATACAATGTATCGATTGCTGAAAATTCGGGATCGACTTCGCGGAACTTGCGCCGCAGCCGCTTGATGTGGCTGTCGATGGTGCGGTCATCGACATACACGTCGTCCTGATAGGCCGCATCCATCAGCTGGTTGCGGCTCTTTACCACCCCAGGCCGCGCCGCCAACGCCTCGAGGATCAGGAATTCGGTGACGGTCAGCGTCACCCGCTTGCCATCCCAGCTGACCATGTGCCGCGCGGGATCGATCTCCAGTCGCCCGCGCACGATCGGTTCGGCGGCGGGTTCGTCGCTTGCGGCATCGGGGGTGCGCATCAGTTCGGCGCGGCGCAGGATCGCCTTGATCCGCGCGATCAGCAGCCGCTGCGAGAACGGCTTGGTGATATAGTCGTCCGCGCCCATCGCCAGTCCCAGCGCCTCGTCGAGCTCCTCGTCCTTCGATGTCAGGAAGATCACCGGCACCGCGCTGTGTTCACGCACCCGGCGCAGCAGTTCCAGCCCGTCCATGCGCGGCATCTTGATGTCGAACAGGCACAGGTCGGGCGGCGTCTCGACGATCGCCTTGAGCGCCGCTTCGCCATCCGAATACAGCCGCGTGACAAAGCCTTCCGCCTGCAGCGCAATCGATACCGATGTCAGAATGTTGCGGTCGTCGTCGACCAGCGCGATCACTGCCGCCATGCCAGGGCTGAAACCTCCTCGATGAACCTGCCTGCCGGTCGCATATCGTCGCGTCAGGGACAACTGCTTTATGCACAATGCTGCGCCGCACCATCGCGAACCGCTCTGACGCGGAATCGCTGACCCATGTTATGACACCGGTAGCAGCTATTGACAGACCGTGTGGCAGTGGTCTTGGACGATTGAACATCAGGGATGAAACATGCGAGTCGCCTCCACGAGGTCGAGGCTGGCCAGTGGGCGCAAGTCCAGCCATCGGTGACCGCGACATGGGAGAATACTACCAGTGGCTAACAAATCCAAAGTTTCGCTTGCCGATCAAGGCTTTACCGCAACCGATAACCAGAAATGGAACCTCGGCACCGAAGCGCTGGTCGAAGAAGCCCTGCGCAATGGCGAAGGTTCGCTCGCCAAGGGCGGAGCGCTGGTCGTCGCGACCGGCAAGCACACTGGGCGCAGCGCCACCGACAAGTTCATCGTCCGGGATGCCGAGACCGAAAACTCGGTCTGGTGGGGCAAGACCAACGTAGCGATGACCCCCGAGAATTTTGCCGCGCTGAAGGCCGATTTCCTGGCCGCGCTCGCCGAGAAGCCCAAGCTGTACGTGCAGGACCTGTTCGGCGGATCGCAGAGCGAGTACCGCGTCAACGTTCGCGTGATCAACGAATTCGCCTGGCACAGCCAGTTCATCCGCACGCTGCTGGTCCGCCCCACCGCCGACCAGCTCGCCGATTTCGCGCCCGAATACACGATCATCGATCTGCCCAGCTTCCGCGCCGATCCGGCCAGGCATGGCACGCGCAGCGAAACCGTGATCGCGGTCAACCTCACCGAAAAGCTGATCCTGATCGGCGGCACCGCTTATGCCGGCGAGATGAAGAAGTCGGTGTTCGGCATCCTCAACTATCTGCTGCCCACCAAGGGCGTGATGCCGATGCACTGCTCGGCCAACATCAGCCCCGAGGGCGAAACCGCCGTGTTCTTCGGCCTTTCGGGCACCGGCAAGACCACGCTGTCGGCTGACGCCAGCCGTACGCTGATCGGCGATGACGAGCATGGCTGGTCGGACACCGCGGTGTTCAACTTCGAAGGCGGTTGCTACGCCAAGATGATCAACCTCTCGCCCGAGGCCGAGCCCGAGATCTACGCCACCACCCAGCGTTTCGGCACCGTGCTCGAGAACGTGGTGATGGATGCGGAAACCCGCACGCTCGATTTCGCCGACAACACGCTCGCGGAAAACAGCCGCGGTTCGTACCCGATCGATTTCATCCCCAACACCTCGGCCGAAAACCTGGGTCCGGTGCCGAAGAACATCATCTTCCTCACAGCCGATGCCTATGGCGTGCTGCCTCCGATCGCGCGGCTGACCGCAGAGCAAGCAATGTATCACTTCCTTTCGGGCTACACCGCGCGCGTCGCGGGCACCGAAATCGGCGTGACCGAGCCTTCGGCGACGTTCTCGACCTGCTTCGGTGCGCCGTTCATGCCGCGCCATCCTTCGGTGTACGGCAACCTGCTCAAGGAGCGCATCGCGAAGGGCAACGTCACCTGCTGGCTGGTCAACACCGGCTGGACCGGCGGCAAGTACGGCGTGGGCAACCGCATGCCGATCAAGGCAACGCGGGCCCTGCTCAATGCCGCACTCGACGGCAGCCTCAACAGCACCGAATTCCGCAAGGATCCGAACTTCGGCTTCGAGGTTCCGGTGAGCGTTCCCGGCGTCGACACTGCGATCCTCGATCCGCGCGGCACCTGGGCCGACAAGACGGACTATGACGCCACCGCGCAAAAGCTGGTCGGCCAGTTCATCGACAACTTCGCTCAATTCGAAGACCATGTCGATGAAGGCGTTCGCAGCGCCGCTCCTGTCCGGCAGTCCGTCGCTGCCTGATCCGGCCCGGACAGCATCGGGCCTTTCCAGTCGAAAGCCCGATGATGCCCGCAGCCGAAATCCGCTATTTTGAAACGTCGTCAGCCGTTCGCCTCCTGGGCGAGCGGCTGATTGGCGCTTGCCTGCCGCGCGCCGAATGGACGCATGAGGCGCATGTCGCCGCCTGCCTGTGGCTGATCACCGAGCGCCCCGATCTGGATGCGGCGCACGAACTGCCCGGCATCATCCGGCGGCACAACGAAAGCGTCGGGACGCCAAACACCGATGCGCAGGGGTTCCACGCCACGATCACGCATTGCTATGCGGTCGGGGTCGCCGCGTTCGTGCGACGCATCCATCCTGCGCTTGCGCTGGTCGACAAGGTCAACGCGCTGCTCGACGCGCCCGAAGGCGCGCGCGACTGGCCGCTGCGTTTCTATTCGCGCGAGCGGCTGTTTTCGGTTGAGGCCCGGCGTGCGGTGATTTTACCAGATGTCGCCTGCCTGCCGGGGTGATTGGCGTGGCGAGCGCGCCGTCGCCATGTTAACTTGTTCCCCGTTCGCCGGAAGAGCCCGGCTGGAGATGGGAGCATGCATCGATGGATTTCCTCAACAACATCGTCGGCCAGCTGGGCGGCGTCGACAAAATTGCCGGCCTCGCCAAGCAGGTAGGCCTCAGCGAAGAGCAGGTGCAGTCAGCCATGGCCGCGCTCGGCAAGGCTGCGCCCCAGCCCGGGGACACCGTCGCATCGGCTGCTGAGTCGACCGGCCTGCCGATGGACAAGCTCAATGACCTGCTCGCGCAGGTCGGCGGCGAGGATGCGCTTAAAAAAATCACCGGCTTTCTCGATCGCGACGGCGACGGCAACACGATGAACGACATCATGGGCTTCGCGAAGAAGTTCACGGGGCAGTGACCTTCCAGATCCTCCCCGAATTTGTCTCGGGGAGGATTTTGGTACCGCACACTTCCGCCACGTTACCACTCCCGGTTACCCCGGGCTTGCCCCGAAGCCGGGGGCGGGTGCCTGCAAGATTTCGCTCTGGGTCCCGGATCAGGTCCGGGACGACGGTAACGGCGGGCGGTTGCGCGTCTACTCAGCGGCCAGCTGGGGCGCGTCCTTCACCTCTGCATCCGCCTCGATCAGCGCAGCATCGCCATAGCGCGGGAGCGCTTCGATCTCGTCGATCGTTTCCAGCTCGCGCTTGCCGGTCTCGATGTTGAGCGCGGCGAACTTGCGGCCAGTGGACAGCACATTGCGCTCGAAGCTGCCGACGAACTTGTTGTAGTGCCCAACGGCGCTCGACAGGCCTGATCCGACGCGCTTCAAATGCTCGGCGGAGACCGCGAGGCGATCGTACATTTCCTTGCCCAGTTCGGCGATCTCACGCGCATTGGCCGCGAGCGCCTCCTGCTGCCAGACGCTCGCCACCGTCCGCGCAATGGCAACAAGATTGGTCGGCGTCGCGATCAACACCTTCTTGCCGAACGCAAAATCCCAGAGCGTGGAGTCATGCTCCATCGCGGCCGACAGGAAATGCTCGCCCGGAACAAACATGATTACATAATCGGGCGCGTCACCGAACTGGGTTTGATAGGCTTTGCCGCCAAGCGCATTGACGTGATTCTTCATCGACTGGAAATGCCGCGCCATTGCGGTGGACTTGACCAGATCGTCTTCCGCCTCGAACGCGTCTTGGTAATCGTTGAGCGAAACCTTGGCATCGACAATGAGCGTGCGTCCACCCGGAATGCGTATCACCGCATCGGGACGCAGCCGCCCGTCCTCGGATTCGACGCTGACTTCCATCATGAAGTCGGTGTGTTGCGACAGCCCGCAGCTTTCGAGAACGTTCTTGAGCTGCTGTTCGCCCCAGCGACCGCGCGCCTTGGGAGCGTTGCGAAGTGAATTGACCAACCGTGCGGTCTCGTCACGGACCTGCTGCTGGCCAGCACGCATCTGATCCATCAAGCCCTTAAGGTCGCCATAAGCCTCACTGCGGGTCGCCTCGATCTTCTGCACCTGCTCCTCATAGGTCTTGAGCCGTTCGCCGACCGGCGCCAGCAGCGTGCGGATCTTTTCCTCGTTCTTCTCTTCGGACTGCGCAAAGCGTTCGTTCGCGCGGCGCAGGAATGCCTCCTGCGCTTCTCCCAGCAGCTTGTTGCCGACTTCGCCGAACTGCTGCGAGAGCTGTTCGCGCGCTTCGACCAGCATCCGCACCTGCTTTTCATGGTTGGCGGCATCGGCCTTCATCGTGGCAAGCTCGCGCGCGGCGGCGGCGTGGTCGGCACGCAGGGTGTCAAGCTTTGCTGCCAGCTCGTCGGCCTGGCGTGCACGCTCGGCAGCGGCGGCGAGCTGGCCCGAAAGCGCGGCATGGTCGGTGCGCACGGCTTCCAGCCGCAGCGACAGGTCGTCGGCCAGCTTCGCCCGCTCGCTCGCGCCTGCCAGATCGCGGATCGCGGCGTTGAACCGCTCCTGCAGCTCCTTGAGCGCGCCTTGCGCCTCCTCGCGCTCGGCGCGCGCATCGGCGAGTGGCCTGCCGCCCAGCCACCAGCCAATGGCGAGCCCGATGATCAGGGCGACAACGATAAGGACGGCGACCACGGGGTCCATGCTGGTACTTTCCGATCGGGGTATGGAGAACGAAAAGCGAACCTAAAGCGCAGGGGAAGGCTTGGCAATGGGGCAAAGCCATCGCTCTGGGGACAACTGCCGCCGCCTTCGCGGGGGAAGCAACTGGGTAGTATACCCGTCATTCCCGCGAATGCGGGAATCCCGCTTTGGCGTAACGTACGCGCAGAAGCGGGACCCCCGCATACGCGAGGGTGACGATCTGATCTAAGCTGTCAAAACGTTGGCGATCAAGCAGCCTTGCGCAGCTTCTCGAGCTTTTTCAGCACCATCTGGCGCTTGAGGCGCGAGAGGTGATCGATGAAGAGGATGCCTTCGAGATGGTCCATCTCGTGCTGCAGGCAGGTCGCCATCAGCCCGTCCATCGCCTCTTCATGCACCTTGCCGTCCAGATCCTGCCAGCGGGCGCGGATCGTCGAGGGACGCTCGACCTCGGCATACTGATCGGGGACCGACAGGCAGCCCTCGTTGTACAGCGTGTGCTCGTCCGAGGGATCGAGGATTTCGGGGTTGATGAACACCCGCGGGGTCTTGACCAGCTCGCCGTCTTCGCCCTCGTGCTGCAGATCGATCACCAGCACGCGCTTGGGCACGCCGACCTGGATTGCGGCCAGCCCGATGCCGGGCGCGTCGTACATCGTCTCGAACATGTCGGCGACGAGCGTGCGCAGGTCTTCGTCGAACGTCTCGACGGGTGTGGACACGGTCTTCAACCGCGGATCGGGCACTTCAAGAATAGGGAGGATAGCCATGCCGCCCAGATATGACTGCAAGGCTGCCTGGTCAAGCCATGGGCAGAAGGAGAGACGCGGTCAGCCGCGCCCGAAGCTGCGCTGCGCGCCCATTGCGGCGCCCGCGACAGGCGTGCGGCGGCCGAAGCTGCGGCGTTCGACCAGCGGGTTGGCCTCCTTTTCAAGCGACGCCAGCGACAGGCGGAACACATCGCGCAGCCCTACGATATCCTCGAGCAGCTCGTCGGGTTCCTGCTGGGTTTCGACACAGTGGCGCGCGGTCATCTCGATCTTCTCGGCCAGCATCGCCAGCTGCTCGGCGCCAAACTGCCATGATTCGCCCTTGAGCGTGTGCGCAGGCAGCACCAGCCTGGCAGCGCTCTTGTCGCGCATCGCGGCCTCGATCGCGTCGACGGACTTTGTGCCGTCTTCGCGGAAATAGCCCAGAATGCGCACGAAATCGGTTCCCAGCGTGGCACGCGCCTCCGCAAAGGTCGACCAGTTGATCAACGGCGCCTCTAGATAGGACATGATGCAATCTCCCGTCGTGCCCCAAAGCACTCCGAGAGTAAATTACCCCGACAATGGTAAACGAAGTCTTGCAACGTCCCAATAACCGCGCGCGGATGCCCGCAATATTTGCACAATAGGCCGCTTGCCCGCAGTCAGTCCTTGGCGAACGGGTTCTTGGGCGCGCGATAGGTCAGCCGCACCGGAACCGCGCCAAAGTCCAGGTCACGCCGCAGGCTGTTGATCAGATAGCGCGAATAGCTCTCGGGCAGCTCCTCCACCCGGGTGCCAAAGATGATGAAACCGGGCGGGCGGACCTTGGCCTGCGTCATGTAGCGCAGCTTGATCCGCTTGCCGCCGGGCGCGGGCGGCGGGTTGGTTTCGATCGCCATTTCGAACCAGCGGTTGAGCTTGCCGGTGGAGACGCGGCGCGACCACGCGGTGCGCGTTTCGAACGCGACCTTGATCAGCGTGTCGATGCCCTTGCCGGTGATTCCCGAGATGGTGAGCACGGGCACGCCCTTGAGCTGCGCCAGACCTTCGTCGAGCGCGGCCTTGATGCCGTTGAACAGGCTCGAGGCGTCCTGCGCCACATCCCATTTGTTGATCGCGATGATCAGCGCGCGGCCTTCCTTGATCACGTTATCGGCGATCTTGAGCTCCTGCAGTTCCAGCCCGCGGGTCGCATCAAGCAGCAGCACCACGACCTCGGCATAATCGATCGCACGGCGCGCATCGGCGACCGAGAGCTTTTCGAGCTTGTCGACCACCTTGGCCTTCTTGCGCATGCCGGCGGTATCGATCAGCCGCACGGGGCGCGAGGGCGCGCCGTCGGCGGGGTTCCAGGTCCAGTCTATCGCGATCGAATCGCGGGTGATCCCGGCCTCGGGCCCGGTGATCAGCCGGTCCTCGCCCAGGATGGTGTTGATCAGCGTGGATTTGCCTGCATTGGGGCGACCGACGATGGCGAGCTGCAGCGGTGCAGCCTCCAGCGCGTTCTCGTCCACCGATTCGGCATCGATGTTGACCGCGGGCAGCTGCGTGTCGTCATCCCCGCCCTCGTCCCAGTCCTCGATCAGCGGGCGCAGCGCGTCGAAAAGCTCGGCAAGCCCCACGCCGTGCTCGGCGCTGAACGCGATCGGCTCGCCCAAGCCCAGCGAATAGGATTCCATCAGCCCACCATCGGCAGCGCGGCCCTCGGCCTTGTTGCCCATCAGGATGATCGGGGTCTTGGTGGTGCGCAGCCAGCGCGCGATTTCCTCGTCCAGCGGGGTGATGCCGGCGCGGGCATCGAACACGAACAGCGCCGCGCGGGCGGTCGCGACCGCCTGCTCGGTCTGGCGGCGCATGCGACCGGGGAGCGTTTCGGGGTCCTCGTCCTCATAGCCTGCGGTATCGACGATCTGGAAGTGCAGGCCGAGCAGCTCCGCCTTGCCCAGACGCCGGTCGCGCGTGACACCGGGCTGGTCATCGACCAGCGCCAGCTTCTTGCCCACCAGACGGTTGAACAAAGTGGATTTGCCGACATTGGGTCGGCCGATGATGACGATTTCAGGTAACATGCGCACGCCTGTATCGCGGGAAAGCGGTTTTGTCTCCCCCCGCGATCAGGTGCGTCGCTTTAGCCGGTGTCAGCGGAACGCGGTGATCGTTCCGCCATCGTCCAGGACGTACAGCGTGTTGTCCGCGACGATCGGAGGCAGCGAGACCTTTTCCTTCACGTCGAACAATACGCTGAAGCTGCCGTCAGAAGGATTGACCACACCGATCTCGCCCAGCGTATCGACGGTGAACAGGCGCCCGCCGGCCAGCACGGGGCCGTTCCAGTGGACTTGGCCTTCCTTCTTCTTTTCCTTGCGATACTGCTGCAGTTGGGTCGACCAGCGCACCTTGCCGGTGGCACGCGCGATGCACAGGATGCGCGCATCGTCGGTCAGTACGAACAGCCATTCGCCCGCGATCACCGGGGTGGAAATCCCTGCGATGTTGAGTTCCCAGATGCGCTGTCCGGTAACGAGTTCGTACGCCGCCATGCGGCCGCCCTCACCCACCGCATAGACGCGACCGCGATCGATGATCGGGTCGGCATCGATATCGGTCAGCGACGACACCGAGGTCGAGATGCTGGTGCGCGCAAGCGCATCGGACCACAGGTTGCGGCCGTTTTCATAGCGATAGGCGATGAGCTCGCCGCTCGAGAAGCCCGCGACCACGGTGCCCTGGCCTGCCGCGGGAGCGGCAACGCCGAACACGCCGGCCTGGCCCAGCGATCCGCCCTGCTGCCAGGCGATGGAGCCATCTGCCTGGTTGAGCGAGACAAGCTGGTTGTCCTGGGTCATCACATAGACCGAACCAAACGCCAGCGTCGGCGCGCCGCGCAAGGGTCCAGCAGGCTTCACCCGCCAGATCTGCGAGCCATCGGCGGAATTGAGCGCAGCGACCTCGCCCACGCCGTTTGTGGCATAGACACGGGTCGCATCGGCGCTGACGCCGCCGCCGAACACCGAGGCCGAACCGTCATCGCGAGCATCAAGCGCCACCTGCCACACCTTGGCACCGGTGGCGGTATCGAAGGCGTGGACCATGCCGTCGGTATCGACCGCATACAGCCGTCCGCCATAGACCACGGGAGCCGCCGCCAGCCGGACGCGCAGGCTGGAGCCTGCGATCTTGGCCGACCAGGCGCGCGTGATCGTCTCGCCGATCGACAGATGGCCGATCGCCTTGGTCGCGCTGCCGCCGGGCTGGTTCCAGTTGGCGTTGGTGACGGCCGCAGGCAGGATCACCGAAACGCCTGCGAGGTCCTTGTCGACTTCCGCGCCGCTTTCCGCGCGGGTGAGGATCGCGGTGCGGTTGCCCACGGTCGGCGTGATCTTGGGCTTGTCCTTGCCGCCCAGCACACCGCACCCGGCGACAGTAGCCGACAGCGCGAGAATCATTGCCCATTTCGCTTTTTGCATTGCCAGTCCAGCTCCCGAATCTTCAATAGTGCATCATCAACGGTAGCGACCCGCAAACTTGATATTACTGTCCCGCGGCCGGCGCGGAAAGTCCCGCAGCCGTGACAGGTTCTGCAACGCCCTGGGCCTTGCTGGGATCGCTCACCGCATCGACGCCCATGACACCAGCCAACTGACGGCTACGTGAACGAATGGTTTCAGGCACCTGCTTATCTTCCGACAGTTGCAGAAACAATGGTCCTGCAAGATCGGGCTTGTTCATGCGCATGTGCGCGATGGCGACCATCTCGCCTGCGCTGCCGAACCAGGGATTGCCGGGCACAGCCAGCGGCTTGAGCCGCGCGATGACATCGGCGGGCTTGAGGCTGTCATATTCCGCAGCGGTCTGGCGGATCAGCGCCAGATCGCGCAGCGGCTGCGGCAGGCTTTCGTCCGCCGCGACCTTGGCGAAGGTTGCGGCAGCCGCCTTGGGGTTCTCCTGTTCCTGCGCGATGCCTGCGGCCAGCAGCTGCGAAACTGCGCGATAGCCCGGCTGATCGGCGGTTTCGAGCGGCTTGAGCGCATTGGCCGCGCCGCTGAGGTTGTTGTTGCGCACCGCATCCAGCGCGTTGGTCAGCTCTTCGCCGCGCTCGCCGGCCGCTTCTGCGGTGGCATGGCGGTAATAGAACCAGCCGCCCAGAGCGAGCAGCACAACGACGATGCCGATCAGGATGATCTTGCCGTAATTCTGGACGATTCCGGCCATCTGGTCCTGCCGTAGGGCATCATCGACCTCACGCATGAACATGTTGTCGCGCGCGGCATCTGCGTCCTTGTTAGGTGTCAGCGCCAATTGGGACTCCCTGAATCAAAACCCTTGCCGAAAGGCGTCCGCCCCGGCTCAAGCTGGCGTCTTTACCTGCCGGAACTTGCAAAAGCCATGGCAAATTTGGCGCTGGTTGGCGCTGTTTCAGAAGCGCTTTCGGAAGCTCAGCGAGATCACGCGGCCCTGCGGGTCGATGAAGCCGGGCTGGTAGCGCAGCGGTACGGTGCCATCCTGTGTGGTCACGCGCTGCTGTGCGTTGAAGATGTTGTCGACCGACAGCCGCAGCCGGCTTCCCTTGAGGAACGACACCGCTTCGGTGAGCTTGGGCTTGTTGTCGAAGTTGACGAAAGCGCGCAGGCCGAAGGTCGCGATGTCGTTGAAGCGCAGATCGGTCGAGCCGACCAGCCCGCCGCCATCGACTCGCGATCCGCTCTGGTAATTGCCGGTGAAGCGCAAGCCGATGCCGTTGAGGAACAGCCCGCCTTCCATCTCCACGCCATGGCGCGGCACGCCGCCGCTGGAGCCAATCGCCGAACCACCGAGCAGGTCGAGATCGGCCAGACCCGGACGGATGCGGATCGTCTCGGCAAAGCGGACGGTGTGATAGATCGAGACGTTCCAGCGACCACCGCGCCCGCCCGGGCCAAAGCCGCCCGGAGGCCCGCCGCGCGGCGGGCCGCCTGCAGCTGCGCCAGCTCCGGCGCCGGGGCCGCGCGGAGCGGCATCGCCGCGGGTGGCGCCTGCGGGCGGAGCGCCAGCCTGGCCTTCACCGCGCGAAGGTCCGCCCGCGCCTGCAGGGGCAGCGCCCGGCGGGCCACCGCGTCCACCACCGGCGCCAGGGCCGCCAAAGCCACCGCCGCGCTGGTCGTTGCCGCCGATCCGCTTGGAGAAGTTGATGCCGTAGCGCACCCGGTCGCTGGTCACCCGGTCATAGTTGATCGCGCGCTGGTCGATCGCCAGCAGCGTGCCATCGGTGTCGCGGATGATGCGGTCGGGGAACGCCGCCTCGATCTCGGGGGTCAGCACCGGGAAGGACGAGGTGGTGCCATAGCTGCGGTTGCGGATGAACTCGGCGAGGAAATCCAGTCCTTCGAGGAAAGGCGGGCGATAATTGAGCGAAATCTTGACGTCGCGCCGTTCCTCGGGGGTCAGCAGCGGGTTGCCGCCGGTGATGATCGTCGCGAGCACGGTCTCGTTGCGCGCCAGATCGAAGGTGCTGATATTGGGGGTGACGATGCGCGGATCGCCCAGCTGGCTGATTCCGGGCGCGGCCTCTTCGGCGATCAGCGAAGCCTGGATCGTCAGCGTGTCGGTCGGCGCCCAGTTGAGGCCGTAGCCGAAGCTCAGCAGCCCGCCGACATCGCTCAGCTCGCGATAGCCAAGGTTGCCGTTGATCGAGAGCTTGCCGAACCATTCGCTCATGTACTGATCGACCAGCGGCACATCGATGTTGGCCGAGACGTTCGCCTCGCTGCGGGTGAGCGAAGTGTTGCCCTGCCCGGCCAGCCGGCTGTCTGTCGAATCCTGCAGTCGCCGGGCAAAGCCGCCGACCAGGGTCATCGCGATCGGCCCGGCGGGCAGATCGGCCACGGTGCCGTTGACGGTCAGCTGCGAATTGAACAGCTGGTTGCGGCTCTGCGCCGAATCGCTGATCAGCGCGGGCAGCAGCGTGCCGAGCGTGCCAGTGAACGGATTGATCGCGCCGGTGGGCGCAGAGATCGCCGCCTGCAGCCCCGAGACATCCGCGCCGCGGTCGATGATCGTCAGCGTATCGACCCGGGTGTAATCCCCGGTCAGCGCCCATTTCCAGTTGGCGGGCAGCACGCCGTTGGCGTTGAAGCCCAGTGAATAGGTGTCGCTGTCGACGGTGCGGGTGATGCTGCGCGGATCACCGAACGCGGTGAGCAGCGTGACATCGCGACCAAAGGGCGAGAACGGATTGGTCGCGGGAATGGTCAGCGTCGCGGTGTTGAGTCCGAGCAGCGAGGTCGCGAAATTGTTGGTGTAGGTCGCGTTGACCTGGACATTGGTGTCCGGCCCCAGATTGCGGATATAGGTCGCGTTCGCCTGGATGCGGTCCGAATTGGGGATCAGCGTGCGGAATTCACCGAGATCGGTGGTGTTCGCGGCGCCATTGAAGGCCGAGAGTGCTGGTGCTCCGGTGATCCCCTGCGGCACCCCTGCCAGCGACACCGGCCGTCCGGCCAGCGCGCTCAGCGCAGGCGAAATCTCGGCGCCCGTGCCAAACGGCGATGCACCGATATTGCCGCCCAGCGCGAACGGTGCGCTGCTGTCGGGCTGGACGATGCCGCGCTCGCTTTCGCGCAGCGCGGTTGCCATCTCGTATTCGACATCGACGATCAGCCGGGTGTTCTTGCCCAGCTTGGTGAAGGTGCCCTCGAACTCGGTGGTGCCATAGCCGCCCTGGGTGGACAGGCCGTTGTCGATCTCGGCGGCAATGCTCTGGTAATTGTCGACCAGGATGAAGTTGATCACGCGCTGGTCGGGGCGGAAACCGTATTTGAGAGCGAGCTCCTCGGGGAACACCTCGACCTTCTGGATCGCTTCGGGCGGGATATCGCGGATCGCGCGGAAGCCCGAGACGCGCTGGCCGTTGAGCAGCACCACCGGGCCATCGCCGCCGCGTCCACGCGCGCTGCCGGTCTGCGGCGCGATCTGCGCGAGCAATTCGGCAAGCGAGGAGGCGCCATAGCTTGCGATGTCGGTGGTGTTGAGCTCGGTCACCGGAGGCACATCGGTCTGGATCGATCCGCGCAACCGCTCTGCGCGCACAACGATGGTATCGCCATCGTTGTCGGGCTCGGTATCGGCAGGCTGGGTTGCCGCGGTCTGCGCCTGATCGGCTTCGGCCGCTATCGCCGCTCCCGTTTCCGCCCCCGTGATCGCCACATTGGCTGCCTCGGCATTCGCCTCGGTATCGGCAAGCGATGCCGCCAGGGCCGCAGGGCTCCCCGCCAGCAGCAGCGCGGTGGCAAGCGTCACCCCAAGCGCCGGACGGGCATGGGGCATCGGGGCGGCAAGGGGGCGCAGCGTAAACATCATGGCTAGGTACGGCTCTTTTTATGGTTCGGACGCCGGGGGAGAGGCGCGATGGGGAATTTATCTGTTGCAGTGCAATATGATGCGGGGCCGAGCCTTAGCCAGTGCTCAATTGTAACAAATTTTCGCGCAAGCGGCGAAGCGCTGCGACAGACGACATCAACTCCCGTCTTTTCTTTTGCACGCTTTGTCTGTAAGGCGCGCTCACCTTTGCGCAGGCGGTTCCCCGGAACAGCGGCGCATTTCGATGACACACCGTTTGTGCCGTCATAACCAGAACCACATTGCAGGGGCCGAATGGCAAAAGAAGAACTTCTCGAAATGCGCGGCCAGGTGGTCGAACTGCTTCCCAACGCCATGTTCCGCGTGAAGCTGGAAAACGATCACGAAATCCTGGGCCACACCGCCGGCAAGATGCGCAAGAACCGCATCCGCGTGCTGGTGGGCGATGAAGTTCTGGTCGAGCTGACGCCTTATGATCTGACCAAGGGCCGGATTACATACCGCTTCAAATGAGCATGGCGGCGATGCCCCCGCTCATCCTTGCATCGGCCAGTCCGCGACGCCAGCAGCTGCTGGCGCGGATCGGCGTGACCGCCGATGCCATTGTCCCTGCCGATATCGACGAGACCCCGATCAAGGCCGAACTGCCGCGCGTCTATGCGCGGAGGATGGCGGCGCAGAAGGCACAGGTCGTCGCCAGCCAGCGCCCCGACAGCGCGGTACTTTCGGGCGATACCGTGGTTGCGGTCGGCCGCCGCATCCTGCCCAAGGCCGAAAGCGAAGCCGAAGCGCGGATGTGCCTCGAGCAGGTTTCGGGCCGCCGCCATATGGTGCTGAGCGCCGTCACCCTGATGCTGCCCGATGGCCGCAGCCTGCACCGGCTGTCCGAAAGCGCGGTCATCTTCAAGCGGCTCCACGCCGATGAGGTCGACGCCTATATCGCCAGCGGCGAATGGCAGGGCAAGGCGGGTGGCTATGCCATCCAGGGCAGCGCCGAGGCACTGATCCGCTCGATGGCGGGGAGCTATAGCGGCATCATGGGCCTGCCCTTGTACGAAACGCGCAGCATGCTGGTTACCGCCGGTCTGCTGAGCCCCGCCGCATGACCCACTGGATCCACGAAGACGGCATCGGCGAGGAGCGCGCCGCGCTGATCGAGCATGGCCGCATCATCGAAGCGCGCATCCAGCGCAGCGATCTGGCGCTGGGCTGCGGCGCGGTGGTCGAGGCGCGGCTACTGGCGAAAAGCGCAGGCGGCCACCGCGCGCGCGTCGCGCTGGCCGATGGCCGCGAAGCGATGCTGCAGCCGGTCCCCAAGGAGCTGAGCGAAGGCAAGATTCTGCGCGCCGAGGTGCTGCGCGAAAGCCTGTTCGAGGCCGGAACCGCGCGCCACAAGCCTGCCAGGCTGCGCGCAGTCTCCGCCGATACGCCGTTGCGCGCGACCCCGAGCCTGCTCGATCGGATCACCGCCGATGGGTACGAGATTGTCCGCGCCACACCGTACGGAGCCGATCTGCTCGCCGATTCGGGCTGGCACGATCTGCTGGCGGAGGCCGAAACCGGCGAGGTCACCTTTACCGGCGGATCGCTGACGCTGTCGCCCACCCCTGCGATGATGGTGATCGATGTCGATGGCGACATCGCGCCGCGGGCGCTGGGGCTGGCAGCAGCAACGCAGAGCGCGCTCGCGATCCGCCGCCACGGCATCGGCGGCGGCGTGGTCGTCGATTTCCCGACGCTCGCCGACAAGGCCGATCGCAATGCCGTGGCCAACTATTTCGACGCCGCGATGACCATCCCGTGCGAGCGCACCGCGATCAACGGCTACGGGCTGATGCAGATCGTGCTCAAACGCACCCGCGCCTCGCTGATCGAACTGCATGCCGCAGAACCGGTGCGCTGGCGGCTGCTCGCCGCGCTGCGCAGCGCCGAGCGCGATCATGGCACCGGCCCGATCACGATCGATCTGGCGTCGGACGAATCGCGACTGCTGCTAGGCGAACCGGCGCTGCTCGAAGCACTGCAGCGCCGCAGCGGGCGCCCGGTTGTCCTCGCCGAACGCACCGCCTAGATACGGCATCATGACCGATCCTCGCCCCAATCCGCGCGCCTGCCCGATGTGCCGCAAGCCCGCGCGCGCCGAATTCACACCCTTTTGCAGCAAGGCCTGCAAGGACCGCGACCTGCTGCAATGGCTGGGCGAAGGCTATAGCGTCCCCGGCCCGCCCGCCGACCAGCCCGATGCGGATTATGATTGAGGCCGAATCCGAAAAGGGAGAACGGTCGCGCGATTTTGCTATGGACAAGCCCCGCCTGCCCTGCCTATAGGCGGCGCTCCAAATCGCCGGTGAGGCGATGCAGGCGGCACGTCGGTGCCACCAGATGCCCGGGTAGCTCAGTTGGTAGAGCATGCGATTGAAAATCGCAGTGTCGGCGGTTCGACCCCGTCCCCGGGCACCACTTCCTTCCTTTCATGAGCAGGTCCCCGGCGTCCCGCCGCCTTGAGCCCGCTGCAAAAACGTCTGGCTTGGCGCGCGCTGTCGGCCCATGATCGGCGTGCGTCCGTTGCACAGCAAGGAAAGCCAGATGACCGGCAGCATTCTCGTGATACTGGGATCGGAGCGCATATCCGGCCCGCCCGAACCGCCGCGGCTTGGCGAACGGGTGGCAGCCGCATGCGTGCACAGGCTGGAGGCAAAGGCGGTGCCTGCCACGCTGGTCGATCCGGTCGAGATCGAGCTGCCGCACCCCTTCAAGCCGCATTTCGCTTATCGCCGCGGATCGGCGCCTGAAGTGCTCGACCGGCTTGCCGAGCAGATAGCCGCGGCTGATGGCTATGTGATGGTCAGCCCCGAATACAACCACATGATGAGCCCGGTGCTTGCCGACCTGCTCAACCATTTCGGCAGCTCGCTGTTCTCGTACAAGCCCAGCGCCATCGTCACCTATTCGGCAGGCCAATGGGGCGGGACGCGCGCTGCGGTCAGCATGCGCACCTTCCTGTCCGAGCTGGGCTGCCTGCCGGTCTCGGCGATGATCCATGTGCCGCGCGCGCACGAGGTGTTCGGTGCGGATGGCACCTACCTTGCCGGCGTCGATGCCGCGCGCTGGGACGGCTATCTGGACCGGACGCTCGACCAGCTGGGTTGGTGGGCGGCAGCGGCTGCGCGGCAGCGCGGCGATGGCGGCAAGCGGCCCGGCGCGTTCATGGTCGATCCATCGCAAAGAAATGCGCCCTGACGCCATGGCCGGGCCGGTCGCGCACCCGATGCCGGGCGATGTCAGGTTCACCACCCGCGCCGCGCCGCCTTCACTCGATCATGCGGTGCTCGAGCTGTGGCATCTCGACGATCCGGGGGCACCGCATTGCGGCTTGCCCAAGCCGTATGTCGAGATCGTGGTCAGCCTGCGCGGGATCCACTGGTGGCGCGCGGCGCCGGGCATGCCCGAGCATCGCTATGCCACCGCCTGGGTGACCCCGGTGCAGGACGGCCCGCGATGTGCCCGCGCCGAAGGTCGGCGCGAGCTCGTGGGCGCACGGCTGCAGCCCTGGGCGGCCAAGGCCTGGCTTGGTACGCTGCCCCCCGGCAATGGCACCCCGCCCCCCAGGCTATCGGCGCTGCTCGGCCGCGAGGCAGGTCTGTTGCGCGATTCGCTCAAGGCTGCGGACAGCCTGGACGCGCTGTTCGAACGCTTTGCTGCGTGGCTCGAGGTACGGCTGCCCGACCGCGATGCGATCACCCTGCCCGCCCCTTGCCGCGACACCGACCGCGCGATGGATCTCGCCAGAGCGGTCGAAGCGACGCCGCGGCACTATCGCAGGCTGTTTTCGGGCCGTACCGATCTGGCGCTCAAACGCTGGCTGCTGCTCCACCGGATCGACGCGGTGCTGCGCGATCCCAGGCTCGCCGACCCACGCTTCTCGCTCGCGGTGCTGGCGTGCGAGCATGGCTTTGCCGATCAGGCGCATCTCACGCGCGAAATGAAGCGGTTCACCGGAGCCACCCCCGGCCAGTTGCGGCACCGCGCCGCGCATTATCCGCCGCACATGCTGATGCCGCGATGACCCCTTTATTCAATCCTGCGCTTTCGCCCGCTGCTAATCGAGGCATCGAAAGGAGCTTGGCATGAGCATGGGACGGAAAATTTTGGCGGTGGTGCTGGGGACGGTCACTGCAGGGCTCGCGATTGCGGGGGTGGAGATGCTCGCGCATGGCCGCATCACCGGCGACGCATTGTTCGCTGCAGTGGCGGCGGGTTACGGGCTGGGCGCTTTCGGCGGCAGCCTGGTGGCGTTCCGGCTCTCAGGGGCGCGCTGGACAGCGGTCGCGGTGACGGGGATCCTCGCGCTGCTCGCCATCGGCAACCTGTTCGCGCTGCCGCACCCGATGTGGTTCGTACCGGTCGCCGCGGTGACGCTGGCGGCGGGCCATGCCGCAGCGATTGCGGTATCGCGTCGGTCTGGCGGACAGGCCTTGTCCTGACTGGGTCCCGGCCTATGATCGCGCATCAGGCACGGAGACGAACATGACGCTGAAAGACACGCTGGTTCCCACCTACATCCAGATGCTCGGGGCGCTCTCCGCGTGGCTGGACAAGGCATCGGATCAGCTGCCCGCCGACAGGGCCGCAGCGATCATGCGCGCGCGACTCGCGCCGGACATGTTCCCGCTGTTCACCCAGATCTGCTTTTCGTGCGTCCAGGCGCAGGAGGGCATCTTTCGCCTGCGGCATGAGGAAATGCCCGCCTCGGTCGGCGCGCTGCTGGCGGACGGGCGCAACGCCGACACGACCACGCCGACGATCGCCGATGCCCGGGCCCGAATCGCCGAGACGCTGCGGATCGTCGAGGCAGCCGCTGCGGACGCGCCCGATCTGTCGCCCGATGCGCCGCTGGCGCACACCTTGCCCAACGGCATGGTGTTCGATCTCACCGCCGCGCAATACATCCGCGACTGGGCGCTGCCGCAGCTCTATTTCCATGTGATGGCCGCCTATGCCATCCTGCGGGCCGAGGGCGTGGGCATCGGAAAGGCGGATTTCGTCGCGCACATGTTCCCCTTCCTGCGTCCAGGGACGATGCCGAAACCCGGCTGACCCTTGCGGCAACCGGACACAAGGCGAGTGCGTACGGAGCGATGATGACGCCAGGCTGGCGTCATCGACGAGTCCTTTTCGCGGGCTATCACCGCGATCAGCAAGGGAGAACGATGATGGCCTATGTTTCCGCAGCCGATGGCACGCAGATTTTCTACAAGGACTGGGGACCGCGCGATGCCCAGCCGATCGTGTTCCACCATGGCTGGCCGCTGTCGTCCGACGACTGGGACACGCAGATGCTGTTCTTCCTCGATCAGGGATTCCGCGTCGTCGCGCACGACCGGCGCGGCCATGGCCGGTCACAGCAGGTGAGCGAGGGGCATGACATGGACCATTATGCCAGTGATGCCGCAGCCGTCACCGCGCATCTCGACCTAAAGAATGCGGTGCACATCGGCCACTCGACCGGCGGCGGCGAAGCTGCGCGTTATGTCGCTCAGCACGGCATCCCGCAGGGCCGCGTCGCCAAGGCCGTGCTGGTCGCGGCGGTGCCGCCGATCATGATCAAGACCGAGCGCTACCCCGGCGGACTCGACATGGAGGTGTTCGACGGCTTTCGCAGCGGCCTCGCCGCCAACCGCGCCGCCTTCTTCCGCGATGTCGCCTCCGGACCGTTCTATGGCTTCAACCGCGAGGATTCTCAGCCCGATGAGGCTGTGGTCGAAAACTGGTGGCGGCAGGGCATGATGGGAAGCGCCAAGGCGCATTACGATGGCATCAAGGCCTTTTCCGAAACCGACCAGACCGACGACCTGAAGGCGATGACCGTCCCTACCCTGGTGCTGCACGGCGATGACGATCAGGTGGTGCCTTACAAGAACGCCGCGCTGCTGCAGGCCGATCTGCTCCCCGATGCCACGCTGAAAATCTATGAAGGCCTTTCCCACGGGATGCTGACGGTCAACGCCGACACGCTCAACGCCGATATTCTCGCCTTCATCCGATCCTGATCCCAAAGGTCACGCGCCCAGTACGCAGAAAACGCGACGGACCGGGCGCGGAGCACCGCCAAGCCCCTGTTCTTTCTTTGTTCTTGCCCCTATATCGGTGGCATGAGCGAAAAACCGATTCTGCAAAAATTGGGCGTGCTGGCCGACGCCGCCAAATACGACGCTTCCTGCGCCTCGTCGGGAACGATCAAGCGCGACTCAACCGGCACCAAGGGGATCGGATCGACCGGCGGGATGGGGATCTGCCACAGCTATGCACCTGACGGCCGCTGCATCTCGCTGCTCAAGATCCTGCTCACCAATTTCTGCATTTATGACTGCCGCTTCTGCATCAACCGCGCGTCGAGCAACGTGCCGCGCGCGCGGTTCAATCCGGAAGAGGTCGTGCGGCTGACGCTCGATTTCTACAAGCGCAACTATATCGAGGGGCTGTTCCTCTCTTCCGGCATCATCCGTTCGGAAGATTACACGATGGAGCAATTGGTCGAGGTCGCGCGGCTGCTGCGCGAGGAGCACCGTTTCGGGGGTTATATTCACCTGAAGACCATCGCCGGCGCCTCGCCCGAACTGATCGCGCGCGCAGGCCTCTATGCCGACCGCCTCTCGACCAATGTCGAACTGCCCACCGAAGCAGGGCTCAAGAGCTTCGCGCCAGAAAAGACCTCGGCGACGATCCGCAAGACGATGGCAGGCGTGCGCGTCGGGTTAGACGATGCGGCAGAAGCTGCGCGCGGGCGGCTGCTCAAGAAAGCCAAGCCACCGCGCTTTGCCCCGGCGGGCCAATCGACCCAGATGATCGTCGGCGCGGATGGGGCCAAGGATGACGACATCCTGCAATCGGCAACCAGCCTCTATTCGGGGTACAAATTGCGCCGGGTCTATTATTCTGCCTACAGCCCGATCCCCGATGCGAGCAGCGACCTGCCCCCCGTGCGTCCGCCGCTGATCCGCGAGCACCGGCTGTACCAGGCCGACTGGCTGCTGCGCTTCTACGGCTTTTCGCGCGGCGAGATCATGGAAGGCGCAGACGGGGGCATGCTCGACCTGACGATCGATCCCAAGCTCGCCTGGGCGCTGCAGCGGCGCGAGGCGTTTCCGGTCGACATCAACCGCGCGCCGCGCGAGATGCTGCTTCGCGTGCCGGGCCTCGGCACCAAGGCGGTCGAGCGGATCATCGCCGCCCGGCGGCTGGGTGCGGTGCGGCTGGGCGATCTGGCCAAGCTCACCGCCTCGGTGAAGAAGGTGCTGCCGTTCATCACCACCCCCGACTGGCGCCCCGGCGGGTTGACCGACAGCGAAAACTTGCGCGCACGCTTCGCCCCGCCGCCCGAGCAGATGAGCCTCGCACTCTGAAACCACGAACGATGCGCGAGATCGTCCTCAACACCCCCGGAGACTTTGCCGAATGGCGCGATGCCGCGCGCGCGCTGCTCGCCGCCGAGGTGCCGCCCGAGCAAGTCGTCTGGCGGCAGGCGGGCGAGAGCGCCTCGCTGTTTTCCGACGACGCACCGCTGGTGCCCCGGCGCACGGTTGCCCTGCCCCGCGCGCTGGTGACCACGCTCGACCGCGTGATCTGCCATCGCGACGCGAACGTGCCGACGCGGCTCTACACCATCGTCTGGCGCGCCTTGGGCGACCGGCGGCTGCTCGAACGGCGCACCGACAACGACGTCGACTGGCTGGCCAAGTCCGACAAGGCGATCCGCCGCGACCTGCACAAGATGCACGCGTTCGTCCGCTTCCGCAGGCTGGGCGGCGAGGATGCCGAACGCGAATCCTTCGTCGCCTGGTTCGAGCCCGAACACCGGATCGTGCGGCTGGCGGCACCTTTCTTCCGCAAGCGCTTCTACGGCATGGACTGGGCGATCCTGACGCCCGACGCGCGCGCGATCTGGCAGGACGAGACGCTCAGTTTCGGCCCCGGCGGCACCCGCGACGAGGTGCCCGATTCCGACGTGGTGGAGGAGCAGTGGCGGATGTATTACGGTTCGATCTTCAACCCCGCGCGGGTCAAGATTGCCGCGATGCGCGCCGAGATGCCCAAAAAATACTGGCACAACCTTCCCGAGGCGCAGGATATCGGCCCGCTGCTGGCGGGCGCGGGGGCGCGGGTCGAGCGAATGCGCGAGACCGCGGTCCAGCTCGCCAATCCGCGCAGCGACAAATGGCGCGTGCGGGGGGAGATGGAGGCTCCGATAGCGGGCGAAACAGCGACCCTCGAGGAGCTGGCCCGCCGCCTGCAGACATGCACCCGCTGCCCGATCCACTGCAATGCGACCCAGGCGGTCCCGGGCGAAGGCAAGACAGGCGCGCGCATCATGCTGGTGGGCGAACAGCCGGGCGACCGAGAGGATCTGGAAGGCCGCCCTTTCGTCGGCCCGGCAGGCCAGCTGCTCGACGAAGCGCTGGCGGAAGCGGGGCTGGACCGCACGCAGCTTTACATCACCAACGCAGTCAAGCACTTCAAGTTTGAGCCGCGCGGCAAGCGCCGGTTGCACCAGAACCCTTCCACCGGCGAGATCGACATCTGCCGCTGGTGGCTCGATCAGGAGCGCGCGCTGGTCAGGCCCGACATCATCGTCTCGCTGGGTGGCAGCGCGCTGCGCGGGCTCACCGGCAAGAGCGCCAGCATCGCCTCGGTGCGCGGCGAGCCGATGACCCTGGAAGGCGGCGAAAGGCTGGTGGCAACGGTGCATCCCTCCTTTCTGCTGCGCCTGCCCGACCGCCAGCGCGCCGCGGCCGAACGCGCCGCCTTCATCGCCGATCTGGCAGCCGCGCGGCAGCTTGCGCTGGATGCAACCTGATCGGGATCGCCGCGTAGGGGTGGAATGTTTATTCCTTGCAGCAATACCGATCATCCGCTGGCGCAACGGTTTCGCGCCTTTATCAAGCAACCCGAATTCCCCTGTGTCGGCGCCAAGTCGGCTCTGGGCAAGGGGCAGATGCGGATCATCGTCGGGCGCGATCTGCGTTCCGGCTGGGACGATCTGCGCATCCTGCCCTCGCTGATGGCCATTGCGCAGGATTATGCGCGCGACCCCGTGCCGTTCCAGTCGCTGGCGGTGCTGTTCGAGGAGGACGCAGGTTTGAACGAAGAGCAGTTCGAAGAGCATCTGTGGCAGCGGGTGCAATCGCTGACCGACAAGGACGCATGGCTCGGACAGGAGGCCGATCCGCGCGTGAGCTCGGACCCCGATGATCCGCATTTCTCGCTCAGCTTTGGCGGCGAGGCGTTTTTCGTCGTCGGGCTGCACCCGCATGCCAGCCGCCCCGCACGGCGTTTCGAGCGTCCGGCGCTGATCTTCAACCTGCACGACCAGTTCGAGCAATTGCGCGCCAATGGGCTTTACGACAAGATGCGCGGCACGATCATCGCGCGCGACATCGCGCTTGCGGGCGATGCCAACCCGATGCTGGCGGTGCATGGAACGGTCTCCGAAGCCCGGCAATATAGCGGCCGCCAGGTCGACCAGAGTTGGAAATGCCCGATGAGCCAGCGCAAGGTTGCCGATCATGCCCTCTGATCCCCGCAGCGAAATCCCGCCGCGCTCGGGAACCGCGTTCGAGCTGCGCAAGGGCCAGACACTGACCGTCATCGATGTGCGCGGCGAGCAGGTGGCTGATCTGCTGGCGTTCGACCGCGAGGACATTCACGAGGTCATCTCCTCGGGCCGCACGCTGGATTACGCCAGCCGAATTTACCTCACCACCGGCGATCTGCTCTATTCCAACCACAGCAACGTGATGCTGGAGATTGTCGCCGATGATGTCGGCCGCCACGATTTCCTGCTGACTCCGTGCTCGAAGGATACCTTCCGGATCATCTATGGTGATACCGATCCGCACCGCGGCTGCTTCGGCAATCTCGCCGCTGCTCTGGAGCCTTATGGCGTGACCGAGGACATGATCCCGGTGGCATTCAACTGCTTCATGAACGTGCCGGTCGATGGCACCACCGGCGAACTCCGGGTCGATCCGCCGCTGAGCAAGGCGGGCGATACCGTCACCTTCGTCGCGCACCGCGATCTGATCATCGGCCTCACCGCCTGTTCGGCGCTGCAATCGAACAACGGCTCGTTCAAGCCGATCGCCTACGAGATCAGCGGCTAGAGCTTTCGGGCGGCCAGGTAGAACCAGTCGCCCATCCCCAGTTTCGGCCCCGCCCAGGCGAGCGGTGCGAACGCCAGCGCATAGGCCAACCGTTTGGGGCTGCGCTTCAGCGTGCTCATGCTGCCGAACGTATAGGCAAGGTCGATGCAGGTATGCTGCGTCCCAAGACAGGCAAATCCGCGCTGCTCGAGCATCGCTGTCAGCGTACGCACCGAGAACTGGTAGAGATGCCAGGGCGGCTCGGGATGCGGCCAGTGGCCCAGCACCCCCGCCAGCGGCAGCGAGGCCCTCGGGAACAGCCCATCGATGTTCGGGGTCGAGAGGATGAACAGCCCGCCGGGCTTGAGCAGCCGGCGTGCCGCCGCGATATCAGCTGCCGGATCGCGGACATGCTCGATCACGTCGAACATCGTCAGCAGATCGAAGCTTTCGGGCGCGGCATCGACCGCATGGATATCCCCGTCGGTCACCTGCAGCGCGAAATGGTCGCGCGCGAACTGGGCCGAGGCGGCGGAAAACTCCGCGCCTTCGGCCCTGAAGCCCGCAGATTTGGCCTTGTCCAGAAAAAGCCCTGTCGAACAGCCGATATCGATCAGCCGTCCGCCCGAGGCCCAGCGCCGGGTGAACGCCAGATGCTCGCCCGCCACGCCCGCCATGCGCGCAAAGGCCGGACTGTGGGGATCGTGCAGTTCGGTGTGATAATCCGCTTCGCCCTGATACATCGCGGCAAGCTCGGCGGGCTCGGGCGGATCGGCGATATAGGCCAAGCCGCAGTTCGAGCATTCGACCAAGGTATAGCGCCCCAGGCTGGCGAGCAGGCGGGGTCCGGTCGATCCGCAATGATTGCATACGGCCTGCGGCCAGGACTGCGCCATGTCAGGGTCCTTTTGACGGCTTGTGTCGATGTCGAGGTCGCAACTCGCCCAAGGGGATATCGCGCGACGGTGAACAACGGGTAAACCTGTTTCGCGCACCATTGGGTTCAAGCGATCTTAACCGTCCTTGTCTAGACCGGCGCGCATCGCTTCACCCTCGTTCGGAAACCATCGCTCGCATGCAACCCGTTGCCACCCAGGTCCGCTTTCTGCTCGGCGACCGCCCGATCCTTGCGGCGCGGCGGATGCTGGTCCCGATCGGCTATGGGCTGGATGCCATCCTGCGCAATGCGCCCCTGCCCGCAGCGCCGTTGCCGTCCGATGCCGATGGCTATCGGCTGCAATCGGTCCCGGTCGCGCGTATCGCGCAGCTGGACCGCGACTTTGCCGGGCTGGTAGCCTCGCAGCCGCAGCTTTATGCGCGGCACTATATCGACATGGCGCCGGGCCATGACGGCTATATGGCGCAGTTCTCGTCCAAGACGCGCGCGACGCTCAAGCGCAAGATGCGCAAGCTGGCCGATGCCGGCGGGGGCGAACTGGACATCCGCAGCTATCACCGACCCGAGCAGCTCGATGCCTTTTTCGCCGCCGCGCTGCCGCTGTCGCAGCAGACCTACCAGGCGCGGCTGCTCGATGCCGGACTGCCAGGGGACGATGGCTTCCGCGCCGAGGCACACAGGCTCGCGCGAGCGGACAATCTGCGCGCCTATGTGCTGTTCCTGCAAGGCCGGGCTGCGGCCTATCTGTATCTGCCGGTCGCGGATGATGTGCTGATCTACGCCTATCTCGGCTATGATCAGGCGTGCGCGCAGCTTTCTCCCGGCACCGTTCTGCAGATGCACGCGCTCGAGCAACTGTTTGCCGAGCAGCGCTTTCGCTATTTCGATTTCACCGAGGGCGATGGCGCGCACAAGGCGCTGTTCGGCACCCATCAGGTGCAGTGCGCGACGCTGTTCCTGCTCAAGCCCACGCTTACCAACCGCGCCCTGCTCGCGGGACAACAGCGCTTCAACGCCGCGGTGGAGGGCACCGGCGCGTGGCTCGACCGGATCGGCGCCAAGGCCAGGATCCGCAAGCTGTTGCGCGGCTGACGAACAGCCGGGGCGCTGCAACTTCGCCTAGACGGCAGCGAGTGACTCGAACACCGCGAATTCGTTCAGGAAGAAGGTCGACAGGATCCCCGCTTCATAGCGGATGCGGCTGACCGCCTGCTCGCCATAGCGCAGCGCGGTGCGTACCAGATTGGCGGGCAAGGTGGTGATCGACTTGCGACTGCGAGGCTCCAGCGCGTCGAAGCCGATCGGCTCGAGCCGCTGGTGGTCGGCGATGTTGCGGCACATCGCATCGAATCGCCGCACGACGATGGGATTGGCGCGGGTGCGATCGCGGCTGAGCAGTTCGAAGCTGTGGCTGACGATGGTGAAGCACGGCCAGCCGTCTTCGGCAGCATGGGTCAGCGCATCGCGCATTTCCCAGGCGGAGAGCGCGCACAATTGCACCGAGCGGATGCTGCCCGGGCGATCCTGGATGACGCTCACCGGGATGATGCCGACCCCCAGATGCTCGCTGAACGGCGGCGTCGCCGGTGGCAGGTCGATATCGCATTCGCCCGAGAGGAACGAGGGGTTGAAGCTGCTGTCGTAGCGCACCCCGATCGCGCTCAGCGCGCGCAGGGTGTCGTCATTGGCGCCAAAATTGCCCGCGCGAAACGCGGTCGGTTTTGGCGCTCCGGCCATGATCAGTAAGGCGCGCGCCTGTTCGAGCAAACGGATCTGGTCGTCGAGCGGGAAATCGGCGATGTTGCGTCCGCGCAGATGCGCATGTTCGTGATCGCGGGCAAATTCCAGCCATTCGGTGTGGATGTGCAGCTGCACCTCGTGCCCGCGCTTGAGGATCGGCTCGACGATCCGCGCGATCACCCCGGGGCCATAGACCAATGCGGGCATCGGATCGACGAAGAACACTCCGGTCAGCCCTACAGCCTCCAGCCGGTCCATTTGGTAGAAGATGCCGAATTCGCCATCGCGGCACTTGCCGGCGATCGAGCTGTCGAAATTGTCCTGCGCGCTCGCACCCTCCTGGAAGAGCTTGAGCGACAATTCGGTATCGACGGTGAACTGAACCTTGGTGACCATCATCCTGCTCTATGTCGAGGGGGTTAAAACCGGCTTACCAATGTCGCAGCGCATTAAAAATTCTACACGCGAAGCCGCGCAAAGTCTATCCGATGTTAATTCCGGGGTGTTTCGAAATGAGGCATTATATAGTCCGTACGCACTATGCCCCCGGGCTGAAGTGCACCTTCAATAAGCCAACCCGATGGCTTGTTGCTAATAGTTTTCAATTGCATAGATAATTGGCGGAACAGGGCTTTTGACGGTTGAAATGCCCGCCCAAGCGGCCTAGGCAGGCCCCCTAGGCGACGATTCAGGCCGGGAAATCCGGCTGGCGCCAGCCTCAGGTCGTGAAACGGACACATATTTTGCCGGATTTCTGCTCAGGGAACGCACACGCACCATTTTCACCCCCGCATTCCTGACAGGCAGTTTCGGCCGGGCTTCATAACTTTCGGAAAGGATTGACCATGGCACGCAAGAAGATCGCGCTGATCGGCGCAGGCAATATCGGCGGCACGCTCGCGCACCTCGCGGCGCTCAAGGAACTGGGCGATATCGTGCTGTTCGATGTGGTGGAAGGCGTGCCCCAGGGCAAGGCGCTCGATCTGTCGCAGTGCGGCCCGGTCGAAGGCTTTGACGCCAAGATCACCGGCACCAATGATTATGCCGACATTGCTGGCGCCGATGTCATCATCGTCACCGCAGGCGTTGCCCGCAAGCCCGGCATGAGCCGCGACGACCTGCTGGGCATAAACCTCAAGGTCATGAAGGCCGTGGGCGAAGGCATCGCCGCCAACGCGCCGAACGCGTTCGTCATCTGCATCACCAACCCCCTCGACGCGATGGTCTGGGCGCTGCGCGAATTCTCCGGCCTGCCGCACCACATGGTCGTCGGCATGGCGGGCGTGCTCGACAGCGCGCGCTTCAGCCACTTCATCGCCGACGAATTCCAGGTCTCGGTGCGCGACGTGAACACTTTCGTGCTCGGCGGTCATGGCGACACCATGGTTCCCGTGGTCCAGTATTCGACCGTCGCTGGCATCCCAGTTCCCGACCTCATCAAGCAGGGCCGTTCGACCAAGGAGCGCATCGACGAGATCGTCAAGCGCACCCGCGGCGGCGGCGGCGAGATCGTTGCGCTGCTCAAGACCGGTTCGGCCTATTATGCGCCCGCCACCAGCGGTATCGCGATGGCCGAAGCCTATCTGTCGGACCAGAAGCGCCTGCTGCCCTGTGCAGCCTTTGTCGAAGGCAAATACGGTCTTGATGGCCTGTATGTCGGCGTGCCGGTGATCATCGGTGCCGGCGGCGTCGAGCAGATCGTCGAGATCGAACTCGACGACGAAGCCAAGGGCAACCTTCAGGTGTCGGTCGATGCGGTCAAGGAACTGCTCGACGCGTGCCGCAAGCTGGATTCGAGCCTCGCCTGATGGCGGCCGCCGGTCTTCTGATCGGACTTTTCGCGCTGGCGGCGATGCAAGATGCGCCGCCAGCCGAAAACCCCTACCCTGCGCGAGAGGTTCTCTCCGCGTTTGCGACCGCCTGTTCGGGTATCGAGAACATGGCCGTCGCCAAGGCATCCGTGCTCGCCGCAGGCTGGCAGCCGGTGCCTGCCAATGACACTGGAGCGCTGATGGCACTGGTCGCCTTCGGCAAGGCGAAGCTCGCCGAGAGCGATCCCGACATGCAGCTCATCGAAGGCGGCGAATACCGCATGACCGTCGCCGGGCGCGAGCTGGGCGTTGTGCTGTCGGGCGTCGATCTGGAAAAGATCCGCTCGCAGGGCTGCCGCGTCTATGATTTCACCGCCGCCAGCGCCATATCACCGCAGGATCTGGAAGGCTGGGCCGCGCGTAAGCCCAACGACACCCAGACGCCCGAGGGCGGGATCATCAAGCATGTGTGGAACCCGGGGCTGAAACCCGGCCACATGGAAATGGAAATCAGCTTCGTGCCGCAAGGCGCACTCGCCGCCGCCAATATTCCCCTATCCGGCCTCGTCTTCACGGCCACTGCAATGGAGTTTCTGAAACCATGAGCATTCTCGTCAACAAGCACACCAAGGTGATCACGCAGGGCATGACCGGCGCCACCGGCACCTTCCACACCGAACAGGCGCTGGCTTATGGCACCCAGATGGTCGGCGGAGTGACGCCGGGCAAGGGCGGAACCACGCATATCGGCCTGCCCAACTACAACACCGTGGCTGAAGCGAAGGCGGCCACCGGCGCGACCGCAAGCTGCATCTATGTTCCGCCGCCATTCGCCGCGGATTCGATCCTGGAAGCGATCGATGCCGAAATGGAACTGATCGTCGCGATCACCGAAGGCATTCCGGTGCTCGACATGGTGCGCGTCAAGCGCGCTCTGGTCGGCAGCAAGTCGCGCCTCATCGGCCCCAACTGCCCCGGCGTGTTGACCCCCAACGAGTGCAAGATCGGCATCATGCCCGGCAGCATCTTCAAGAAGGGCTCGGTCGGCGTCGTCTCGCGCTCGGGCACTTTGACCTATGAAGCCGTACACCAGACCACCGCGGTTGGCCTCGGCCAGACCACCGCTGTCGGTATCGGCGGCGATCCGGTCAACGGCACCAACTTCATCGACGTGCTCGAACTGTTCATGGCCGACGACGAGACCACCTCGATCATCATGATCGGAGAAATCGGCGGCAGCGCCGAAGAAGAAGCCGCGCAGTTCATCAAGGACGAAGCCAAGCGCGGCCGCAAGAAGCCGATGGTCGGCTTCATCGCAGGCCGCACCGCGCCTCCGGGCCGCCGCATGGGCCATGCAGGGGCGATCGTTTCGGGCGGCGAAGGCGGCGCGGACGACAAGATCGCGGCGATGGAAGACGCCGGCATCCGCGTCTCCCCCTCGCCCTCGCTGCTCGGCCAGACGCTGGCGGAGCTACTGGAAACGGTGTGATTTTGGCTACCCTCTCATCCGAAAGTCGGTCCCCTGCGCAGGCAGGGGGCCATCTCCTGACTGATCGGGATTGAGCGGGGGGTGCGGTCATGCGCGAGGGCTATGTCTACATCATGGCCAACCGCAGGAAAGGCACCTTGTATATCGGAGTGACCAACGATCTCGTCCGCAGGGCGGACGAACATCGCAACGGGCAGATCGATGGCTTCACCAAGAGGCACGGCTGCACCAGGCTGGTCTGGTTCGAAGCATTCGAAGACCTGCACGAGGCCAGGCTGGTCGAGGCGCAGATGAAGAAATGGAAGCGGGCATGGAAAGTCCGCGTGATTGAAGAGTTGAACAAGGACTGGGACGACCTGTGGTGGCAACTTGGTCTCTAGCCAGACCAATACGATCGCCTGCGCAGGCAGGGCCCATCTCCGGGCGGATCGGGATTGAACGGCCGGAGCATCGAACGGCCAGCTTAGGAGATGGCCCCCTGCCTTCGCAGGGGACCGTGTTCGGCGATTAAGTGGATAGAACGTATGACCTACGACGCAAACGATTATGATCCCGCCGAGGGCCCCCAGGCGGGGCCGAGCTGGCAGCTGAGCAACTGGCCGCTGGGCGATGGCGATGACCTGACCGCGGCGCTCGACCCGATGCAGATGCAGGTTGCGGTCAAGGCCGCGATCCGCAGCGCGTCGGCAAGCGCGGGCCAGCCGGTGGACGAGGCCGCGATCGCGCGCGCCGCGGACCGCTCGATCCGCGCCATGATGCTGATCCGCACCTACCGGGTACGCGGCCATCTGGCAGCGGACCTCGATCCTCTGGGGCTGTCGCAGCAGGACATCCCGGCTGACCTGACCCCCGAATATCACGGATTCACTGCGGCCGAGATGGACGAGAAGGTGTTCCTGGGCGGCACCATGGGCTTTGAAAGCGCCACCGTGCGCCAGCTCATCGATACCCTGCGCGCCAACTACTGCGGCAAGGTCGGCCTGGAATACATGCACATCTCGGACGTGGAGGAGCGCCGCTTCTTCCAGGACCGGATGGAAGGCGTCGACAAGGTCATCGAATTTACCGAGAATGGCAAGAAGGCCATTCTGTCCAAGGTGATCGAAGCCGAAACGTTCGAGAACTTCCTCGGCAAGAAATACGTCGGCACCAAGCGCTTCGGGCTTGATGGCGGCGAATCAATGATCCCTGCGCTCGAGGCGGTGATCAAGTACGGCGGCCAGCTCGGCCTCAAGGAAATCGTCTACGGCATGCCGCATCGCGGCCGCCTCAACGTGCTCGCCAACGTGATGGCAAAGCCCTATCGCGTGATCTTCCACGAGTTTTCGGGCGGTTCGTCGAACCCCGACGACGTCGCAGGCTCGGGCGACGTGAAGTACCACCTTGGCACCAGCACCGATCGCGAATTCGACGGCATCAGCGTCCATATGTCGCTGGTCCCCAACCCCTCGCATCTCGAGGCGGTGGATCCTGTCGTGCTGGGCAAGGTTCGCGCGCAGCAGGTCAACCGCGACGATCTGGCCGATCACAGCCAGGTGCTGCCCGTGCTGCTGCACGGAGATGCTGCCTTTGCCGGTCAGGGCATCGTGTGGGAATGCCTCGGGTTCTCGGGCATCCGCGGCTACAACACCGGCGGCTGCATCCACTTCATCGTCAACAACCAGATCGGCTTCACGACCAGCCCGCAGTTCGCGCGCTCCTCGCCTTACCCCTCGGATGTCGCCAAGGGCGTTCAGGCGCCGATCCTGCACGTTAACGGCGATGATCCCGAAGCTGTGACCTTTGCGTGCAAGATGGCCATCGATTTCCGCCAGCAGTTCCACCGCGATGTCGTCATCGACATGTGGTGCTACCGCCGGTTTGGCCATAACGAAGGCGACGAGCCCAGCTTCACCCAGCCCCAGATGTACGCCAAGATCCGCCAGCATCCGCGCGTCAGCAAGATCTATGGCGATCGCCTGATCGACCAGGGCGTGGTGACGCAGGACTGGATCGACGGCACGGCCACGGCGTTTTCGGACAATCTCGAAGTCGAGTTCGAGGCGGGCAAGACCTACAAGGCGAACCAGGCCGACTGGTTTGCCGGACGCTGGTCTGGCCTGCACGCGCCTGCCGACCCCGAATATGCGCGCCGCAATGTCGAAACCGGCATCGACCGCAAGCTGCTCGAGAGCCTGGGCCGCACGCTGACCACGATCCCCGAAGGCCATGAGGTCCACAAGACCCTGCGCCGCGTGATCGACGCCAAGCGCGACATGTTCGACAAGGGCGAAGGCTTCGACTGGGCGACCGGCGAAGCGCTGGCGTTCGGGTCGTTGGTGTCGGAAGGCTATGCCGTGCGTCTGTCGGGCCAGGATTCGGGTCGCGGCACGTTCAGCCACCGCCATGCGGTGTGGATCGACCAGAACACCGGCGGCCGCTATCTGCCTCTGGAACAGGTTCCGCACGGCCGGTTCGAGGTGCTCGACAGCCCCTTGTCCGAATATGGCGTGCTGGGCTTCGAGTACGGCTATGCCATGGCCGACCCGAAGACGCTGGTGCTGTGGGAAGCGCAGTTCGGCGATTTCGCCAACGGCGCGCAGATCATGATCGACCAGTTCATCGCCAGCGGCGAGGCCAAGTGGCTGCGCGCCAACGGTCTGGTGATGCTGCTGCCGCACGGCATGGAAGGCCAGGGGCCCGAGCACAGCTCGGCGCGTCTGGAACGCTTCCTGCAGCTGTGTGCAGGCGACAACATGCAGGTGTGCAACATCACCACGCCGGCCAACTACTTCCATGTGCTGCGCCGGCAGATGCACCGCCCGTTCCGCAAGCCGCTGATCATCATGACGCCCAAGTCGCTGCTGCGACACAAGATGGCGGTATCGAAGACCAACGACTTCTGCGGCAACAGCCATTTCATGCGCATCCTGTCCGATCCGGCCCAGCCGGAGGACAAGGACGTCAAGCGGCTGGTGCTGTGTTCGGGCAAGGTCGCGTTCGACCTGATGGAAGCGCGCGATGCGGCGGGCGACAAGCACACCGCGATCATCCGGCTGGAACAGCTCTACCCCTTCCCCGGCGAGCCGCTGACCATCCGCCTGAAGCGCATGGTCAATCTGGAAGAGGTGGTCTGGGCGCAGGAAGAGGCGCGCAACAACGGCGCGTGGTTCTTCGTCGAGCCGTTCATCGAGGAATGCCTGGCCGATGCCGGGGTCGCCCCCAAGCGTCCTCGCTACGCAGGCCGGATCGCGGCGGCATCGCCTGCCACCGGTCTTGCCAAGCGGCACCAGGCCGAACAGGGCGCGCTGATTGCAGACGCACTGGGCCATGATGTCCGCGATGAGATCCGTCGTCAGCGCAAGAGCTGACTACCCGCAAGAATATGAAGTTGTTTCCGCGAGTTGAAGCGGACAAAGACGAAGGTTTGTGAACCATGAGCATCGAAGTCAAAGTCCCCGTTCTGGGTGAATCGATCAGCGAAGCCACCATCGGCGAGTGGCTGAAGAAGCCCGGCGATGCGGTCGCCGCCGATGAGGCGATCGCGAGCCTGGAAACCGACAAGGTCGCGGTCGAAGTTCCCGCGCCGTCGGCAGGCGTGATGGGCCAGCAGATGTATGCCGCTGGCGACACCGTTCAGGTCGGCGCGCTGCTGGCGATGATCGAGGCGGCTGGAAGCGCCGCCGCAGCGTCGCCGCCCGCGACGCCTGCTCCGGCCCCTGCCGCCGCCCCTGCCCCTGCCCCCGCCGCTGCAAAGGCCGATCCTGCGCCTGCCCCGTCGGTCAGCTCGGGCGAGCCTGTGAGCCTGTCGCCTGCGGTGCGCCGTCTGGTGCTCGAACATGGGCTTGACCCCACCGGCATCCGTGGCACCGGCAAGGATGGCCGTCTGACCAAGGAAGACGTGCTCGCTGCGGCTGAATCCGCCAAGGCTGCGCCTGCGCCCGCCGCAGCGCCCGCGCCTGTCGCTGCCAGCGCACCCACCGCCAGCGGCGCTGCTGGTCGCGAGACCGAGCGCGTGCGCATGACCCGCATCCGCCAGACGATCGCCAAGCGCCTCAAGAGCGCGCAGGACACTGCGGCGATGCTGACCACGTTCAACGACGTGGACATGACCGCCGTCATCGAGGCGCGCAACAAGTACAAGGACCTGTTCGAGAAGAAGCACGGCATCCGGCTGGGCTTCATGGGCTTCTTCGCCAAGGCCGCGTGCCTTGCGCTCAAGGATGTCCCGTCGGTCAACGCGCAGATCGAAGGCGACGAGATCGTCTATCACAACTACGCCGACATCTCGGTCGCGGTCAGCGCGCCCAACGGCCTGGTCGTGCCGGTGATCCGCAACGCCGAGACGCTGTCGTTTGCCGGCATCGAAAAGACCATCGCCGACTTCGGCAAGCGCGCCAAGGACGGCACGCTCAAGATGGACGAGATGATGGGCGGCACCTTCACCATCTCCAACGGCGGCGTGTTCGGTTCGCTGATGTCGACCCCGATCATCAACCCCCCGCAGAGCGCCGTGCTCGGCCTGCACCGCATCGACCAACGCCCGGTCGTGATGCCCAATGGCGAGATCAAGGCCCGCCCGATGATGTATCTGGCCCTGTCCTACGACCACCGCCTGATCGATGGCCGTGAGGCGGTTACCTTCCTGGTGCGTATCAAGGAAGCGATCGAGGATCCGACGCGGTTGCTGATCGATCTTTGATAGCGTGTCCGGCGTGGGCGGGAAGCTGCAATTCCTTCTTGCGTCACCCCCGCGCAGGCGGGGGTCCCGCTTTTGCTCTCCGGCGTCGCAAGGCGGGCTTGCGGCGTTCGCGGGAATGACGGGGATGGAATTGCAAACGTAGCCCGGTTAAATCCGGCGCACGATGGAGTTTGAAAATGGCTGACTATGATTTCGACGTTCTGGTGATCGGTTCCGGTCCCGGTGGCTATGTCGCGGCAATCCGTGCGGCGCAGCTCGGCCTCAAGACCGCCTGCATCGAAAGCCGCGAGACTTTGGGCGGCACCTGCCTCAACGTCGGCTGCATCCCGTCCAAGGCGATGCTGCACGCGTCCGAGCTTTTCGAGGAAGCCGCTAGCGGCAAGCTCGCCAAATTGGGCATCAAGGGATCGGTCACGCTCGACCTCGAAACCATGCACGCGCAGCGCCGCGATGCGGTCAAGGGGCTGACCGGCGGAATCGAATATCTGTTCAAGAAGAACAAGGTCGAGTGGATCAAGGGCCGAGGCGCGTTCACCGGCGCCGATACGGTGGCCGTGGGCGACAAGAGCTATCGCGCCAGGAACATCGTTATTGCCACCGGATCGTCGGTCACCCCGCTGCCCGGTATCACGGTCGATAACGACAGCCAGATCATCGTCGATTCCACCGGCGCACTCGAGCTTGCCAAGGTTCCCGGCCACATGGTCGTGATCGGCGGCGGCGTGATCGGGCTCGAGCTCGGCTCTGTCTGGAAGCGCCTGGGCGCCAAGGTCACCGTGGTCGAATATCTCGACATGATCCTGCCCGGCATGGACGGCGAAATCCGCAAGGAATCGCTCAAGGTGTTCAAGAAGCAGGGCATCGAGTTCAAGCTGTCGACCAAGGTCACCGGCGCTAGTGTCGAAGGCGGCAAGGCGATGCTGTCGGTCGAACCCTCAGCCGGCGGCGACACCGAAACCATCGAGGCCGACGTCGTTCTGGTGTCGATCGGTCGTCGTCCCAACACCGATGGCCTCGCGCTCGACAAGGCGGGCCTTGCCGTCAATGGCCGCGGACAGGTCGAGATCGATCATGACTTCAGCACGTCGGTCCCTGGTATCTGGGCGATCGGCGATGTCGTTCCCGGACCCATGCTCGCGCACAAGGCCGAGGACGAAGGCATCGCGGTCGCAGAGAACATCGCGGGGCTCACCGGTATCGTCAATCACGACATCATCCCGAGCGTGGTCTACACCATGCCCGAGATCGCTGGCGTGGGCCTCACCGAAGAGCAGGCCAAAGAGCGTGGCGAGATCAAGGTCGGCAAGTTCCCGATGATGGCCAATTCGCGCGCCAAGACCAACCATGAAGGCGACGGCATGGTCAAGGTCATCGCCGATGCCAAGTCCGACCGCGTGCTCGGCGTGTGGATCATCGCGTCATTGGGCGGCACCATGATTGCGCAGGCCGCACAGGCAATGGAGTTCGGTGGCACCAGCGAGGACATCGCCTACACCTGCCACGCGCACCCCACGCACAGCGAAGCGCTCAAGGAAGCCGCGATGGCGGTGCAGGGCAAGCCGATACACATCTGACGGCCTCTGCAGGCCGACACGGCGGACGCGTCATCGGATCGGTGACGCGTCCTCGCCCGTTAGCGGCGCGATCCGCCGTGCGACATCATCCAGCCAGCCGATGAACGCATCCACCCGCGCGAGCTTGCGCATATCGCGGTGCACCACCAGCCAGAAACTGCGGTGGATCGCGACCCGATCCGCCAGCACCCGCTCCAGCCGCACGTTCTGCTCGCCCATGAAGCACGGCAGGATCCCCACCCCGGCGCCCGACGCGATCAGGCTGTGCTGCACGTTGATGCTCGAGCTGGTCAGCACGGGTTCCAAGCCCGGGCCGATTTCGTCGAGATAGCGCAGTTCGTCGGCATAGATGAAATCGGGGATATAGCCGATCAGCGGGTGGCGACGCAGGTCGTCGACGCTGGCGATCGGTCCGGCGGCGGCGATGTAATCGCGGCCGGCATAGACCCCCAATTGATAGTCTACCAGCTTGCGCACCTTCAACGGCCCCGCGGTCGGGCGTGACAGCATGATCGCCAGATCCGCCTCGCGCTTGGACGGATTCAGAAAGCCGTTGGTGGCCACCAGCTCGATGCGGATCGCGGGGTGAAGGCGGTGAAACTCGGCCAGGTTGTGGCTGATCACCCAGGCGGCAAAGCCTTCCGCGACGCTCACCCTTATGGTGCCGGCAAACACCGTCTGCTCGCCGGTCAGCTCGGTGCGCGCATCGACCAGCGCCTGCTCGGCGCCTTCGGCATAATGCAGCAGCTTGCGCCCGTGCTCGGTGAGCGCAATGCCCTTGCCGCTTGCCTCGAACAGCGTCGACTGCAGGTCGCCCGACAGCCGCGCAAGCCGCCGCGCCACGGTGGTAGGGTCGATCTCGAGCCGCCGTGCGGCCTCCGCCACCGATCCGGCGCGCGCCAGCATCAGGAAAATGCGCAGATCATCCCAGTTCATAAGCCATGCAGTGTCATGCGAACCCTCTCCTGGCCATTGTATTTATGCAGCCCGTTGTGACGTTTTTACGCAATTGATTGCATGAATGCCAGAGGCTATTGCGCTGTCTAAGCGACAAGCACCTACAGGAGAGCGACCATGCGCACCGTCACCCACCGTCTGGCCACCGGCGTTTCTGCCCCCGCCAGCCCCCGCCAGTCCGACATCTTCGATCCCAACAGCGGCTCGGTGCAGGCCAGGGTCGATCTGGGTGACAAGGCGGTGCTCGACGCCGCGGTCGATGCCGCGCTCGCAGCGCAACCCGCCTGGGCCGCAACCAACCCGCAGCGCCGCTCGCGCGTGATGTTCAACTTCAAGGCGCTGGTCGAAGCCAATATCGACGAGCTCGCAGCCCTGCTGTCGAGCGAGCACGGCAAGGTCCATGCCGATGCCAAGGGCGATATCCAGCGCGGTCTGGAAGTCATCGAATTCTGCTGCGGCATCCCGCACGCCTCCAAGGGCGAATACACCCATGGCGCGGGCCCGGGCATCGACGTCTATTCGATGCGTCTGCCGATCGGCATCGGCGCCGGCATCACCCCGTTCAACTTCCCCGCGATGATCCCGATGTGGATGTTCGGCCCCGCGATTGCCACCGGGAACGCCTTCATCCTCAAGCCTAGCGAGCGTGACCCCTCGGTACCGGTGCGTCTTGCCGAGCTGATGAGCGAAGCTGGCCTGCCCGATGGCATCCTGCAGGTCGTTCATGGCGACAAGGAAATGGTCGACGCGATCCTCGATCACCCCGCGATCGCCGGCGTGTCGTTCGTCGGATCGTCCGATGTTGCGCATTATCTCTACCAGCGCGGTGTCGCTGCCGGAAAGCGCGTGCAGGCAATGGGGGGCGCGAAGAACCATGGCATCGTCATGCCCGATGCCGATCTCGACCAGGTGGTCAAGGATCTCGCAGGCGCGGCCTTCGGTTCAGCAGGCGAACGCTGCATGGCGCTTCCGGTGGTCGTCCCCGTG
Source organism: Blastomonas sp. AAP25 (assembly GCF_001295965.1). Taxonomy (NCBI): domain Bacteria; kingdom Pseudomonadati; phylum Pseudomonadota; class Alphaproteobacteria; order Sphingomonadales; family Blastomonadaceae; genus Blastomonas; species Blastomonas sp. AAP25. The sequence goes on from NZ_LJHP01000008.1 coordinate 298,530, forward strand.
GGCGACGAGACCGCTGACCGCTTGCGCGCCAAGCTGATCCCCGCGATCGAAAAGCTGCGCCTCGGCGTGTCGTCCGACCCCGATGCCGATTACGGCCCGGTGGTCACCGCCGCGCACAAGGCCAAGGTCGAGGGCTGGATCCAGACCTGCATCGACGAGGGCGCCGAGTTGGTCGTCGATGGCCGCGGCTTCACGCTCCAGGGCCATGAGAACGGCTTCTTCGTCGGCCCGACATTGTTCGATCACGTCACCACCGAAATGAGCAGCTACAAGGAAGAGATCTTCGGCCCCGTGCTGCAGATCGTCCGCGCTGCCGATTTCGAAGAAGCCGTCGCGCTGCCCAGCAAGCACCAGTATGGCAACGGCGTCGCGATCTTCACCCGCAACGGCCACGCCGCACGCGAGTTCGCGGCTCGCGTGAATGTCGGCATGGTCGGCATCAACGTACCGATCCCGGTGCCGGTCGCCTACCACACCTTCGGCGGCTGGAAGCGCAGCGCTTTTGGCGACACCAACCAGCACGGCATGGAAGGCGTGAAGTTCTGGACCAAGGTCAAGACGATCACCTCGCGCTGGCCCGATGGCGCGGTCAACGGCGGCAATGCCTTCGTCATCCCGACGATGGGTTGAATGAGGGGCTAAACGCGTGCGGCTTGCGTACACCGCCTATCTGGTCCGGGAATATGACGAAGCCATCTCCTGGTTCGTCGACGCGTTGGACTGGACACTGCTCGAAGACAGCGATCTGGGCGGCGGCAAGCGCTGGGTCCGGGTGGGTGGACGCGACGGCGGCGAACTGCTGCTGGCGCGCGCCACCTCGCCCGAACAGACAGCCGCCGTCGGCAAGGAAGCGGGCGGACGCGTCGCGTTCTTCGTGCACACCCGCGCCTTCGACCGCGATTATGCACGCATGCTCGCGGCAGGCGTGAAGTTTGCGGAGACTCCGCGCAATGAAGTCTATGGCCGGGTGGTGGTTTTTGCAGACCTGTACGGCAACAGGTGGGATTTGATCGAAGCGCGCATTAACGCGGTTTCGGACAACGGAGAGACAACATGACGACGATCGGATTTATCGGCTTGGGCAATATGGGCGGCGGCATGGCGGCGAACCTCGCCAAGGCCGGGCACAAGGTCATCGCATTCGATCTTTCGGGCGAGGCGCTGGCGCGCGCGGGCGCAGCGGGCTGCCATCCCGTGTCCGATCCGGTGCAGGCGGTGAGCGATGCCGATGTCATCGTCACCATGCTGCCTGCAGGCAAGCATGTGGCATCGGTCTACAACGACACCGTTTTCGGTGCGGCGCGATCGGGCACGCTGCTGATCGACTGCTCGACCATCGACGTCGACACCGCGCGGCAGGTCGCAGCCGCCGCCAAGGAGCGCGGGCTCGAGGCGGTCGATGCGCCGGTTTCGGGCGGAATCGCGGCGGCCAATGGCGGCACCTTGACCTTCATGGTCGGCGGCAGCTCGGGCGGTTTCTCGCGCGCAGCACCAATCCTTTCGGACATGGGCAAGGCGGTGATCCACGCAGGCGACAATGGCGCAGGCCAGGCCGCGAAGATCTGCAACAACATGCTGCTGGGTGCGACGATGGCCGCGACCTGCGAGACCTTTGCGCTGGCCAAGAAGCTGGGGCTCGACCTGCAGACCTTCTACGACATCTCGTCGAAGGCTTCGGGGCAGAGCTGGTCGATGACCAGCTATTGCCCCGTGCCCGGCGTCGGCCCCGCCAGTCCGGCGGACAACGGCTATGCAGGAGGCTTTGCCGCCGCGCTGATGCTCAAGGACATGCGGCTTGCGCTCGAAGCAGCCAAGGCTAACGGCGCACAGGTCCCGATGGGCGAGCGCGCCGAGGCGATCTACGCCGCGTTCGTGGAAGCCGACGCGCAGGGGCTCGATTTCTCGGCGATCATCACCGCGCTGGAATAAGGCTGCGGCGCGGATTGCTCCTGCCCCCACGGGCGAATGATAGAAGGCCGCCCCTTTAGTTCGCCCCCCTCTCCCCCTATATCCGCAGCCATGGCGCTGCCCCAAATCATCACCGACTGGTTCGGGCAGCGCGGTTGGGTACCCCGGCGGCATCAGATGGAGATGCTGGAGCAGGCAGATGCCGGGCACCACGCGCTGCTGGTCGCCTCGACCGGCGCGGGCAAGACGCTGGCGGGGTTCCTGCCTACGCTGGCCGATTTCACCGACGGCCAGAGCCATGACGGGCTGCACACGCTCTACATCTCGCCGCTGAAGGCGCTGGCGCACGACGTGCAGCGCAATCTGCTGACCCCGGTGACCGAGATGGGGCTGCCCATCACCATCGAGACCCGCAGCGGCGACACGCCATCGGACCGCAAGGCGCGCCAGCGCGCGCGTCCGCCGCATATCCTGCTAACCACACCCGAATCGCTCAGCCTGTTGCTGTCCTACCCTGAGAGCTTCGAGATGTTCGCAGGATTGAAGACCGTGATCGTCGACGAGGTTCACGCCTTCGCCACCGGCAAGCGCGGCGACCTGCTCAACCTCTCGCTCGCGCGGCTGCAGGCGATCGCGCCCGCGTTGCGTCGGGTTGCGCTGTCGGCGACGGTCGCCGATGCCGACGCCTATCGCGCGTGGCTCGCGCCATATGGCGATATCGATACCGTAGCCCTGGTCGAGGGCGAGCCCGGCGCAGAGCCCGACCTGTCGATCCTGATTACCGATGATCGCGTTCCCTGGGCGGGGCACAGCGGCAACTATGCCGTGCCTCAGGTGCTCGAGGAAATCGCGCGAAACAAGACCACGCTTGTCTTCTGCAACACGCGCTTCCTCGCCGAGTTCATCTTTCAGAAGCTCTGGGAACTCAACGAGGCGCATCTGCCGATCGGCATCCACCACGGCTCGCTGTCGGTCGAGGCGCGGCGCAAGGTCGAAGGCGCGATGGCGCGCGGCGAATTGCGCGCTTTGGTCGCCACCGCCAGCCTCGATCTGGGAGTCGACTGGGGAAATGTCGATTGCGTGATCCAGATGGGCGCGCCCAAGGGATCCTCGCGATTGCTGCAGCGGATCGGCCGCGCCAACCACCGGCTCGACTGCCCCAGCCGCGCGATCCTGGTCCCCGGCAACCGCTTCGAATATTTGGAAGCCCAGGCGGCCTTCGATGCGGTCACCGAAGGCCAGCGCGATGGCGAAAGCTTCCGCCCCGGCGGGCTCGACGTGCTCGCGCAGTTCATCATGGGCGCAGCCTGCGCCGGGCCGTTCCACGAGGATGCCCTGCTCGACGAGGTGCAGTCCGCCCTGCCCTATAGCGGCATCGACCGCGCCACGTTGCAGCGCGTGCTCGGCTTTGTCGAGAACGGCGGCTATTCGCTCAAGGCCTATGACAAGTTCAAGCGGCTGGTTCGGCTGGCCGATGGCACGTGGCGGCTCGCGCATCCCAAATTTGCTGCGCAATATCGCCTGAATGCGGGCATCATCGTCGACACCCCGATGCTCGAGGTGCGCTTCAAGAACGGGCGTTCGCTGGGCAAGGTCGAGGAGAATTTCGCCGCGCAGCTCGCGCCTGGCGACACCTTCGTGTTCGCAGGCATGGGGCTTGAGGTAGAGCGGATCAAGGACATGGACCTGCTGGTCAAGGCGTCGGCCAAGGCCTCGCAGATCCCCAGCTACAACGGCGCGCGGATGCCGCTGACCACGCATCTGTCGCAGCGCGTGCGCGGCTTCCTGACCGACCGCGCGAGCTGGCCGCGCTTCCCCGATGACGTACGCGAGTGGCTCGAGATGCAGGACTGGCGCTCGGCGATGCCTGAGCCCGATCAGTTGCTGGTCGAGACCTTCCCGCACCACGGGCGCCATTACATGGTCTGCTACCCGTTCGAGGGATGGAACGCGCACCAGTCGCTGGGCATGCTGCTCACCCGGCGGATGGAGGATCGCGGGCTTCAGCCGATGGGCTTTGTCGCCAACGATTATGCGCTTGCGGTGTGGGGCATCAAGCCGATCACCGATCCCGGCGCCTTGCTATCGGCGGATATCCTGACCGATGAGTTCACCGACTGGGTGCAGAATTCGTACCTGCTCAAGCGCGCCTTTCGCGAGGTCGCGGTGATCAGCGGGCTGGTCGAGCGCCAGCATCCGGGCAAGAAGAAGTCCGGGCGGCAGGTCACCTTCTCGACCGACCTGATCTACGATGTGCTGCGCAAGTACGAGCCCGACCATGTGCTGCTCGAGGCCGCCTGGGCCGATGCGCGCGCGCGGATGACCGATGTCGGGCGGCTGGGCGATCTGCTCGACCGCGCGGCAGGCACGATGCTGCACATCGATCTCGAACGCGTCAGCCCGCTCGCGGTGCCGGTGCTGGTGATGATCGGGCGCGAGAGCGTGGCGCAAGGATCGACCGACGATGCGCTGCTGACCGAGGCCGAGAGCCTTGCCGCCACCGCGATGCGCGGCGATTGATTGCGGGCGGTCACCGCTGGTGGTAATCTCATGCCAGTGCCCGGCCTGAAACGGGCGCGGGAGAGGATCGCAGCCATGACCTTACGCCCCCTGCCCGGTGCGCTGGCCCTTGCCTTCGCGCTGTGCGCATCCGCTGCGGCAGCCCAATCGAGCCCGGCGCCATCGGTCCCCGCTGCTCCGGGTGTCGCCAATGCCACTGTGGGCGCGCTGGAAGGTAATGCCGTGAGTGCTGGCGCCGAGGTGGTCAGCATCGCACAGGACCGTGCCGATCGCATGACCGTGCCGGTAAGCATCGATGGCCGCGGTCCGTTCTCCTTCCTGATCGATACCGGGTCCGAACGCACCGTCGTCTCGCGCGACATTGCAGGCGAGCTGATGCTCAAGTTCGCCGAGATCGCCCGGCTGGTCAGCATCGCCGGCAGCAAGATGGTGGAGACGGTCTATGTCCCCGACCTGACGCTGGGTCGGCAGAATTACGGCGAGGTGGTCGCGCCGATCCTGGAGGCGCATCACATCGGTGCAGATGGCATCCTGGGGCTGGACGGCCTGCAGGACCAGCGCATCCTCTTCGATTTCACCACCAACGCGATCAGCATAGAAGATGTCGCCAAGCGCGCCGTATCCAGCGACTTCGAGATCATCGTCACCGCGCGCCGCCGTTCGGGCCAGCTGATCTTCACCGATGCTACCCTGGGGGGCAAAAGGATCAGCGTGGTGATCGACACCGGCGCGCAATCCAACATCGGCAATCTGGCGCTGCTGCGGCGGCTGGGCAGCGGCAAGAAGCTGACCCAGGAACAGGGCAGCCTGGTCTCGGTCACCGGCCAGTCGGTGACCGTCAACTCGGGGCTGGCGAACGATTTCCGGATCGGGCGCGCGCAGTTCGAATTTGTGCCGATCGTGTTCGCCGATTCGCAGGCCTTTGCCGAGCTGGGTCTGGACAAGACTCCCGCGCTGCTGCTGGGCATGGGTACGCTGCGGCTGTTCAGCCGGATGATGATCGATTTCAAGCAGCGCCGCGTGCTGTTCGACATGCCGTCCAACGCCCGGCGCAGGCCCGACAGGGCCCCGATCTAGCGCGCGTTCAGCACCAGTCGGGACGGCCGTTGCCGTACCACACCGCCAGCCCTTCATCGACCAGCGCGCCGCCCACGCTGGCGCCGCCGCGAGTCACGACAAACAGCGCCCGGCCATAGCGGTCCTGCGCCCTCGCCCCGGGTTCGAGCGTGAACGGCCCGGCGTTGAGCAACTCGACCATCCGCTGCGTCGCCAGCCTGCCGCGCTCGAGCTCTGCAGGGCAGCGCGGCGAGGACACCTCGGGCGTATCGATATCGGCGATGCGGATCTTCTGCCCGCGCAGCCAGATGGTGTCGCCATCGACCACGCAGGTGACCCGCGCGCCACCGCCGCAGATGCCGAACCGGACCGAGACCGTGTCGGGCCGGGCGTTGACGATCGGCGCGCCTGCAAACTGCGCCACCTGTTCGGGCGCATCCTCCTGCACCTCCAGCAGATGGCGTTGCTCGCGCGATTGCGCCCATGGGTCGGGTGTTTCGGCCTGGATGGCGGGGGCTACCGCACCCTCCTCCACCGGCACCAGCCAGGCGTTGAGGTTCCAGCCTGCCAGCGCCGCCAACAGCAGCGCGAGCACGAAGATGCGGGTCTGGCCCTGGTCTGCGCTGGGCGATATTCTGGAGGTTGATCTGGCCACACGACATGATCGCTCCGGGGGGTTAACGGTTCCCTAGCCCGACGCAATTCAGTCGTGGAAAACCACGGTCTTGCTGCCGTTGACCAGCACCCGGTCCTCCAGATGGAACCGCACCGCGCGCGAGAGCACGCGACGCTCTATGTCGCGTCCCTTGCGCACCAGATCGTCGGGGGTGTCGCTGTGGCTGATGTTCTCGACGTCCTGATGGATGATCGGGCCCTCATCGAGATCACCGGTGACATAATGCGCGGTGGCGCCGATGATCTTCACCCCCCGCTCCCACGCCTGGTGATAGGGCTTGGCTCCCTTGAAGCCGGGGAGGAAGCTGTGGTGGATGTTGATGCAGCGCCCCGACAGATACCGGGCCATCTCGTCCGAGAGGATCTGCATATAGCGCGCCAGCACCACCAGTTCGGTGTCGGTCTGCTCGATGATCGCGCGGATCGCCGCTTCCTGCGCGGGCTTGGTCGCCGCGGTCACGGGCAGATGGTGATAGGGAATATCCCCGATCATCGTGTGGCTGATCGCTTCGCGCGGATGATTGGAGACGATTCCCGTCACCGCCATGTTGAGCTCGCCGATGCGCGAGCGATACAGAAGGTCTCCCAGGCAGTGATCGAACTTCGACACCAGCAGCAGAACCCTTCGCGGCTGCGCCATGTCGCGGATCGACCATTCCATGCCATGGCGCGCGGCGACCTCGGCAAAGGCGGCGCGAAACGCCTCGATCGGCCCGGCGCCTGAAAGCAGCTCGAAGCTAACCCGCATGAAGAACCGGTCTTCGATGCGGTCGTTATACTGCTGAGATTCCAGAATATTGGCGTGGTTGCCGGCCAGGAACCCGGCGACTGCGGCCACAATTCCGGGCTGGTCGGCGCAGGACAGGGTCAGGCTGTAGCTGTCGGGCATGAAGGGTCCTGTGCTTTGAGGAAGGGAGAGAATGCGGAAACGGATGCGAGGTGGGAACGCACGCAGCGGCGGTAACGGCTATTTGCCAACAAACAGGAAACCCACCCCTGCCATGATACAGCCAAAGGCCGCAAGATGCCGCCAGCTGAGCGCCTCGCCCAGCACCGCGACCATGAACACGCCGAACACGGTCAGCGCGAGCGCCTCCTGCACGATCTTGAGCTGACCCGGCGTCCAGCCATGCGCAAAGCCGATGCGGTTGGCGGGAACCGCAAAGCAATATTCGACCAGCGCAATACCCCAGCTGATCGCGATCACCCAGAAGATCGGGCGTGCCGCCGCGGCCTCTGTCCCGCCCTTGAGATGCCAGTACCAGGCGGTGGTCATGAAGATGTTCGATATGGCAAGCAGCAGCACGGTGGGCGCGATCTGGGTGGGCATGGCGGGCTTTCATTTCACGGCGGAGCTGGTGTTGGTGCATGACCCACGAGCCCGCGAGAGGTAAAGAGAAGATAAATCTGTCGTCAACGTCCTCTTAACCCTTGCTGCCAAGGGGCGCTTAACCAGCAATGCGCACATCTTGTTGAACTTCAGCGCCAAAGGGGGTCAGCATGTCGCCAGACAGTGTGTTCATTTCATTCCTCTCCATCTCGCTCGCCTCGGTTTTCCTCGCGTTGCTGATCGGCACGCGCGGCGACCAGATTCGGAAGGTTGCAATGGCGCTGACCGAGGAAAGCGGCGGGCTGACGCGTCGGCGCCAGTCGCGCATCGCTGCGGTCGAGCGCAAGACCGCGATCGCCGACGAGGCGATGCAGGCGCGGGCACGCGGCGAGCGGTTCGTGCCGCCGCGCAACTACCGGACGAGCTGAGCGGCAGCCTCAGTCCTGTCCCACCGGCCCGGATGTCAGATCGATGATGAAGCCGATTACACCGATCGTCGTGCCATCGCGGCCATAGCGGCAGGTTCCGCGCGACATTACCTCGCGCATTTCTCCGGCATCGGTGATGATGCGCGCACGAAAATCAAAGTCCTCGCCGTGGTCGAGCGAGCGCTGGACGGCATCGGCGACCTTCAGCCGGTCATCGGGGTGATAATAGCAGATCGCATCCTGCAGGCCGGGCTGGCCGCGCCGCCGGTCACGCTGGTGGATGGCGAACACCTCGTCCGACCAGTGCAGCGAAGTTTCCGACCGTTCGAACTGCCAGTTGCCGATCCGGCCGACGCTGAGCGCCAGATCGAGCGACAGCGTCACCCGGTTGCGGTCGCGCTGCAGCGCCAGATTTTCGCGCAGCACCTTGCGCAGACGGCGCAGCAGCTCGAGCGCCGCCAGCGTGGCGACCAGCGCGCAGATCCATGGCAGATGTTCGATCAGGCCAGTCGACATGGCTCGTGTCTTTCCGGATCAGGATCCGTCAACGGCGGCTTTGTGCGCCCGGGCATTTTCGACATAATGCGCCACGCCGATCCGCATTCCGGCAATGGCAGGCTCGGGCAGATCGCGCATGAACTGCGCCGGGCGCCCGCCCCAGAGCTGCCCACCGGGCATCGACTTGCCAGGGGTGAGCATCGCGCCCGCCGCCAGCATGGCATCGCCGCCGATGCGGCAGCCGTCCATCACGATCGACCCCAGGCCGACGAACGCGCGATCCTCGAGCACGCAGCCGTGGATCATCGCCATGTGGCCGATCAGCACATCCTCGCCGATCAGCGTCGGAAAGCCTTCGGGCTGACCGGGGCGCGGGCTGTCGCAATGGATGACGGTGCCGTCCTGCACATTGGTGCGCGCACCGATGACGATGCGGTTGACGTCGGCACGGATCACGCAGTTGTACCAGATGCTGGCATCGGGGCCGATCTCGACATCGCCGATGATCCGGCATCCCGGCGCGATGAACGCGCTGTCGTGGATCCGCGGGGTTTTGCCGTGCAGGCTGATGATGGAAACGTCGTGCATGCCCTCAGCCCTTCGCCAGCAGCTTTGCCGCGTGGAGCGCGTGATAGGTGAGGATGCCGCTGCACCCGGCGCGGCGGAAGGCGAGCAGGCTTTCAAGCACCACCGCGTCACGGTCCCCTGCGCCAGCGGCGGCCATTGCCTCGATCATCGCATATTCGCCCGAGACCATGTAGGCATAGGTCGGCAGCCCGAAGGTCTGCTTCACGCGTGCCGCGATATCGAGGTACGGGAGCCCCGGCTTGACCATCACGCTGTCGGCGCCTTCGGCGATGTCCATCGCGACCTCGCGCAGCGCCTCGTCGCCGTTGGCCGGATCCATCTGATAGCTTTTCTTGTCGCCCTTTAGCAGCCCAGACGAGCCCACCGCGTCGCGGAACGGGCCGTAGAAGGCGCTGGCGTATTTGGCGGCATAGCTCATGATCTGGACGTTGTGATGGCCATGCGCCTCGAGCGCGGCGCGGATTTCGCCGATGCGGCCATCCATCATGTCCGATGGCGCGATGATGTCCGCGCCTGCCGCCGCCTGGTTGAGTGCCTGGCCGACCAGCACTTTGACCGTGGCATCATTGAGCACATAGCCTTCGTCATCGACCAGACCGTCCTGGCCGTGCGCGGTATAGGGATCGAGCGCGACATCGGTGAGCACGCCGATGCGGTCGCCAAGCTCGGCCTTGATCGCGCGGATCGCGCGGCACATCAGATTGTCGGGGTTGAGCGCTTCGGCGCCGTCCACGCTGCGGCGTTCGGGTTGGGTGTTGGGGAACAGGGCGATGCACGCGATCCCCGCCTCGGCCGCTTCCTTCGCGCGCTCCACAATGCCATCGACCGACCAGCGCGAGACGCCGGGCAGCGAGGCGATCGGCTCCTCGACCCCTTCGCCCTCGGTCACAAACAAAGGCCAGATCAGATTGGCGGGCGACAGGCTGGTCTCGCGGACCATGTCGCGGCTCCATCGCGTAGAACGCGTGCGGCGCAGGCGGGTGGCGGGATAGGCGGTGGTGGGAGGGCTGTGCGTCATGCCAATGCTCTAGCGGGTGGGTGCGCGAAGGGGAAGGTGTGTTGCGGGTCGTGGAAGCACACCGCGCAGACAAAGTTCTTCGTTACCCCCGCGGAGGCGGGGGTCCCGCTACCAGCACTGCCCGAGCGCAACAGCGGGATTCCCGCGTTCGCGGGAATGACGGAGTTTAGACGCTAAACCTCAGCCCACCGGCAGCGTCAGCACTGCGCGAAGGCCTTCGATCGCGCCGCCTGGGCCGCGGCGGTTCTGCACGGTCAGCGAGCCGCCATGCTGGTGCGCCACCGCGCGCGCGAGTGTCAGCCCCAGCCCCGTGCCGCCGGTTGCCATGTTGCGCGAGGCTTCCAGACGGGTGAAGGGCTCGAACATCCGCTCGATCTGATCGTCGGCGATCCCCGGGCCATCATCGTCGATCGTGATTGCCACGCTCGACGTCTGCCGCGCGATGCTGATCCGCGCGCGCGTCCCGTAGCGCACCGCATTGCCGATGACGTTGCGCAGCGCGCGGCGGATCCAGGTGAGCTGCAGCGGCGCGACGATGCGTTCGCACTCGGCCAGCTCCACGTCCTGACCCAGATCGCGGTACTCGTCGGCGATCATCTCGACCAGCGCGACCAGATTGACCGGCTCGGGCGCCTCGCCGGTGCGTCCGATCCGCGCCAGCGACAGGATGTCATCGAGCGTGCGGGTGATATCATCGATGCTGGCGACCATGCGTGAGCGCTGGCGGTCATCGGGCACCGATTCGACCCGCACCCGAAGCGCTGCGAGCGGCGTCTTGAGATCATGCCCGATCGCGCCCAGCATCACGTCCTTCTCGTTGAGCATCGCGGAAATCCGCGCGCTCATCGCGTTGAACGAGCGGGTGAGATCGGCAAGGTCGCTGGGCCCCGAAGGCTCAATCGGCTGCGCCTGCTGCGTCTTTTCGAACTGCGCCACGCCATCGCGCAGCGCGCCCATAGAGCGCGCGATCCGGCGGGTCAGCCACACCAGGGGCACCAGCATCACCAGATACAGCACCACGGTCTGCGCGATGATGGTCACGCCGATGCGATTCGACGCCTCGGCCACCGGAACGCGCACGCTGAGCCACTGGCCGTCGGGACGCTCGATCGCGATCACCGCGAGCTGGCGGATGCGTTCGTCATCGCGCCCGCCGATTTCCGCCGCCAGCCGGTCCATGCGGCGCGGCCGGGGCGGTGCGGGCATGGCTGCAGCCCGGATATCGCGATAATTGACTCCATAGCTCGGCAGGATGGCGTTCAACCGCTGTTCGATCTTGGGCATCGCCTGCATCGCAGGCGTGATCGGGCTGACCGGATCGAGCGCAGTGCGCCGCATCCTGAGGCCGGGCGCGCGGCCCATCCGGCCGAGCCGCTGCTCGCGCAACGGCCTGCCTTGCTCCAGCCGGTCGGTCGAAGCGATCAGCCGCACCGCCGCTTCCGCCGCGACCCGGTCCATCGCCTGATCGCGCTGCGCCCGCACCAGCAGTACCGCGTTGAGCAGCTGCCCCACCAGCAGCGCGAGCGCGATGGTCAGCAGCAGGCGGCCGGCAAGGCTGGACGGCCACAACCGCTTGAAACTGGGCCGCTTGAGCATATTCATGGCGTATCGGGGGTGGCCAGACGGCGGACCTTGGCGGCGAGCGTATAGCCGCCACCCCACACGGTCTTGATCAGCCGCGGGGTGCGGTTGTCGGCCTCGACCTTCTTGCGCAGGCGGCTGATCTGGTTGTCGATCGCGCGATCGAACAGGTGCGCCTCGCGGCCGTGCGCAAGATCGAGCAACTGGTCGCGGTTGAGCACGTGCCCGGCATGCTCGCAGAACACCTGCAGCAGCTTGAACTCGGCGGTGGAGATGGGCACCAGCGCGCCATCGGGATCGGTCAGGCGGCGCTTGACGGTGTCGAGCCGCCAGCCGTCGAATTCGAACCCCTGGACCTCGTCCTCGGGTGTCTGGGGGACGCGCGCGGCGCGGCGCAGAACGGTCTTGATGCGTGCCACCAGCTCGCGCGGGTCGAAGGGTTTGACGACATAATCGTCGGCGCCGATCTCCAGCCCGATGATGCGGTCCATCGCCTCGCCCTTGGCAGTGATCAGGATCACCGGGATTTCGGATTGCGCCGCGACATGGCGACACAGGCTGAGGCCATCCTCGCCGGGCATCATGATATCGAGCAGCAGGATGGCAAAGCGCTGGTCGCGCATCAGCGTGCGCGCCCTGGCGGCATCGCCAGCCTCGGTCACGGCAAAGCCCTGCCCCACCAGATATTCGGCGAGCGGTTCGCGCAAGCTGGGCTCGTCGTCGACGAGCAGGATGTGGGGCAAGTCATTCATGGTGGATCAGCATGTGCCGGTTACGAGGATCAATGGCAACCGGCCCCAGTGCAGCGGGGAACCTGCACCGGAGCCGGAAGATCGTCAAAGGCTGGAAAAATCAGCCCGCCGGCTTGGCGCGCTTTTCCTGCCAGCGCTGCTTCATCGCTTCGCGCGCAGCATCGCGCTCGGCCTTGGTCACCTGGCCGTCGTTGTTGGTGTCCTGGCGCTTGAACCGCTCCAGCGCACCGGCCTCGAACTCGGCCAGAGTGATCGCGCCATCCTTGTTGGTGTCGAGACGCATCATGCGAGCATGGCCGCCACCATGGCCGCCGCGCATGCCCTTGCCGGGTCCACCGCGCCACTTGCCGCCCTGGCGAGCGCCGGGCTCGCCCTTGCCGGCTTCGGCGCGCATGCTCATGCGTTCGGCGCGTTTCGCCTCGCGGGCTTCGCGCGCCGCGGTCATTTCGGCCAGGCTGACTTCACCGCTGCCATCGGTGTCGAGCTTCTTGAAGCGCTCGGCCTGACGCGCTTCGCGATCGGCCTTGTCGATCCTGCCGTCCTTGTTGACGTCCATCCGCGCGAACATCGTCTGCGCCTGGGTGCGGACCTCGGCCTGGGTGATCACGCCGTCCTGATTGGCATCGGGGCCGCGCATCTTGCCACCGGCGGGCTGCGCAACAGCCATGCTGGCGGTGAGCATCGCGGCCAGCGCGGCACCTGCGATAAGGGTCTTCTTCATGGGGTATTCCTTCATGTTCAATTCCTGAGGGGGAGGAAGCCGCCCCAACCGGTGCAAAGGGGGGGATGAGGCCAGGACGACTTCCTTGAGACCCGTTCTAGAGGCGCATTGTCGCACAGCTTTGCCGGATCGGGCACAAAAGTGTCGCAAAGTGTATCAGCCAGCACGCCCCGTTCATCCGGCCGCAAGCTGATCGCGGCTTTTCGCTGCAATGCAACAACGCCCCGCTTGGCTAATGCGCTGCGGGCTGGTAGGCGCGCGTGCATGCTCGCAATGAACAACATCACCGTCCGGCTGGGTGGCCGCACGATCCTCGACGGCGCAACCGCAGCCATTCCCCCCGGCGGCCGCATCGGCCTGATCGGGCGCAACGGCGCGGGCAAGTCCACGCTGATGAAGGTGATGATCGGCGAGCTCGAGCCCGATGACGGCGAGATCGAGATGCCGCGCCTCGCCAAACTTGGCTATATCGCGCAGGAAGCGCCGCACGGAGCGATGACTCCGCTCGATACCGTGCTCGCCGCGGATATGGAGCGCACGAGCCTGCTCGAAGAGGCCGAGACCTGCACCGATCCCGATCGGCTGGGCGATGTCCACGAACGGCTGCTCGCCATCGACGCCTATAGCGCCCCATCGCGCGCCGCGATCATCCTCACCGGGCTGGGCTTCGACGACGAAATGCAGAATCGCCCGCTCGACAGCTTTTCGGGCGGCTGGAAGATGCGGGTTGCACTGGGCGCCTTGCTGTTCTCGCAGCCCGACGTGCTGCTGCTCGACGAGCCCTCGAACCACCTCGACCTCGAAGCGACCTTGTGGCTGGAGAACTTCCTCAAGGCTTACCCCGCGACGCTGATCGTGATCAGCCACGAGCGCGATCTGCTCAACAACGTGGTCGACCACATCCTGCATCTGCAGGGCGGGAAGGTGACGCTGTATCCCGGCGGCTATGACAGCTTCGAGCGCCAGCGCGCCGAACGCGCAGCCCAGCTTGCGGCGGCAAAGGCCTCGCAGGATGCCCAGCGCGCCAAATTGCAGGACTATGTCGCGCGCAACAGCGCCCGCGCCTCGACCGCCAAGCAGGCGCAGTCGCGTGCCAAGATGCTCGCCAAGATGCAGCCGATCACCGCGCTGATGGAAGACCCGAGCCTGTCGTTCGATTTCCCCAGCCCGTCCGAGCTCAAGCCCCCGCTGATCACGCTCGATCTGGCAGCGGTCGGTTATGCTGAGGACAATCCCATCCTGCGGCGGCTGAACCTGCGCATCGATCCCGATGACCGGATCGCGCTGCTGGGCCGCAACGGCAACGGCAAGACCACGCTCGCCCGGCTGCTCGCCGCGCAGCTCCCCGCGCTCGAAGGCGCGATGGAAACCGCGGGCAAGATGCAGATCGGCTATTTCACCCAGTATCAGGTCGAGGAGCTCGAGGCCGACAGCACCCCGCTCGAGCAGATGACCCGCGCGATGAAGGGCAAGACTCCTGCAGCGGTGCGCGCGCAGCTTGGCCGGTTCGGCTTCTCGGGCAACCGCGCGATGTCGAGCGTCGGCACCCTGTCTGGCGGCGAGCGCGCAAGGCTGGCGCTCGCGCTGATCACCCGCGATGCTCCGCACCTGCTGATCCTCGACGAGCCGACCAACCACTTGGACGTCGATGCACGCGAGGCTTTGGTGCAGGCGCTCAACGAATATGACGGCGCGGTGATCCTGATCAGCCATGACCGTCACATGGTCGAGCTGACCGCCGACCGGCTGGTGCTGGTCGATGCAGGCACCGCGACCGAGTACAATGGATCGATGCGCGACTACATGGACTTCGTGCTGGGCATCAATCAGCCCAAGGGCGATCCCAAGCCCAAGATGTCCAAGAAGGACAAGAAGGCCGACGCCTTCCACCGCGACCAGATCCGCAAGATGGAGAACAAGGTCAAGACAGCGGAAAAGGCCGTGGCCGAGCTGCAGGCGCAGTGTTCGGACATCGACCGCGCGATGTTCGATCCGTCTTCCGCCAAGCCCGAACACGCCAAGCTGACGATGAGCGAACTGGCGCGGCAACGCACACGGCTGGGCGAACTGCTCGCCGAGGCAGAAGCTGCCTGGCTGGAATGCAACGAGAAGCTCGAAGCCCTGAATTGACGCTTGCTGGCGCCCTTGGGATGGTTTAACTGATCGGTTAAATCAACCAGACCCGAGAGGATACCAGCATGGCCGACGCCTATATCATCGACGCTGTCCGCACCCCGCGCGGGGTCGGCAAGCCCGGCAAGGGCGCGCTGTCGCACCTGCACCCGCAGGATCTGGCGGCCACCGTGCTCAAGGCGATCAAGGACCGCAACCATCTTGACACCGCGACCGTCGACGACGTCATCTGGTCGACCTCGACCCAGAAGGGCAAGCAGGGCGGCGACCTTGGCCGCATGTCCGCGCTCGCAGCAGGCTATGATGTCAAGGCCAGCGGCATGACGCTGGACCGCTTCTGCGGCGGCGGCATCACCTCGGTGAACCTCGCGACCGCAGCGGTGATGTCAGGCATGGAAGATTGCGTGATCGCGGGCGGCACCGAGATGATGAGCTACACCCAGACCGTGGGCGCTGCCGAAGCCAATGCCGGGATGCCGCCGCCGCTGATGGGATCGCACAACCCCGCGCTCGACGAACTGCACCCGCAATCGCACCAGGGCGTTTGCGGCGATGCAATCGCATCGATGGAAGGCATTTCGCGCGAAGCCTTGGATGCGTTGGCCCTGGTCAGCCAGCAGCGCGCCGCGCGCGCCATCGCCGAGGGCCGCTTCGACAAGTCGGTGGTCCCGGTGCATAACCCGGACGGCAGCATCGCGCTCGACCGGGAGGAGTTCCCCCGCCCCGACACCACCGCCGAAAGCCTTGCCGCATTGAAGCCCGCCTTTGCCGGCATGGCCGATTTCGAGATCGGCGGCACCACCTTCCGCAAGCAGATCAACCGGCGCTATCCCGATCTCACCATCGAGCATATGCACCATGCGGGCAACAGCTCGGGCGTGGTCGATGGCGCCGCTGCCGTGCTGATCACCTCCAAGGATTATGCCGACAAGCACGGGCTCAAGCCCCGCGCGCGGATCGTCACCTATGTCAACATGGGCGATGACCCGACGCTGATGCTCAACGCGCCCGTCCCCGCCGCGAAAAAGGCGCTGGAGCGCGCAGGCCTGTCCAAGGACGACATCGACGTGTGGGAAATCAACGAGGCGTTTTCGGTGGTCGCCGAAAAGTTCATCCGCGATCTCGATCTCGACCGCGAGAAGGTCAACATCAACGGCGGCGCGATGGCCTTGGGCCATCCGATCGGCGCGACCGGATCGATGCTGATCGGCACCGCACTCGATGAGCTCGAGCGCTCGGGCGGTCGCTATGGCCTGATCACGATGTGCGCTGCGGGCGGCATGGCCCCTGCGATCATCATCGAACGCATCTGAACCGAACCACGGCCCGGTGAGCGCGCTTTACACGAGCGCGTTCACCGCCGCCATGAACGGGCCGATCGACACAGGCTTTGAGACATAACCCTCCGCTCCGGCGGCGCGAATCCGGTCCTCATCACCCTTGCCGGCATAAGCGGTCACCGCCATGATCGGGATGAGGCGCAGGTCGCGATCGGCCTTGATCGCCTCGATCAGCTCCAGCCCGCTGATATGCGGCAGCTGAATATCCATGATGATCAGCCCGGGCACGAACTGCCGCGCGCGTTCCATCACCTCGCGGCCATCGGCCAGCCCCTCGACGGCAAAGCCGTGCGCGGTGAGGAGATCGCAGAAAAGTTTGCGATTAAGGTCGTTATCCTCGACAACCAGCACTCTTTTTGCCACTGAACCGCTTATCCAAATTGCCGGTGCATTGGGCGCCGGACGTTATCCACCAGAACGCGGATGTAGGCCAAAGCCGTGACCGATACAATCAGGCCAGATACCCCGTCAGACAGGGGCGACCCACATGATCCGGCCACCATGGCGCTGCTGGCGCTGTCGTGGCTGCTCGGCGATGGCGAGCGCGCCGAAAGGCTGCTCTCGCTCACCGGAATGACCGTGGACGACCTGCGCGCCGGCGCTTCCAGCCCCCGCATCCTGGCGGAATTCATCCGCTATCTGGAAGGGCATGAGGCGGATCTGATCGCCGCTGCCGATGCCATCGGCGCGAGCCCCGCGGCCCTGGTCAATGCCCGCATCCAGCTGGAACGCCAGACTTGAAACCGAACGGACCCGACATGACCCCCTCTTCCAAGGCCCCCCGCCCGCTGCTGATCACCGATTGCGACGAGGTGCTGCTGTATATGGTCGCGCCGTTCCGCGACTGGCTGGACGAGGCGCACGATATCGAGTTCGACATGTCCGGCGGCGATTTCGCCAAGGCACTGGTCGATCGCAAGACCCGCGAGGCGGTGAAGCCCGGCGATATCTGGCCGCTGCTCAACGCCTTCTTCGACACCGAAATGCACCGCCAGATGCCGATTCCCGGCGCGGTCGAGGCATTGAAGGCGATCGGCGAGCATGCCGACATCGTGGTCCTGACCAACCTCAACGATCACCGCCAGCAATCGCGCAGCGAGCAGCTTGCGCGCTTCGGGCTGCACCACCGCGTCGTGTGCAACCAGGGGCCCAAGGGCGAACCGCTCAAGCGCATCGTCGACGAGCACGCGCCTTCGGTCGCGATCTTTGTCGACGACCTGCCGCAGCATCACGAATCGGCCGCCGAGCACGCGCCCGAGGTCTGGCGGCTGCATATGGTCGGCGAGACCGCGCTGGCGCCGCACATCCTCTGCGCGGCGACTGCGGGCCATGCGCATGCGCGGATCGACAGCTGGACCGCCGCGCTCGACTGGGTGATGGAACGCATCGCGCTGGGTGTGCCGGCCCCCGGCATCGAGGCTGCGGCTTGACGCTGGCCAGCACATTGGAGAATACGAGCATATGACTGACAGCATTGAACAAAAGCTCGCCGAACTGGGTCTCGAACTGCCCCAGCCCGCCGCTCCCGTCGCCTCTTATGTCCCCGCCGTGGAAGTGGGCGGCATGCTCTACATCTCGGGCCAGCTGCCGTTCATCGACGGCAAGGTCGTCACCGGACGGCTGGGCGAGAATGTCTCGCTCGAGGCCGGAGAGGCCGCCGCGCGCGCCTGCGGCATCATGCTGATCGCGCAGATGAAGGCGGCTCTGGGCTCGCTCGACCGGGTCGAGCGGATCGTCAAGCTCGGCGCCTTCATCGCCAGCACGCCCGAGTTCAACGCCCAGCCCAAGGTCGCCAATGGCGCATCGGACCTGATGGTCCAGGTGTTCGGCGCGGCGGGCCAGCATGCGCGCAGCGCCGTCGGCGTTCCCGTTCTGCCCCTGGGCGCCGCCGTGGAGATCGATGCCATTGTCGCCGTTCGGCCTGCTTGACGGCTGGCTGGCGCCGCCGCCCGAACCCCGCCGCATCGCCTGGCTGGGAGAGCAGCCCTACGCCCATCGCGGTCTGCATGACGGCATGTGGCAGGGCCCTGTGCTCGAAAACGGCCTGCCCGCGTTCACCGCGGCGATCGCCGCCGGCCATGGCATCGAATGCGATGTCCAGCGCAGCATCGACAACCGCGCGGTGGTATTTCACGACTTTTCGCTGAGCCGGCTGACGCTGGCTCAGGGCCGAGTCGATGGCAAGACCGCCGCCGAGCTCACGCAGATCCGGCTGATGGGCCAGAATGGCGCGATCGCAGAACTCGGCGCGGTTCTGGGCGTGGTGCGCGGGCGCGCGCCGATCCTGATCGAGATCAAGACCGAGACCGACCATGTTGCGCCCCTGTGCCTTGCGGTGCGCCGCGCGCTCGAAGGCTATGGCGGCAAGGCGGCGATCATGAGCTTCCACCCGGCAGTCTCTGCCTGGTTCCGGCGGCAGGCGCCGCACATCGTGCGCGGGCTGGTGATGACCGAAGAAGGCTCGCACGGCTGGAAGGGAACGATGCGCCGCCACCTTGATCTTTGGCAGGCCAAGCCCGATTTCCTCGCTTATGACATTCGCGATCTTCCCAGCGGCTTTGCCGCAGCCCAGCGCGCCCGTGGCCTGCCCGTGCTGACCTGGACGGTGCGCACCGACGAACAGCACGCCATCGCCGCCGACCACGCTGATGCGCCGATCTACGAACGCGCCCTGGCGCCGGACCCTTCCCCGCACGCATGAGCGAAAAGGCGATCACCGCCGAGGTCGGCCGCAGCATCGCCGCGCTGGATGCGGGTCAATGGGATGCGCTGGCGGGCACCGACAACCCGTTCGTCTCCCACGCCTTTCTATGCCTGCTCGAAGCTTCGGGCAGCGTCGGCCGCGGCACCGGCTGGACCCCTGCCCCGATCACCATCAAGGGCGAAGACGGCAGGCTGGTCGCGGCGCTGCCCGCCTATCTCAAGAGCCACAGCCAGGGCGAATATGTCTTCGACCACAATTGGGCGCATGCGTGGGAGAATGCCGGGGGAAGCTATTACCCCAAGTTGCAGATTTCCGTCCCGTTCACGCCCGCGACCGGCCCGCGCATCCTGCTCGCCGATCCGGTGTGGTCGCTGCCGATCCTGACCGCCGCGCAGAACCTTGCCGAACAGAACAACCTGTCTTCGGTCCACGCGACCTTCATCGAGCCCGCCCAACTGCCGCTGTTCGAGCAGGCCGGATGGCTGCTGCGCGCCGACACCCAGTTTCACTGGCACGACGAGAATTATGGCGATTTCCAGGGCTTTCTGGGCTCGCTGACCTCACGCAAGCGCAAGGATCTGCGCAAGGAGCGCGCCAAGGCGCAGGAGGGCGTCGAGATCGTCCACCTCACCGGCGACATGATCACCGAAGCGCATTGGGACGCGTTCTGGATCTTCTACCAGGACACCGGCGCGCGCAAATGGGGCCAGCCTTATCTCACCCGCGAGGCCTTCAGCCTGATGGGGCAAACGATGGCCGACCGCATCCTGCTGATCCTTGCGCTGTACGAAGGCCGCCCGATCGCAGGCGCGCTCAACTTCATCGGCAGCGACACGCTCTATGGCCGTTATTGGGGCTGCACGGTGGACAAGCCGTTCCTGCATTTCGAGCTCTGCTATTATCAGGCCATCGACGCCGCGCTCAGCCGGGGGCTGTCCCGCGTGGAAGCAGGCGCGCAGGGCGGGCACAAAATGGCGCGCGGCTATGCGCCCGAGATCACATGGTCGGCGCACTATATCCCCGATCCCGGCTTCCGCCGCGCGGTGGGCGATTTCCTCAAGCGCGAGCGCGCAGCTGTGCAGGCCGACCGCGAAATGCTGACCGAGATGCTGCCATTCAAGCGCGGTCCATCTGCGGCTTGACGCACGCGCGTGCCCGGCGCACGCTGGCGTATCTGCAACCCGCTGATCAACCAGCAGAAAGCCCCACACCTTATGCGCACAATTCGATATGCCGCCCTGCTGCTTGCGTTCGCCAGCCCCACTGCCCTGCTCGCCCAGGCTGCGCCCGACAGCCGACTGACCGGCCAGGACCTGTTTTCGCTCGAGGTCGCCGCCGATCCGCAGATCGCGCCCGATGGCAGTGCAATCGCCTTCGTCCGGCGCGCCAACGACATCATGTCGGACAAGGCTGTCTCGTCGATCTGGCTGGTAAACACCGCGAGCGGCGAGATGACCCCGGTCGCCGCTGGCCCCGGCGGGCACAGCCAGCCGCGCTGGTCGCCCGATGGCAAGCGTCTTGCCTATGTCTCGACCGCCGAGGGCGGCGCGCCGCAACTCTACGTCCGCTGGATGGCGAGCGGAGAGGCGGTACGCATCACGGGACTTCCCGAAAGCCCCGGCAACATCGCCTGGTCGCCCGATGGCACGCAGATCGCCTACACCCTGTTCGTGGCTGCCGAAGGGCCCAGGCTGGGCAAGGCGCCCGAAAAGCCCGAGGGCGCGACCTGGGCCGCGCCGCTCGAAACCTATGACATGCTCGCCTATCGCGCCGATGGCGCGGGCTATATCAAGCCCGGGTTCGACAAGATCTTCGTCGTTCCCGCCACCGGCGGCGCGCCGCGCCAATTGAGCTTCGGCGAGTATCACGACGGCGGCGGGCTGACCTGGAGCAAAGACGGCAGCACGCTCTACTTCTCGGGCAACCGCTCGCCCAACTGGGAAAGCGATCCGGTCGATGCGGAGATCTACGCGCTGGATATCGCCAGCGGCACGATCGTAGCGCTCACCGATCGCGACGGTCCGGACGCATCGCCGGTGGTCTCCCCAGATGGCAGCAAAATTGCCTATCTGGGGTTCGACGACAAGTTGCTCGGCTATCACAACGCGCAGGCCTATGTGATGAACCGCGATGGCTCGGGCAAGCGCGCGGTCGCACCCTCGCTCGATCGCAGCATCGATACGCTCGTCTGGGCGCCCGACGGCCAGGCGCTGATCGCGCAATATGACGACCATGGCGAGACTTTGGTCGCACGCATCGGGATGGACGGATCGGTGCGCGAGATCGTGCGCGGCCTGACTGGCCCGTCGCTCGACCGGCCCTATTCGGGCGGATCGTTCAGCGTCGCGAAGTCCGGCGCGATTGCCTATTCGGGTGGCAATGCCACCAAACCTGCCGATGTCATGCTGGCGAGCGGCGGCAAGACCCGGTCGCTCACCCGGTTCAATAGCACGCTGATGGCGAGCAAGCGTCTGGGCGACGTCCGCAAGGTGACCACCGCATCGACCTTTGACGGCCGCGAGATCGAAGGCTGGCTGACGCTTCCCCCGGGGCATGTGCCGGGAACGCGGGTACCGCTGGTGCTCGAAATCCATGGCGGGCCGTTCTCCGCCTATGGCCCGCATTTCTCCACCGACAACCAGCTCTATGCCGCATCGGGCTATGCCGTCCTCTCGGTCAACCCGCGTGGATCAACCAGTTACGGCGCAGAGTTCGCAAATCTTATCCACCATGCCTATCCCGGCAACGACTATGACGATCTGATCGCGATGGTCGACAAGGCAATTGCCGAGGGCGTTGCCGATCCCGATCAACTGTTCGTCACCGGCGGATCGGGCGGCGGGGTGCTGACCAGCTGGATCGTCGGCAAGACCGACCGCTTCAAGGCGGCGGCGACGCAGAAGCCGGTGATCAACTGGACCAGCCAGGCGCTGACCGCCGATGGGCCTGCGTTCTTTGCGAAATACTGGTTCGGCAAGATGCCGTGGGAGGATCAGGCGAGCTATTGGGCGCGCTCGCCCTTGTCGCTCGTCGCCAATGTGAAGACGCCGACTCTGGTGGTGGTCGGCAGCGAGGATTACCGCACCCCGGTCAGCGAATCCGAGCAATACTACACCGCGCTCAAGCTGGTCGGCGTGCCGACGGCTCTGGTCAAGGTTCCGGGCGCCAGCCATGGCGGCATCGCGGCGCGGCCATCGCAAAGCGCGGCCAAGGCCTCGGCAATCATCGCCTGGTTCGAACGCTACCGCAAACCGGCAGCGCAATAGGTCAGGCGGCGCGCGCTGCGATCTGCTGGAGCCAGGCGCGGGCTTCGCGCTGGGCTTCGGCGATCTGCCGTGCGGTCATTTCCTCGGAGATTTCCGCGCGGCACAATTGGCTTTCCTCATGCCCCTTCACGGCGGCGAGGTTGAACCATTTGTGCGCCTCGATCAGATCGACGTTGACGCCGTGTCCCCCGGTGGAAAATGCCACCCCGAGATCGAAATAGGCGTTGATGTCGCCGCGCGCGGCGGCGGCCAGCTTGCTCTCGATCAGAAACGTCGCGGACTTCAGACTGTTAGCCATCTCACATGCCCCTCTTTGCATGGCCGGTTGATCCGACAGGGGCGAGAGTGGGAAAATGTGGTGAAGAAAAGGTTAATCCGGCAGATACCATGCCAGAAGTTTTACATTACCTTGCGTTTACGGGCATATTATCGATGAGCCGAGTGCTGCCGATACGCGCTGCGACCAGCAGGCGCGCGGGTCGATCGGCGATCTCCATCGGCTGGAGCGTCGCCGCATCGGCCAGGGTAACATAATCGACGCTGGCAAATCCGGCGGCGAGCAGCGCCTGTTCGATCCCGCGCGTCGCTTCACCCACCGGGCCGCCCGCCTCGATCACCGCGATCCCCGCCTGCATCGCGCGCGGCAGCATCGCGGCTGCCGCGCGCTGTTCGGATGTCAGATACGCGTTGCGCGACGACAGCGCGAGCCCGTCGGCATCACGAACCGTCGGCACGCCGATGATGTCGAGCCCGAAATTGAGATCGCGCGCCATCGTGCGGATCACGGCCAGCTGCTGGTAATCCTTCTCGCCGAACAGCGCCATGTCGGGCTGGACCTGATTGAACAGCTTGGCGACGATGGTGGCGACGCCATCGAAGTGGCCCGGCCGGGCCGCGCCGCACAGGCCATCGCTGACCCCCGCCACGCTGACATTGGTGGCAAAGCCGGCCGGGTAGACCTGATCGACATCGGGTGCCCACAGGATCGCGACGCCAGCCTCGCTCAGCATCGCGGCATCGGCCTCTTCCTGCCGGGGATAGGCATCAAGATCTTCGTTCGCGCCGAACTGCATGGGGTTGACGAAGATCGAGGCGACCACATGGTCGGCCCGCTGTTTCGCCTCGCGCATCAGTTGCATGTGCCCTGCGTGCAGCGCGCCCATGGTGGGCACCAGAGCCACCTCTCCGCCCTGCCGCCGAAGCAGCGAAACCGCTGACCGCAACCTGTCTACCCGACGTATGATTTGCACCTTGGTAAAGCCTCCGATAGGGAACTGCCGCATGGGGTACGGGTCGTGCCCGCACGTGATTCACTAGGCAGCACTGGCACATTCGTCGTCCTGCTGGAAGGGGCTGAAAACCATGGACATGATGACGCGCAAGGCGTCCCCGCACCATATCGTATTTGCCAATGAAAAGGGCGGCACCGGCAAATCGACCAGCGCGGTGCATGTCGCAGTGGCGCTTTCGTATCTGGGCTTCCGGGTCGGCGCGATCGATCTCGATCCGCGCCAGCGCACGCTGCATCGCTATCTGGAAAACCGCGTCGCCACGCAGCAGCGCCGCAGCATCACCCTGCCCACCCCCAATTTCGAGGTGTTCCAGGACGACACTCAGGCGCGGCTGGAGCAGATGGTCAGCAAGATGAGCCAGGAATGCGACTTTCTGGTCTATGACACACCCGGCCGCGACGACAAGTTCGCGCGCTTCGTCGCCACCCGCGCCGACACGCTGGTCACCCCGCTTAACGACAGCTTCGTCGATTTCGACCTGATCGGCCAGGTGGACCCCGAAAACTTCAAGGTCCGCCGCCTGAGCTTTTATGCCGAGCTGATCTGGGAAGCGCGCAAGGCGCGTGCCAAGACCGACGGGATCGAGATCGACTGGGTGGTGCTGCGCAACCGCACCCAGCAGACCGACGCGCGCAACAAGCGCAGGCTCGATGCGGCGCTGGCCGAACTCTCCAAGCGCGTCGGCTTCCGCTATGTTCAGGGCCTGTCCGAGCGCGTGGTCTATCGCGAGCTGTTCCCCTCGGGGCTCACCCTGCTCGACAAGGGCCATCTGGCGGATCTGGGCACCAGCCACATCATCGCGCGGCAGGAACTGCGCGAGATGGTCTCCGCGCTCAACTTGCCCGGCGTCGGCAGCCGCGCCGCCGAACGCCAGCCACAATTGCTCTGATCAGGGTGCCTTCGGCATCAGCTTGAGCGTCATCGCGGTCATCGCCTCGGCGGCGGTCGCGATGACGGTATCGGCTTCGGGCGCCCAGAACGGGCTGTGCAGCGAAGGCATCTCGATGCCCTCCTTCTTGGCCTTGGTGTATTCGGCGACCGGCACCCCGCCCACCCAGAAGATCAGGCTGGTGATGTTGTCCGGGTCCGCGCGGTAGAAGCGGCTGAAATCCTCGCCCCCCATCGACGGCGGTACCTGCGCCACGCGCTGATCGCCAAACCGCGCCTTGAGCATCGCGGCGGTTTCGCGGGTGAAATCGGGGCTGTTGTAGACCGCAGGGGTGAAGGTGTCGCTCATCGTCACCACCGGCATCCTGTCCTCGGGCACGCCTGCGGCAATCGCCTCGCCCTTGGCGATGCGCTTGATGCCTTCGAGTATCTTGGCGCGGGTTTCGTCCGAATAGCTGCGCACGGTGAGCAGCAGCGTCGCCTCGTCCGAGATGATGTTGTGCTTGGCGCCAGCCTGGAAGCTGCCGACGGTGACCACCGCGGCGTCCTGCGGGTCGAGCTCGCGGCTGATGAGCGTCTGCAGCGTGGTGACGATGCGCGCGCCCAGCACGATCGGGTCCTTGGTCGACTGCGGATAGGCCCCGTGCCCGCCCAGCCCCTTCACCTTGATATCGACGCTGTCGACATTGGCGAGCGCAAAGCCCGGGGTGTAACCGATGAACCCGGCGGGCGCCTGCGCGGCATCATGGAAGCCGAGCACATATTTGGGTTTGGGAAAGCGCGTGAACAGACCGTCTTCCAGCATCGCCACCGCGCCCGATCCGATCTCCTCGGCCGGCTGCAGGATCATGACCAGCGTGCCCGACCATTCCGCCTTGCGCTTGACCAGCTGCCGCGCGGTGGCGACCCAGCCGGTCATGTGCGTGTCATGCCCGCAGGCGTGCATCACCCCGGTCTCGATCCCCGCCGGGCTCATCGCGCGCACCTTGCTGGCATAGTCGAGGCCGGTCTGCTCGACCACCGGCAGCCCATCCATGTCGGCGCGCAGCATCACCACCGGCCCCGGGCCGTTCTTCATCACCGCGACCACCCCGGTCTTGCCGACACCTTCGGTGACCTCGAAGCCCAGTTTGCGCGCCTCTGCGGCGAGCTTCCTGGCGGTCTTCACCTCCTGGAAGCTGAGCTCGGGATTGGCGTGCAGATCGCGGTAGAGGTCCATCAGGCCCGGCATGTCCGCGGCGATATCGGCGCGGATCGTGTCCTGCGCCTGCGCGGGCATCGCAACCGCGAGCGCCAGAGTGGATGCGGCAAGCGCGCGCGCAAACATCGATGCGACCGGCATAAGTGTCTCCCCAGACATATGTTTGGCCAGGAAGCTAGCGGCTTGGATCTGCCATGTCAGTCAAAAACGCTCAGCCGATCTTGCGCGCCATCAGCACGCCGACCGTCATCACCACCATGCCGCCGATGCGCAGCGCGGTGAGCGGACTGCGCGGCACCCCGAACAGGCCGAAGTGATCAATCAGGGCGGCGGCGACGATCTGCCCCAGCAGCACCAGGAACACCGCGTTGCCGATGCCGAAGCGCGGTCCGATCCAGGTGATCGACAGAACATAGAACGCAACGAATGCACCGCTGAAGAACAGGTGCGGCGGCGCGGCGCGGACCTTGGCCAGATCGGGCATGCCGACAACCGCGGTTGCCGCCGCCGCGATGGACAGCGCCGACAGGAACAGGATGACCGATGCCGCCGCCGGGTTCGCCAGCCTGACGCCGAGCTGGCTGTTCAGCGCAGCCATCACCGGAATCCCGATCCCGGTCAGCAGCATGATCATCGAATAGCTCAGAGCGGTTCCGCTTGGCATGGGCGTTACCTCATCGGACGCAGATCGATGATGTCGAGCGTCGATTCATAATAGGGGTTGGGAAAGACGATCCGCCAGCGGTCCTTGCCGATCCGCTCGACGGTTCCGGCCATGTCGCGTTCCTTGTCCTGGCCATAAGGCACCAGCGTCTCGTCGTCGCCCAGCATCAGCGAGCCGAGGAACACCCCGCTGCGCTTGCCATCGGCGTGGATGAACCCGACCGGGCGCTGCGATCCGGTGAGCTTGACGAACTGCCGCGTCGCGCTGCTGCCGTAGATCGCGCAGGCAAAATCGGGATAGGCGATGAACGCCAGATACTTGCCGCCCAGCTTGTGCGTCGCGCACAGATATTTGCCCTCGGGCGGCAGCGGGTTTTCCAGGCGCTTCTTGGGGTCGTACAGCAATGCCGCCTTGGCCAGCTCTCCTGCAAATTCGGAAGCCTGCACCTCGGCAAGTGCAGCGGCGAATGCCGAATCGCGCTGTCGGAGCCGCTCGGCGTCGGCGGGAGTGATGATGTCCTGCCAGCGCTGCGCGGGCGCGGGCGAACCAAGCGCCAGCGCGGCCAGTGACAGCCCGGCTACAAACCTCAAAGCCATGCTCTCTCTCCCCTTGTTTCCTGGGCCCCGGCGGCCCTGTCAGCCGTGCGGGGCGAGGTCGAACGCCGCAGTCTTGCCGTCCATGATATTCTGCGCGAGCAGGTCGCCGCGCTTCATCACCGCCTGCACCGCCTCGATCCCCTGCTCCCAGTGCATGTCCATGGTGCCGCGCGAAAACTCGAAGTCGCGCATCCCGCTTTCCCAGCGCTGCACATTGTAGATCAGGTGAACGATGTTGACTGCATTGTCCTCGACCAGCGCGCGGACGCGCTCGACATTGGGATCGCTGCACATATCGGGCGGCAGCATCGCCAGCACCTTGCGCAGCGCCTCGTGCTCCTTGCGCAGCTTGAGATAGTAATCGGTCACCTGCCGGGTGCGGCTGGAATAGCGGATATCCTTCTCGCGGCTCATCACGTCGGCAAACTTGGTGGGCAGTTCGCCGCGCGCGGGAAACAGGTCGATCTGGAAGGCGAGCATGTCGCTGGTCTGGTTGTCGAGTACATAGGCGAGCGGCGTGTTGCTCACCAGGCCGCCATCCCAGTAATGCTTGCCGTTGATTTCCACCGGCGCAAAGCCCGGTGGCAGCGCGCCCGATGCCATGATGTGCCGCGCATCGATGGTCTGCGGACCATGCGGGTCCTTGGTGTCGAAATAATAGAAATTGCCCGATTCCACGTTCACCGCGCCCACCGAGAAGCGCACGGGCCCGTTGTTCAGCCGGTCCCAGTCGACAAAGCGGTTGAGCGTCTCGATCATCGGGGTGGTGTCGTACATGCTGACCGCGGCAGGCGTTCCCGGCCAGGCGAAGGTCGGCGGCAGCATGTGCGGGCGGAAAAAGCCCGGCACGCCGACGGTCGCGGCCATCGCGGCGCCCGCATAATGGTTCATCTCGCGCCAGTAATCGGCATCGCCCAGCATGAAGTCGAACGTGCCCGAGGTTACCAGCTCCCAGAACTCGCGCAGCCGGGTGCAGGCGAGATGCGGCTCGTTGCCCGCGATGATCGCCGCGTTGATCGCACCGATCGAGATGCCTGCGACCCAGTCGATTCGCACATTCTGCCGCACCAGCTCGCTGAACACGCCGGCCTGATACGATCCTAGCGCACCCCCGCCCTGCAGCACCAGCGCGACGGTTTCAGGCAGCGGAACGGCTGCGGACTGGGTATCCAGCGCATCTTGAGTGCCGGGCATAGAAGGTCCTTATCTGGTGGCGTGCGTCCACGCGCTTTGACGCCAACCCTATGCCGCAGCGCACCATAACGCAATTGGCGTGAAAAAACGGTGCTGCCAAAACGCCGTTCCCGGCGTACCATCCCTGCCAATCAGGACAGGAACCGCCAACGCCATGAAGCTCGACGACTATCGCACCTCCGACAATATCTCCGACCAGCGCGGCGGCGGCGGGGGTGGCCCGCGCTTTCCCATCGGCGGCGGCAAGATGGGCATCGGCACCATCCTGATCCTGGGGATCGCGGCGCTGGTGTTCGGGATCAACCCGATGGAGCTGATGCAGGGCGGCGGCATGACTGGCGGCGCTCCGGTGCAGACGCAGGGCCCTGGAGCGGCTGGAGGCCAGAGCGCGGACCAGAGCTGCGCGGTCGATGAAAAGAGCAAGTTCAGCTGCCAGGTGCTCGCCAGCACCGAGGACACCTGGGGCGCGCTGTTCAGGGAACAGGGGCAGACCTATCAGCCCGCCACCCTCACCTTCTACGACCGCAACGGCCAGTCCGGCTGCGGCGCGGCGCAAAGCGCGATGGGGCCGTTCTATTGCCCCGCCGACAACGGCATCTATCTCGACACCAGCTTCTTCGACGAGCTTGCCACCCGCTTCGGCGCAGCGGGCGATTTCGCGCAGGCCTATGTCATCGCGCACGAGGTCGGCCACCACATCCAGACGATCAGCGGCCGCTCCGATCAGGTCCGCCGCGCCCAGCGCACCGCCAGCGAGGCACAGGGCAACGACCTGCAGGTGCGCATGGAGCTCGAGGCTGACTGCTATGCCGGGGTTTGGGCCGCGCGCAACCGCGAGCGGATCGAGCCGGGCGATATCGAAGAAGGTCTGACCGCCGCCAACGCCATCGGCGACGACACGCTGCAAAAGGCCGCCGGACGCAGGCCGGTGCCCGAAAGCTTCACCCATGGCACGTCGGCACAGCGCATGGCGTGGCTGAAAAAGGGCCTGAGGACCGGCGATCCGGCGCAGTGCGACACGTTCAGCGCGGCGCGGCTCTAGAACGGTGCATCGTTTTGCAGGTCCGCGCGTATCCGCAACAAGGGCGTCCCGTTTGACGCCGACATGAGGGGAACAACCATGCACCGCACCGTGATCACGCTTGCCAGCCTTGCCTTTGTCGGCAGCGCCCTGCCTGCCAGTGCGCAGAACCCGGGCTCGAATGGCCCGCGCTCGACCGAACAGGTGGCAGAAGAGGTGGTGACCCAGCCGGTCGAGGATGTCGGGCTCGACAAAAAGGACATTCCGGAAAACCTGATCGCCATTCAGGACAAGCCCTATTCGCTGGTGGGCATCAAGACCTGCTCGCAGATACGTAGCGCGATCGGCGACATGGACGCGGTGCTGGGCGAGGATCTGGACGTGCCCTATGAAAAGACCCGCGACGACAAGCGCAAGGACACCGCAGGCAAGGTCGGCGGACTGATCGTCAACTCGATCATCCCCTTCCGCCGCGTGATCCGCGAGATTTCGGGCGCAGCAGCGCAGGAGCGCCGCTACAATGCCGCGGTCTATGCCGGCGTCGTCCGCCGAAGCTTCCTCAAGGGCGTCGGGCTGCAGCGCGGCTGCAAATACCCCTCCGCACCTGCGCCCGCGAGCATGAAGTAAAAGTCCTCTTGAACAAACCCCGTTCTCCGGCGAAAGCCGTCGTCGTTACATTATAACGCTTTGGTCGATTCAGCCGTCATTCCCGCGAACGCGGGAATCCCGCTTTTCACAGAGGATGCTTCCAAAAGCGGGACCCCCGCTTTCGCGGGGGTGACGGGAATATCTGTTGCAAGAGTGTCGGCAGTTGGGACTGGTTTTGGGGGCAACACACATGCGACGTTTTCCGGTCCGGCGGCTGGCCGATTGCCACACGGTCGACGATTTTCGTGACCTCGCGCGCCGCAAGCTGCCCTATCCGGTGTTCCATTACATCGATGGCGCCGCCGACGACGAGGGGACGCGGCGCCGCAACACGGCAGCGTACGAGGACTGCGACCTGATCCCCAACGTGCTGGCAGGCGTTGCCGATATCGACATGTCGACCACGCTGATGGGGCGCAAGATCGACATGCCCCTGTTCCTCTCCCCCACCGCGCTGCAGCGACTGTTTCACTGGCGCGGCGAAAAGGCGGTCGGCGCGGCGGCGGAAAAGTTCAACACCTTCTTCGGCATCTCCTCGCTCGCCACGGTCAGCCTTGCCGAGATCGGCGACAGCATCTCCAGCCCCAAGCTGTTTCAGCTCTACGTCCACAAGGACAAGGGATTGAACGCCGCGCTGATCCAGGCGGCCAAGGCAGCGAAGTTCGATGCGCTGGCGCTGACCGTGGATACCATCGTCTCGGGCAAGCGCGAGCGGTGCCTGCACACCGGATTCACCTCTCCGCCCAAACTCACGCCCCGGTCGGCGCTGAGCTTTGCCACGCATCCGGGTTGGTCGCTCAACTACATGGGCCGCGAACGCTTTTCGCTGCCCAACCTCGAAAGCCATATCGCGGCGGGCAGCAATGCCGCGATTTCGGTCGCCGACTATTTCAACACCATGCTCGACCAGTCGATGGACTGGGCAATGGCCGAGGACATCCGCAAGGCCTGGGACGGCCCGTTCTGCCTCAAGGGGATCATGAGCGTCGAGGATGCGCGCCGCGCCGTGGCGATCGGCGCAACCGCGATCATGGTCTCCAACCATGGCGGGCGCCAGCTCGACGGCAGCCGCGCGCCGTTCGACCAGCTTGCCGAGATTGTCGATGCGGTCGGCGACAGAATCGAGGTGATCTGCGACGGCGGCATCACCCGCGGCACGCATGTGCTGAAGGCCTTGAGCGTCGGCGCGAAGGCGTGTTCGGGCGGTCGGCTGTATCTCTACGCGCTCGCCGCCGGCGGTCAGCGCGGGGTGGAGCGCACGCTTGCCAACCTGCGCGGCGAGATCGAGCGCGGCATGAAGCTGATGGGGGTCACCCGGCTCGACCAGCTGACGCGGGACAACCTGCGCTGGCGGTGATTGTCGCGGACGTTCAACGGGGGCGGCCGACCTCTCCGGTGGCGCTGATGATGATCCGGTCGCTATTGGCGCCGCGCGACAGCACCACCTCCACTGGGGCGTTGGGAAGCCCGGTGCTGTCGAACCAGAAGCGCGCGCGCGAAGGGGCGGCGGCAGCAGCAGCATCGGTCCCAGGCGGCGCGGCGACATCCGCCGCCTCGCCCTCGATCCGCGCGACCGTCCCCGGTTTCCAGTCGCGGTTGGCGAGCGTGCGCGCGTTCAGGGGCACCCATTGCCGGTCCTGCCGCGCATCGAAACCATAGCCCGACGGCGCGATCCACACAGCGATGGGCCGAGCGCTGACCACCGCCTCATCGCGCGCCGCCGCGACACGCGCCGCAAAGCGATCGGCGTCTTCGGAGAGCGCCGCGCTGTCGCCGGGCAACGACAGCACAACCGCGCCCGCGACCAGGCCGATGATGAACAGCACCACCATCAGCTCGATAAGGGTGAAGCCGTTCCTCAAATCCTCCCCGAGCTTGTCTCGGGGAGGGGGACCGCCGACCAAAGGTCGGGGGTGGAGGGGTAGCGAGGCGCACATCGTTTTCATGGGCTCGATCCCGCTGCCCC
>NZ_LJHP01000009.1:0-20098 GCF_001295965.1 Blastomonas sp. AAP25
GACCGGTGCTCATCGCTAAACAAAAGCTCTTGCGCCACAGGGGTCGTCCACACATGACCCCCAGCTTTCCTCCAGCTGAGATTAGAGCCGGGCGGTTGTTTTGCGCATCAGCGCGGTTGAAGCAATGGGCTGCGTAGCGGAGCCCGTAGGGCGTAGCGAAGCAGGCCATTGCTTATTCAGTTCGGCGGCGAACGCCGCCGGGGTTGCGTAGCCAAGGGACGAGTGTGGTCTGTCCCGGTTGTAATCCTCGACCCAGGCAGCGATCTCAACCCGGGCATGGGCAAGGCTCATGAACAGCGTCTCGTTCAGCAGCTCATCGCGCATGCGGCCATTGAAGCTTTCGACATAGCCGTTCTGCATTGGCTTGCCCGGAGCAATGTAATGCCACTCCACGCCGCTCTGGCCGCACCATGCGAGCACGGCATTGCTGGTGAGCTCTGTGCCATTATCGCTGACAATCATCCCCGGCTTGCCGCGCTGTGCGATCAGCTGGGCCAGCTCGCGCACGACACGGTGTCCCGAGATCGAGGTGTCCGGCACCGCCACCAGGCACTCCCTGGTGACTCATCGACCACATTGAGCACCCGGAACCGCCTGCCAGAAGCCATCTGGTCATGAACGAAGTCCAGGCTCCAGCGCTGGTTCGCCAGTGCCAACACCGGAGCAGGTGCCCTGGTGCCGACTGCACGCTTGCGGCTGCGTCGCCGCCTCACCGCCAGACCTTCCTCCTTGTAGAGCCGCTGGGTCTTCTTCCAGTTGATCATCACGCCCTCCCGGCGCAGCAGGATATGCAAACGGCGATAGCCGAACCGGCGACGCTGGTTGGCCAGCCCGCGCAGCTTCTCGCGCAGAGTAGTGTCATCGTCCCGGGTGGAACGATAGCGTACGCTCTTGCGATCGGCATCGATGACACGGCACGCCCGCCGTTCGCTCATCCCGTGGCACGCCTGGAGATGAGCGACAGCTTCCCGCTTCGCGACGGGCGTCAGAACTTTTTTGCCAGGAGATCCTTCAACGCAGCCTGATCCAGCATCGCATCGGCCAGAAGCCGCTTGAGCCTGGCGTTCTCGCTCTCAAGCTCTCGCAGTCGCCGGGCCTCGGATACCTCCAGCCCGCCATACTTGGCCTTCCAGTTGTAGATCGTCGCTTCAGACACCCCGTGCCGCCGGGCGAGATCAGCGGTCTTCGCGCCCGCTTCTGCCTCCTTCAGCACGCCAATGATCTGCTCTTCTGAAAACCTTGCACGCTTCATCGTCTGTCCTTTCTTCAGGCCAGACTCTAATCGTTCGTGGAGGAAAATCAGGGGGTCACGTCACAATTCCAAAATGATGTGGTCAAATGCCGAAAGCACTTCTCCGGGGTTCGCCAGAATTTCCGGCAGCGGGCGAGAAAGTTTCATGGTGTCGAACGGATCAACGGTGATTGGAAACATGCCGCGAAAAGCGCGCGTGAGATATTTCTCCGCCACTTCCGTCACGAACGCGCCGCTGTAAACGTCGGCGTCACCGAGATCGAACCGCAGCCCCGTATCAATACGTATGCCTTTAGGTATGTCCCAGTATCTGTTCCGGCACGATTCCGTGCGGTCGAAGAGGTCCCGGAGTCGGACAGACGCAATCGCGTCCTTCGATTCAATCGAAAGTTCAGCAAGGGAACTCACTTGCACATTTGTAAGATTGGCGGCCTCAATGGCGCCGGACTGAAATCCTACTTCGCATAAAATGATGCCTCGATCTGCTCCGAGGTCGGCCACAATTTCCCTGAGAGCGATGACGTGAAGTTTGTTGACCGGATCTTTCCAGTGCTTGCATTCGACAATCCACCTCACCGAAAATCCGGCTACATCGATCGTCACAAGAACATCGACGTCATGCGTGGTCCGCACCCCTTTGAGTGTCACATCTGTTGAGGCGGATAGGCCCAGCGACCGAAAAAATTCGGCAGTCTCCTCCTGATAGGCTTTCCAGTCACTTGCCACGAATGATGCTCCTCCACGCGCGCAATTTTCTCAATAACTTCCATATTCCCGGCAGGCCAATAGCCTCAGGGGCAACTGCCAAGATGAAAATACACGATGCCGCTGGCAAAGGGACTGATGCCCCATTGGTGCCCCGCACATGGGCGGCAACCTAATCTCGCCTCTAAGTCATTGAAAAATGGTGGACGCACTTGGGCTCGAACCAAGGACCCGCTGATTAAGAGTCAGCTGCTCTACCAACTGAGCTATGCGTCCATCCTGTGGCGGGCGGTGTCGAATCGACCGTCGCGCCGGAAGAGCGCTGCCTATAAAAGATTGCGCGGGGATGAAAAGGGCTTTTGTGGCCTGACCCACAATTTTGTTGCCCGGTCGGTCCCGGGTGTTCGCAATGTCCTGGTCAGCCGACGACGCGTCCGCCGCTGCCGCTGCCCTGGCGGGTGCTGCGTTCGATGCCCATGAGCAGGCCGATGCAGATCATGATCGTCATCATCGACGATCCGCCATAGCTCAGAAAGGGCAGGGGAATACCGACCACGGGGGCAAGCCCCATCACCATGAGCAGATTGATCGCGATGTAGAAGAAGATCGTCATCGTCAGCCCGCCGCCCGCCAGCTTGCCAAAGCGGCTGGGGGCATTGAGAGAGACGGATGTCGCCCAGCGCAGCAGCAGCGCGAACAGCCCGATCACCACTAGCCCGCCGATCAGCCCCCATTCCTCGGCCATTGTGGCAAACACGAAATCGGTGTGGCCCTCGGGTAGGTAATCGAGATGGCTCTGCGAGCCTTGCAGATACCCCTTGCCGCCGATGCCACCCGAGCCGATCGCGATCTTCGACTGGCTGATGTGATAGCCGGTGCCCAGCGGGTCGCTTTCCGGATCGAGGAAGGTCAGCACGCGGTTCTGCTGATATTCCTTGAGCAGGAAGAAGAAGGCGAAGGGGACGAAGGCAGCGCCTGCAACGCCGGCTCCGATGAACAGCCTGAGCGGGACGCCGGCGAGGAACATCACCGTCACACCGCCGATCATCACCGCGATCGACGTGCCCAGGTCCGGCTGGGTCATCACCAGAAACCAGGGAACCCCGATGAGCAGCAGCGGCGGCCAGATTGCGCCCCAGCTGCGCGCCTGACCGATGGGGAGCAATTCGTAGAACCGGGCGATCGCCAGCACCACTAGCGGCTTCATGAATTCCGATGGCTGCAGGCGGATAAAGCCCAGATCGATCCAGCGCTGGCTGCCGCCCTTCACCGCGCCGACCAACTCCACCATCAGCAGCAGCACGGCAAAGACGATATAGCCGGGATAGGTCCACAGCTTGATGAAGTTCTCGCTGAACATTCGGATGACCAGCGCCATCGTCAGGAACACGACAAAGCGCAACGCGTGCGTGCCCGCCCAGGGGCTCACACTGCCACCCGCGGCGGAATACAGCACGATCACGCCGAAGCTTGCGATGGCGATGGTGATGCAGATAATCTGCCATGGCATTTCGGCCACCTGGCGGGGGACAAAGCTCAGCATTTCAGTCGGCAGAATCTTCGGCAGCGGTCTCGGGCGCACGGCCTTCGCTGCGCGCGCGGAAGCCTGCAAATTCAGATGCCATCCGCTCGGCGATGTTGCCACCCCAGCCCGCCTCGAGCGCGAGCAGGCTGTCCATCGCCTTTTGCGGATCGAACATATAGGTCATGAAATCCTTCGCCACCGGTGCTGCGGCGCGTGATCCACCCAGCCCGTGCTCGATCACCACGGCAGCGGCATAAAGCGGTTGCTCGACCGGAGCAAAGCACACGAACAGACCATGGTCGCGATACTTCCAGGGCACGCCGGCACCACCGCGGCTGCCCGAGCCAAAGCCCCGCACCTGCGCGGTGCCGGTCTTGCCTGCCATCGCGATGCCGTCGAGCGGTAGCTTGCTGCGCGCGGCGGTGCCCTGGCTGACCACCTGCGCCATGCCGAGCTGCGCGATGGCGAGATGCTCGGGCGAATAGGGCAGGGTGGGGGCGACCTTGTTGTTGGGGATAAAGTGCGGATATAGCTTGCGGCCAGACGCGATCCGCGCGGTCATCACCGCCAGTTGCAGCGGATTGACGATAACATAGCCCTGGCCGATCACCGCGTTGAGCGAATCCGATGCGGTCCAGGCCTGCTTGTACTTGCGCAGCTTCCATTCGCTGTCGGGGATGGTGCCATAACGCTGGTTGGCGCCGGCCAGATCGAAATCCTCGCCCAGCCCCAGTTCGCGCGCCACTACGGCGATCTTGTCATAGCCGAGCTTGTGCGCCTGGGCATAGAAATAGGTGTTGCAGCTCTTCTCGATGGCGCGGGTCATGTTGACCGGCCCGTGGCGGCCGAGGCACTGGTAGAAACGGTTGCCCAGCCGGTAGCCGCCGGGGCAGTTGATCGTCTCGTCCGGATCGACGCCGTTCTGCAGTGCCGCGATCGCGGCCATCGGCTTGAGCGTCGATCCCGGCGGATAGAGGCCCCGGGTCGCCTTGTTGAGCAGCGGCACACGCTCATCCTGCGACAGCATTGCATATTCCAGCCGCCCGATCCCGTCGGAGAAACTGTTGGGATCGAAGCACGGCATCGACGAGAAGGCGAGTATGCCCCCGGTCTGGCAGTCGATCACCACCGCCGCGCCCGATTCCCGCCCCATGCGGCGCGCGACATAGTCCTGCAGCCCGCCATCGATGGTCAGCTGGAGCGGCTTTCCGGGCACATCTTCCTGCACGCCCAGTTCGCGCACGATCTTGCCGCGCGCGGTGACCTCGACCTTGCGGGCGCCGGGCTTGCCCTGGAGCTGCGGTTCGAAGAACTGTTCAAGCCCGTCCTTGCCGATCTTGAACCCCGGCGTGATCAGCAGCGGGTTCTTGTTTTTCTCATACTCCTCGGCATTGACGATGCCGACATAGCCCAGCAGGTGGCCGACCGCCGCCCCGGTGGGGTATTGCCGCGAAAAGCCGCGCTGCGGCGCAACGCCGGGCAGATCGGGCAGCCGGACCGAAAGCGCTGCGAAATCCTCATAGGTCAGCCCCGATGCCACCGGAACCGGCTGCAGGCCGCGGGCATCCTTCATCGCTGCACGCAGATCCTCGACCTTGTCGGGCGGCATGTTGAGGATGTCGCGCAGCTGGCCGATCGTGGCCTCGACATCGCGCACCCGCTGCGGGATCAGGTCGACGCGGAAATCGGCCTTGTTGTTGGCGAGCGGCTTGCCGTGGCGGTCGATAATCCAGCCGCGCCGGGGCGGAATCAGCGTCAGGTTGACTCGGTTGCTCTCCGACAGCATCTTGTAGCGCTCGTTCTCGACCACCGAGATATAGCCCATCCGCGCGGCGAGGATCGCGCCGACCAGCCCCTGGGCACCACCGATCAGCGCCGTGCGGCGGTTGAACGTCATGTTCAGCGAATTTCGGGTGATCAACTTGCCCGGCCGCTTCATGGCTGCGCAGCCTTCACCGCTTCAGGCGGACATGGTCGAGCCGCGCCACCAGACGCAGCACCAACGGAAACGTGAAGATAGCCAGGATCATCTGGGGAAACAGCACCGAAAGGCGGACATCGCTGACGAGAAGATTGTTGATGGCAAGGCCTCCTGCCAGCACGAGTATAATCGAGACCGCAGCGATGAACCAGTCCTGCCAGTAATTGCGCCAGATATAGCGCTGGTCGATCAGGTCGATCCCGATAAGGATGATCGACCACAAAAGCACCGCACTGCCCACCGGCTGCCCGCCGATGATGTCGTCGAACACGCCAAAGGGCATCCCCGCCCAGACCGGCCACAGCCCCGGACGCAGGATCTGCCACGATATCAGCACCATCAGGCCGAACGGCGGCAGAACGGGCGCGGAGGCGACGAGCGGCAGCAGCGGGGTCATCGATCCGATCAGCACCGAGGCGATCGGCACGGCGGCCTTGCGCAACGGAGATGCCTCGCGGTTCAGCCGGGCGCGATACGGAGCCTTCATGGCTGCGGCGTGCCGGTCGCCGCGGCCGCAGGTGCCTGTTCGGGCGACGCTTGCGGATTGGCGGGGGCAGGGGTCGAGGCCGGCCGGCCCTGCTGCTGGCCTTGCTGCGGACGTCGGGCGGGCGCGGTGCTCGCGGGCGCGGCCGATACAGGTGGCAGGCTGCCGGTTTCAGGGTTGACCAGCTCGGGCTCGTACATCTCCTGAACGATGACGAAATCGGTTCCCGCGGGATTGGCGAGCAGCTTGCCAATGGCGCCATCGCTGGTCAGCTTCTCGATGATCGCGACCGGCACATTGGGCGGATAGATGCCGCCATTGCCTGATGTCACCATGACATCGCCGACCTTGAACGGGTTGATGCCGATGTCGATGAGCTTGATATCCACCCGGCCGTCGCCGCGGCCTTGCGAAAAGGCGACGACACCGTCACGCGCGCGGCGCACGGGCACCACGTTCTCCGGATCGCTGAGCAGCAGCACCCGCGAGGTGTTGGGTCCGGTTTCGAGCACCCGTCCGATCAGGCCGCGCTGTCCGCGCACCGGCTGGCTGCGCTGCACGCCCTGGCGCGAGCCGACGTCGAGCGTGGCGAACCGGCGGCTGCTTGATGCGCTGGAGTTGATCAGGCGCGCGGTGGCGACCGGGCGGCCTTCCTGCTTGATCAGTCCCAGCAGACGGCGCAGCTCCCGGTTTTCCTGTTTGAGCGCGCGCGCCTCGATCAGGCGGACGCGGTTGCGCTCGACCTCGCGCTGTAACCTGGCGTTTTTCGAACCCGCTTCGAAATAGGCCGCAACCTCGCGCCAGCCGGTCTGCGTGCTCACGCGCACCCCAGTGAGCAGCCGCGCGGGCGGCGCGGTCACTTCCGCGGCCATGCTGCGCACGGCTGAAAACGCCGCGGGATCGAAATAGGACAAAGCGAGCAGCAGCAACCCGGCAAACGCTCCGGTGAAAGCCAGCAGATAGCCGGTGAAGATTTGCAGCTGCGCCTTGCGGGAGAACCCGGGGCGCCGTTTGCGGGGCGGCGCCATGCTGTGATGTCCTTAGGCGGTCATCAGCACGCCCCGGAAGATCGGATCTTCCATGGCGCGCCCGGTGCCGATGGCAACGCAGGTCAGCGGATCCTCCGCCACCGAAACCGGCAGGCCGGTCTCTTCGCGAAGATGTGCGTCCAGTCCCTGGATCAGCGCGCCGCCGCCGGTGAGCACGATGCCCTGGTCGACAATATCGGCGGCGAGTTCGGGCGCGGTGTTTTCCAGCGCGATGCGGACGCCTTCGACGATGGTGCTGATCGGTTCGGACAGCGCTTCGGCGATCTGGCCCTGGTTGATCGAGATTTCCTTGGGGATGCCGTTGACGAGATCGCGGCCCTTGATCTGGATGGTGTGGCCGATGCCGTCAGCAGGCGCGACGGCGACACCGAAGTCCTTCTTGATCCGCTCGGCAGTGGTTTCACCGATCAGCAGATTGTGGTGCCGACGGACATAGGAGACGATCGCTTCGTCCATCTTGTCGCCGCCGGTGCGGACCGAGGTGGTGTAGGCGAGACCGCGCAAGCTGAGCACGGCAACTTCGGTGGTGCCGCCGCCGATATCGACGACCATCGAACCGATCGGTTCGGTCACCGGCATGTCGGCACCGATCGCAGCGGCCATCGGTTCGACGATCAGCATCACCTGGCTGGCACCGGCATTCGATGCCGCATCGCGGATCGCGCGGCGCTCGACCGAGGTGGACCCCGAGGGGACGCAGATCACGATTTCGGGATAGGAGAACATGCTCCGCTTGCCGTGCACCTTCTGGATGAAATACTTGATCATATGCTCGGCGACTTCGATGTCGGCGATGACGCCATCGCGCAGCGGGCGGATCGCCTCGATCGAATCCGGGGTCTTGCCCATCATCATCTTGGCATCCACGCCCACGGCCTTGACCCGCTTGATGCCGTTGATCGTCTCCAGGGCGACCACCGAGGGCTCATTCAGGACGATGCCTTGATCCTGCACATAGACAAGCGTGTTCGCGGTGCCCAGATCGATCGCCATGTTGTGCGAACCGAACCGGAAAAGTTTGGAGATGAACGACATGCAGACTTTCCAAATTCTAAAGAGGTGAAAGCGGCGATCGAGCCAGAAGAGTGCGCAATTTTCCCAGGGCGGAGGCTAACCCGAGAGCCCGGCCAGACCAAGCGTGGATATGCGGGAAACTCGGGAGTCGCGTCCAAGCCGCGCTTGGGCTAGGACCGGGACCATGTCAATACGAAGGCTTCCAAACGCGCTGATAAACCGGATCGCAGCAGGCGAAGTGGTGGAAAGACCAGCCAGTGCGTTGAAGGAGCTGGTTGAAAACGCGATCGACGCAGGCGCGGACCGGATTGCGATCGCGCTGGAAGACGGCGGGCTCGGTTCTATCGAGGTCATCGACAATGGCTGCGGAATGTCGCCTGACGATATTGCCCTGGCGCTCGAGCGACATGCCACCTCAAAACTGCCCGACGATGCGATAGAACTGGTGGCAACGCTGGGTTTCCGCGGTGAGGCGCTGCCCAGCATCGCCAGCGTCGCGCGGCTGTCGATCGCCAGCCGGACCGCGGATGGCGATGGCTGGCGGCGGGTTGTCGATCATGGCGATGTGGTCGAGGACGGTCCCGCATCGCTGCCGCCGGGCACCCGGATCCGGATGGACAGCCTGTTTGCCAGGGTGCCGGCGCGTCGCAAGTTTTTACGTTCGGCGCGCAGCGAATATGCCGCGTGCAGCGATGTCGTCAAACGGCTGGCGATGGCCAGGCCCGACATCGCGTTCAGCCTCGAGTCGGATGGACGGCGGGTGTTCTCGGTGCAGGCGGGCGAGGCGAGGTTGACCCGCATCGCGGCGCTCACTGCGCGCGGCCTGGCCGATAACGCGGTGCGGCTCGATTTCGAGCGCGAAGGGCTGAAACTCACCGGTGTGGCCGGGCTTCCGACCTACAACCGGGGTGTTGCCGATCACCAGTTCCTGTTCGTCAATGCCCGGCCTGTGCGCGACCGGTTGCTGGTGGGCGCGGTTCGCGCGGCCTATGCCGAGATGCTGGCGCGCGACCG
Source organism: Blastomonas sp. AAP25 (assembly GCF_001295965.1). Lineage (NCBI taxonomy): Bacteria > Pseudomonadati > Pseudomonadota > Alphaproteobacteria > Sphingomonadales > Blastomonadaceae > Blastomonas > Blastomonas sp. AAP25. The sequence continues at coordinate 9,025 of NZ_LJHP01000009.1, forward strand.
GCACCCGGTGGTGGCGCTGTTCCTCGACGTTGCCCCGCAGGATGTCGACGTCAACGTGCACCCCGCCAAGACCGAGGTGCGCTTTCGCGATTCCGCGATGGTGCGCGGGATGATCGTTTCAGGATTGAGGCGCGCGCTCGATCAGGGCGGGTTCCGTGCGGTGCAGCGTCCGGCACAAGGCGCGCTGGCGCGCTGGCAGAGCGAGCCTGCCGCACCCGCGCCGCTGCCGGAACGCGACATGTTCAGCCCCGCGCCCATCGCGACAGCCCCCTCGCACGAGCCCGCATGGCTCGCCGCCGCAGGGGTCGCAGAGCGCAGCCAGCCCTATATCGCCGCGGCGCCGATGGGTCGTGCCGAGCCGGCCTATTCACCGGTGCCGATGGCCGAGCGCTATCCTTTGGGCATCGCGCGCGGGCAGATCGCCAAGACCTATATCGTCGCCGAGGCCGAGGACGGGCTGGTAATCGTCGATCAGCACGCCGCGCACGAACGGCTGGTGCTCGAGCGGATGCGCAAGGCGGCCGATGGCGGGCGTGTTGCAAGCCAGGCGCTGCTGATCCCCGAGGTGGTCGAACTCGACGAGACGGCCTGCGACCGGATCGAGGAGCGCGCCGCCGAGCTTGCCGATTTCGGGCTTGAGGTCGAGCGTTTCGGCCCGGCAGCAGTGCTGGTGCGCGCCACCCCCGCGATGCTGGGCGGTGGGGACGTGCACGCGCTGGTGCAGGACATCGCCGACGAGCTGGGCGCGTTCGATGCCGCCTTGTCGCTCAAGGAACGGCTCGATCTGGTCGCATCGACAATGGCGTGTCACGGATCGGTGCGGGCAGGCCGCGTGCTGTCGGTCGCGGAGATGAACGCGCTGCTGCGCGAGATGGAGATCACGCCGCATTCGGGCCAGTGCAACCACGGGCGGCCGACCTGGGTGAAGCTGGCGCATGGCGACATCGAGAGGCTGTTCGGGCGTAAGTGATGGCATCACTCTCTCCCCTCCCGCAATCGGTAGGGGAAAACCATGAAGGTTTCGTCTCGCTAGCTGTCACGCTATAGGCGCGCCATCATCCTCGTACCCGGAGCCTCCCCATGCGCCTCGCCCTCCTGTTCCCGCTTGCCCTGCTCGCCGCGTGCAGCAGCGAAAAGCCTGCCGACGATACGCTGGTGACGCTTGATGGAGCCGACGGAGCCTCGCCTGTTCCAGCGCCTGTGGTGACCGGTCCTGCTGCTCCGCAATCCGGGCTTCAGGCCGTCGATGCCGAGGGATCGAAGCTCGAGCCTTTGCTGTCGAGTGCGATCAGCGCGGCGGGGATGGACAGCGCTGCGTGCAAGTTCAGCCCCGCAAAGGGCGCGCTTCCCGTGCTGGTGGCGAGCAAGACCGGCGGCAAGGGCATCATCTCGGTCGCGGGCAGGCAGATCGACGTCGCGCCTTCGGGTGCAGTGGCGGCAACCGGGGGCAGCTTCGCAGCGCAGGGCGTGATACTGATGGTCTCGGCATCGGGCAAGGATTCTGCGGGCAGCGCCGCCAGCATGCAGGTCAGCGATACCGATGGCCCGGCATTCACCTATCAGGACGGTTACTGGGCCTGCAACTGAGGCTCCATCGGCGTCAGTCCTCGATCGGCGCGTCGGGATTGCGGACCTTGATCAACCCGTTGCTGCGCATCGTCATCACCGGCTCGTCGTTCTGGTTGAACACGGTGAGGTCCGACTTGAACAGCCCCATGTCTGGGCGCTTCTTGGAGCGGCGCTTTTCGATCACGCAGGTTTCGCAGCGCAGCGTGTCGCCGGGATAGACCGGCTTTACCCAGCGCAGGTCATCCATCCCGGGCGAGCCCAGCCCCGCCTGCTTGTGCTCCTTGAGGTTCGCGACCAGCATCGCCATCGTCATCGCACAGGTGTGCCATCCGCTCGCCGACAGCCGCCCGAAATGGGTCTTGGCCGCGGCTTCGTCGCTCAGGTGAAACTCCTGCGGATCGTATTTGGAGGCGAATTCGATCACCTCCTCGCGGTTGACATCATAGCGGCCAAAGCTTTGCGTGACGCCGATTTCGAGATCTTCATAGTAAATCATGGGCATCAGTTTCGTTTGGCAACCTTCAAACTGCAAGCGAATTATCGGGTGACGATGCCCGAGAGCGTCTTCGCATCGCCATCCGAGGGCAGTGGTTCAAAGCCGATCAGCCGCGCGATCAACGGGTAGACATCGACATTGTCGAACAGCGGCAGGCTGGCGGTGGGGCGGATCGAAGAGCCGAATGCCATGAACAATGCGTGCATGTCCGAATTGGCCGGGTCATAGCCATGCGCGCCACCGGTCACCGGATGCCGCGGCGGGCCCGCCAGGATCGTCCAGCCGTTGGAGGCGATGCAGATGATTGCCGCGACGCGCGGGTTCTTGCCGTAATGCAGGTGGCTGGGCAGCTCCTCCTTGCGGTAGCAAACGATATGTTCGCGCTTCTGCAGCAGAGCGTCAAAGACTCTGGAGTCGGTGCCGGCTGCGGGTTCGATCGCCGCATAGGGTCCTGTTTCGACCGCGATATAGGTGTCGCGCGGCAGGATATCGTCGAGCTGGATGACGCGATCCTCGGCGGTCTGCGCCATGCCATGATCTGCGGTGATGATGAAGTTCGCCGCCACGCCCATCGCTTCGATCCCGCGGACGAGTTCGCCGATGCGCGAATCGACCTCGGAGATCGCGGCATCGAGCTCGGGCGAACGGTCCGGGCCGAAGCGATGGCCTGCGGTATCGACAGTGTCGAAGTACATCGTCACCAGCCGCGGGCGGATATTCGCCGGACGGCGCATCCAGTCGAGCACGGTATTGACCCGCTGCTCGTTGCTGATCGCCTGGTCAAAGCGCATCCAGTCGCGCGGGCGAACGTCGTTGTGCGCGACTTCGCTGCCCGGCCAGAACATGGTCGCGGTGCGCAGACCCGCCTTTTCGGCGGTGACCCACACCGGCTCGGCCTCGATCCACCAGAACGGGTCGAGCGCCTGTCTGGCATCGCCCATGCTGAACATCTGCCCCGGCCGCATTGGGTCGATCATCGAATTGCCGACGATGCCGTTGCGGTCGGGGCGCTTGCCGGTGACGATGGTGTAGTGGTTGGGGAAGGTCTTGCTGGGGAAGCTGGGGCGCATTGCAGCGGCAACGCCCTTTGCCTTCAGCGCGGTGAGGTTGGGGGTCAGGCCGCGATCGAGATAATCGGGGCGCATCCCGTCGATGGAGATCAGGATGGTGACCGGCGGGCTGGCGTCCTGCGCAAGTGCGGGATGCACCAGCGCTAGTACGCACAGCCACGCCGCGCCCAGCAGCCTGGCGATCATGCCGACAGGCCCATCATCCGCGCGCCCGGAACGCCATGTGCAATCTCCGCAGTGGCACGGCGCTTCATGGTGTTGGCGCGGACCGAAACCTTGTCGACCACCTGGAAGTGGCTGAGCCACGTATCGGGGGTGACCTCGCACACGACATAGCCACGCTGGTCGTTGAGGAACTTGAGTTCCGGATTGTCCTTCATCATCTGCTCGCTGCCATAGCGCAGGTCCGCTCCGTCGCCGCCGCTGCTGATCGAGGTCGCGACGATTTCGGTGCCCACCACCTTGTCACGATGGACCAGATCGCCGACGAAATTCTGGTGCTCGTCGCCGGTGAGCACGATGACATTGCCGAGGCCCGCCATGCGCGAGAGCATCCGCTGGCGCGGGACCTCGTAAGCGGCCCAGCTGTCCATGTTGGCGATGCGGGTGTCCTCGTTGGCGGCGCGCCGCCTGTCGAGGCTCATCATCATGATCTGCTGGCCGAGGCAGTTCCAGCGCGCCTGGCTGCGCGACAGGTTCTTGGCTAGCCAGGCCTCTTGCTCGGCGCCCAGCACCTGCGCAGTCTTGTCGTTGACGCCCTCGCACAGCGGCTTGAAGCCATCGTCGCACGCCTGGTCGCTACGATAGGAGCGGGTGTCGAGCAGCTGGATTTCCGCCAGATTGCCGAAACGTGCGGTGCGATGGAACTGTCCGCCACCGAAGCGCGGCATGTTGACCTTGCGAACCGGCATATGCTCGTACCACGCCTGCAACGCTGCGGCGCGGCGAAGCTCGAACGCCTCTGCCGGGGCCGGATCGTCGCCACCGCTGATCCCTGCGACCCAGTTGTTCTCGATCTCGTGATCGTCGAAGGTGGGGAAGAAGCTGTGCGCGGCGTGCGCGCGCTGCAGATCGGTGTCGGTCTTGTACTGCGCATAGCGCTGACGATAATCGGCAATGTCGTACAGCGCCTGGCCCGCATGCTGGCGCACCGGCACCTGCAGCCCGCCACCGAAGTAATTGGCGCGCGTCGGGCTTCCGCGATACTCGTAGATATAGTCGCCATAATGAAACACGAAATCGAGCTCTTCGCGCGCCAGATAACTGTACGCACCGAAATATCCGTCCTCGTAGTTCTGGCATCCGACCACACCGAACTTGAGCTTGTCCATCGCGGCGCCGGCCATCGGCAGAGTGCGCGCTCTGCCTGAGAAGCTGCGCTCTCCGCCTGCGGTGAAGCGGTACCAATAGGGCCGCCCCGGTTGAAGGCCCGCCACCTCGACATGCACCGAATGCGCCATTTCGGGCCGCGCAATCACCTCGCCGCCCGCCACGATGGTCGTGAAACGATCGTCGCTGGCGACCTCCCATTTGACCGGCATCGGGGTCATCGCCATGCCGCCATGCTGCTCGAGCGGATCGGGCGCGAGCCGGGTCCAGATCACGAAGCCATCGGGCGACGGGTCGCCCGAGGCGATGCCCAGCGCGAACGGAAAGGTTCGGAACACGCTTTGCGCGCGCAACAGGCCCGGCGCGCCGATCAGGGTGAGCGGAGCGGCGGCGATGAACAAGCGGCGGGAAAGCATCAGGCGATGTCCTTCATGGCAAGGAGCGACGATCGGTCCCCCTTAGGCGTCAAGTCTGGCAGTTCGATGACAGCCTGCCAAGCAGCGGCAGGCCCGGTTTGTCAGACGTTGAACTTGAAGTGCAGCACGTCGCCATCCTGCACGACATATTCCTTGCCTTCCTGCCGCAATTTGCCCGCATCGCGCGCTCCGGCCTCGCCATTGAGCGCGATGTAATCGTCATAGGCAATAGTCTCGGCGCGGATGAAGCCGCGTTCGAAATCGCTGTGGATTTCGCCTGCGGCCTGCGGACCCTTAGAGCCAACCTCGACCGTCCAGGCGCGCGCTTCCTTCGGGCCAACGGTGAAGAAGGTGATCAGGTGGAGAAGGTCGTATCCGGCGCGGATTACGCGCGCGAGGCCGGTCTCCTCGAGCCCGAGGTCGGCGAGGAATTCCATCCGGCCTTCCATGTCCATGGTGATCAGCTCGGCCTCGATCGCGGCAGAGACCACCACGGCTTCGGCGCCTTCGGCCTTGGCCTTTTCGAACACCCGCGCGCTGAACGCGTTGCCCTCGGCGGCGCTGCCTTCATCGACATTGCAGACATAGAGCACCGGCTTGGAGGTCAGCAGCTGCGCCTGTGCGAGCACGCGTGCTTCTTCCTCGTCGGCAGGCTCGGTCAGCCGCGCAGGCTTGCCCTCGCGCAGCAGCTCGAGCGCCTTGCCGAGCACCGACGCGCCAATCTTCGATTCCTTGTCGCCCTGCTGGCCGCGCTTGACGAGGCCGGGAACGCGCTTTTCGAGGCTTTCCAGATCGGCGAGCAGCAATTCGGTTTCGACGGTTTCGGCGTCCGAAATCGGATCGACCTTGTTTTCGACATGCTGGATGTCGTCATCCTCGAAGCAGCGCAGCACATGGACGATGGCATCGACCTCGCGGATGTTGCCGAGGAACTGGTTGCCTAGGCCTTCGCCCTTCGATGCGCCGCGCACCAGGCCAGCGATGTCGACAAAGGCAAGCTGGGTGGGGATGATCTTCTGGCTTCCCGCGATCGCGGCGAGCTTGTCGAGCCGGGGATCGGGCACCGCGACGTTGCCGACGTTGGGCTCGATCGTGCAGAACGGATAATTCGCCGCCTGCGCCGCCTGCGTCTCGGTGAGCGCGTTGAACAGGGTGGACTTGCCGACATTCGGCAGCCCGACAATACCGCATTTGAAACCCATTGATCAGTCCTTGCCGAATGTGTGTGCCGTGGTGGGCAGCAATCTCGAATCTTCCAGCGCCGCCGTACGGTGGCCAATTCCGGCCAGATAGGCGGCATCTCCGTTCCACGCAATAAAGGCTTCGACGCTCGCCTGACGGATCAGCATGACCGCGTCCCAGCGTTCCCCTGCAGGCCCGATCAGCCACGCTCCGCCATCACCCAGATACTCGACCGACCCGCCGCTCGCCTGCAGGAAGGGCAGCGTGTGCTCGAAATAGCGCAGGAAGGCGTCGCGTCCGCTGATCGGCGCATCCGGTGCAAGCTCCGGTGTCGCCGAATAGTCCGCCTCTGCTCGGAACCGCAACAGGTTGAGCATCACGACCGGGCCGGCGATCGCGCGCATCATGAAATCCCGCCCCGCCTCCGCGCTGACATCAAGATAGGGGGATGCAGAGATCATGGAAGTGCCTTCGTCTTTGCCGAGGCCGCGCCCTTAGCGCCATCGGACGATCAACTCCAGCCTGACGGTCGGGCCTGCGCACTGGTGGCTTGTCATTGGCATCGACCGCAATAGATATGCCTGCATGGCGCCTCTGGTCACCCTCGGTCATCTTGTCGCCGATCTGTCGGCCTCTGGCCTTGCGCCGGGCGATATCGTCATGGTCCATGCCGGGCTGCGCAGCATCGGTCCGATGATCGGCGGGCCGGACACGCTGATCGCCGCGCTTCGGCAGGTGGTCGGCGATGCCGGGACGGTGATGGCCTATGCCGACTGGGAGGGCGCCCCTGAATGGGCGTGCGACGAGGAAGGGCATATCCTGCCGCAATGGCGCGCGCATGTGCTGCCGTTCGATCCGGCGCGCTCGCGCGCGATCCGCGACAATGGCGCATTTCCAGAATTCCTGCGCACCACGCCCGGCGCGCTTCGTAGCGCCAGTCCCGGCCCGTCGATGACCGCGCTGGGGGCGAAGGCGCGCTGGCTGATCGATCCGCACCCGATCGATTATGGCTATGGCTCCGGCACCCCGCTTGCCAGGCTAGTCGAAGCGCGCGGCAAGGTGATGATGATCGGCGCGCCCTGGGAGACAATGACGCTGCTCCACCATGCCGAGCATCTGGCCAGCATTCCGGGCAAGCGAATTGTGCGCTGGGATGTGCCCTTTGCCAATCCCGATGGCGGGACGATCTGGCGCAGAGTCGAGGAGTTCGACACCGGAAATCCCGTGGTGGATGGGCTCGATGACGACTATTTCGAGGAAGTTGTCCGCGACTTTGTCGCTGCGGGCGGCGGATGGCAGGGACAAATCGGTGCCGCGCCCACCTTGGTAGTCGATGCTCCAGCCATACTGGGTTTTGCGGTAGGCTGGCTTGAATCGCGATTTGGCAGGACGACGCGTTAGCGCCGCGATCCCGCCGCCGAACGATGCCGGCGACGGGATCTGCATGCTTCAATTGCCCACGGGCTGCTTGTCCGTGCGCGTCACAACAATGGTCGAGGATCGTGGCTTTTCACCATTAACCGGCCAGTTACCGGTAGGGTGCTGGATGTTGATGAAGAAGTCGGTGAGGCCGGGCGTATAGGCAATCCCGGTGATTTCGCAGCCGAGCGGCCCAACCAGGAACCGTTTCGACTGTTTCGTTTTCTGATCGACATGGAACATTGCGTTATGACCGAAGGCCTGGTCGATGGTCACGCCCGTGACCCCCGACGTCCCTGGGACCGAGTGATCGGTCTGCACCCACATGCGACCCTGCGGGTCGATGCGGATGCCATCTGGGCTGGAGAAGGTGTCGCCGTTGATGTTGCCGGTGAGGTTCGCGCCGCCAGAGGCCAGCGCGGGATCCCCTGCGAGCAGGAACAGCTCCCAGGTGAACGACCCAGCCAGCGGCGAGTCGCCCGATTCGCGCATCTTCAGAATGTGCCCGTGGCGGTTGGTGACGCGCGGATTGGTGGCATCGGTAACCCGGCGACCCGAGTTGTTTGTCAGCGCAACGAAAATGGCGGTGTTGTCGGGGGCGACGGTGATCCATTCGGGTCGATCCATCACCGTTCCACCGGCAACGCGCGCCGCCGACTTTGTGTTGATCAGGACATCGGCCTGGTTACGGAAATCGACGACGGTGGGCGTGGGCGGGGTCGTGCTCTGGCTGATGTTGCCCGGATCACGCGCGCCGACAACGAGGCCATTCTGGCCCTGCTGGAGCAGGCGCCATTCGCCGGTGCCATCGGCGTTGAATCGCGCGACAAAGAGCTGACCGACATCGAGCATATCGATGTTCGCTGCGCGGCTGGTCGCGCTGAACGCCCGATCGCAGACGAACTTGTAGATGCAGCCCGGCGTCGCATCATCGCCCATGTAGAAGGCGACGCGGCGATCGGCGTTGGCCATGAACGCGGTGTTCTCGTGGTCGAAGCGGCCCATCGCGGTGCGCTTGGTCGGCGGCGCAAGCTCCAGGAACGGGTCGATCTCGACCACCCAACCATAATTTTCCGCAGGCTGGCTGGGGTCGATGTAGTTGTCGGTGGTTTCCTCGCAGGTGAGATAGGTGTTCCACGGGGTCCGTCCACTGGCGCAGTTGTTCAGCGTTCCCTTGATATTGGTGCTGAGCAGACCGGCAGCAGGACCGCCCGCGCGATAGTTGGAATTGCCACTGTAGCGCTTGTTGAACCGCGAATTGGCCACCACGGACCATTTGCCGTCTGCTCCGCGCTGGATTTCCACCACACCCACGCCGACCGCTGACAGCGCGAGCTGGCGCTGCGTGGCTGTGGCCGCTGCCGGATTCGCCTGGACCGCGGTAGCTTCGGCATCGCTCATCAGGATGTTGAAATCAGGATATTCGAAGTTCACCGCGAGCAAGCCTGCGGTGTTGGGATCGACACTGGGAATTGCGAACAGCTCCATGCCGTCATGGTTGCCGCCTGCCCAGTTTTCTGCCTGGCCCGGTGTCGGGAAGGATCCGTTGAAGGCCGCCCCTCCGGGCACGATCAGATCACCGGCCTTGAGCAGGACGTTGACCTCATAGCCGGTGGGGACGGTCACCCGGTCGTTCTGGTTGGCCGGCACCGAATTGAAGCTGATCGAGAAGCTGGGGGCCGGGGCCGGGGTGGGAGCAGGCGTCGGCGCCGGACCGGCGGTGGGCGGCAGCGTTACCGGGTTCCCCGCAGCGCCATTGTCGCCGCCGCAATTGGCCACCATCGGTGCGAGCACAAGACCCATCAGGCCGTTGGTGAGTATCCGGCGGCGCGAGGGATTGGCAGCGACGATCGCTTCCAGGCTGTTCGATGGATCGAAATCAAGGGTGTCGGTGCGATAAGGCGCGCGCGCGGCGTCGGTCAGGTGTGACAAGGCAATTCCCCCGAGAATCAGTCAGATGCTGCCGCGATCAACCCCGTGCTGTCCCGGCGCTCGGCGGTGATGCCTGTTTCTCAAGCGATCATGATGGCAGATCGATGACGAATTGGCGCGCACTAGATGACAGTTACGCGTCACGGTCCCTGAACAACCCGTCTGGCCCGGGAGAGACGCTCCTGCCGCCTTGCGCCAACAGTGCAACGCCAATCCACAAACCGAGCGGAAAGCTCATGCCGGCGCCCACCAATGGCATGGGGAACCAGCCAAATGCAGGGGCGATGCTGATTGCTGCACCATAAAGCGCAAGCGCGCGGGACGCACGACCGCCCGAGCCAAGCCTCCAGATGATCACAGGCAGTGTCGCCAGCGCAGCAACGGCCAGTGCCGCGAGCGCCGGGTGAACGGACAGCGCCAACGACACGATCTGCTCGACCTCGAGTACTGGCATCAGCGGATCGGGACTCAAGGTCGCGATGATAGCAAGCGCAATCAGGACCACGGCCTGAACCGCTATGCTGGGCGCGCGATCAGGCAGCAACCAGGCGAGGCAAGCGAAGGCAAATCCCCAGGCCTGTGACGCATCGGGCTGAAGCGCCAGAATGGCCGCGACACCCAGGGCGACCGCCTGGGCCAGCCGGTTGCTCTGTCCCATCCGCGCGAGCGCGACGATCACTGCGGGCAGAGCCACGGCTGCGGCATTGACGAACACCGGCCCGATGGCGAGCCAGCGATGGACACCCAGCTGATCGGGCCCCGCAAGGGTCGCAGCGACCGTCACCGCGCCGCCGATGGCAATCACCGGCCATGCCATGCCGCGCGGTCTTGCCTTGACGATACCATATGCCAGCAGCGCGCCGACACCCCAGGCTGCAAGCGTCAGCGACCAGCGGATGGCCGGTATTCCAGTCAAGACCATCGTTGCTGCACCGCTGAGCACGGCGACAAGCGATGCGACGGCATAGGCGAGCAGCAGCCAGGTGCCGGAGTTGTTCGAGCGACGATTCGCCATCGCGTTCATTCCTGCAGCCGCAGCGCCACGTCGTTCATGAAGCGTGCGTCGTCGCCCTTCGCCAGCCATGCAGCTTCGGCGGCGATGGCGCCGAGCATGTCGGTGAGGTCGTCGAGTTCGGTCTTGTGATAGTTGCCCAGCACATGGCCGGTGACCCGGTCCTTGTTGCCGGGATGGCCGATGCCGATGCGCACGCGGCGGAATTCGGGGCCGATATGCTGTTCGGTCGAGCGCAGGCCGTTGTGCCCGGCGGTGCCTCCGCCGCGCTTGACCTTCACCTTGAACGGCGCGAGGTCGAGCTCGTCGTGGAAGACGGTGACGGCTTCAGGCTCGAGCTTGAAGAAGCGCATCGCCTCTCCCACAGCCTGGCCGGACTTGTTCATGAAGGTTGCGGGTTTGAGCAGCAGCAGCTTTTCGCTGCCCAGCTTGCCTTCCATGGCCCAACCCTGGAAGCGGCGCTTGGGGGGCTCGAAGCCGTGGACATCGGCAATGGTATCGAGCGCCATGAAGCCGACATTGTGCCGGTGCATCGCATATTCCGCGCCGGGATTGCCAAGGCCGACCCAGATTTGCATGCTGAAAAACTCTCTCTTCCCTTAAGGGGAGAGGGTCGGGGAGAGGGGCATATGCGCCACCCTCCCCACAT